>JBDTCF010000001.1:0-10654 GCA_039923715.1 Vulcanimicrobiaceae bacterium
TAGTGCCGTTCGTCGAGCAACTTCCCGCGCCGGGGCTTCTCGAGCACTTGCCGGGCGCGCAGTTCGTCTCGCGCTTCCGTTCCGGGCGTGCTAGCGTCGTCGTTCCCATCGGAAACCTCCGGGTCGCCGCGTTGATCTGCTGGGAATCTGCCTTCGACGACCTCGCGCACGTCGCGGTGGCTGCGGGCGCGCAAGTGCTGCTGGTCGCGACCGACGACGCTTGGTTCGGCACGACCGCCGGCCCCTACCAGCACGCCCAAATCGCGCAGATGCGCGCGCTCGAGACCGGAACGTGGATCGTACGCGCGGCCGCGACCGGCATAAGCGGCATCATCGCGCCGAACGGCCGCTACGTGCAACGCACGACGCTCCAGCACGTGGCCATCGTGAGCGGGGCGATCGGACCGCCGGCACCGACGCTCTACGCGCGGCTGGGTGCGTACCCAATCGCCCTCTTGCTGATTCTCGCTTGGGCGTTCCCGGTTTGGAAACGACGATGACCGGTCTGACCAAACGACGGGTCCTGTACGGTGCGCTCGCGATCTTCGCCACCTGGTTCGCGCTCGAGACGTACCTCGCGGGCCGTGAGTACGTGCCGCCGTTTGCTGCGACGCAGCCGATTACGCTGCAGTCCGGCGCAGCACGCGGCGAGCGCATTACGACCCACTCCTGGTCGATCGCTTACGACAAGATCACGACCAACGCCGACCAAACGTTCGTCGACGTCGAGGGGGTTCATAGCGGCTTGATCTATCGCAAAGGGAAGCCTTGGCTACGCGTGCGAGCGCGCCACATGTCGATCAACATGCTCACCCACGACTTCAACGCGAGCGGCCCGCTACACGTCGAAACGGTCGACCGCCGCAAGCCGCGTTCGTTCGACACGACCTCGGCGATTTGGAGCGAGACGCAACAGCAACTGACCTTCAACGAGCCAAGCACGCTTACGACTCGCGGCGGAAAGCTGCGAATAGACCGGATGTCGCTCGAGGTCAAGAGCGGTAAGGTGCACCTCGAGCGGGTTTCGGGCGGGATGCACGATTGAGGCCCGCCGCGCGCCTACTTCTTCTCTTCGGCCAACGATTTCTTCGCTTGTTCGATCAGCGCTTTGACCTTTTGTCCGCCCTTGTGCCCGATCTCTTCGTAAAAATCGGCGCCGTACTTATCCTTGACGACCTGGCCGCCTTTTTGGCCGATCGCTTCGTAAAATCCCGAGCCGTGCCGCTCGCGCGTTACTTGGCCGCCCTTACGTCCGATCGCTTCGTAAAAGCCGCTTCCGTACCGATTGCGTACGGTGTCGCCACCCTTCTTGCCGGCTTCACGCACCGACATTTCACCTCCGTACGTGCCATTGGTTCCGTTGGTTCCGTTGGTTCCGTTGGTTGCGGCGGGTGCGTCCGTAGCGGTTTTCGGTTTCAGCGCCATGGTAGTCCTTACTGAGATGCAGAGCGTCGTTCGTTTTGGCAATGTGGTGACCGTTCGTTGGGTGGCCTGCCCAGCGGCGTACTTGGGTGGTACCCAGGCCGGGCAGGTCTAAACGCCATGCTTCACACGATCGTGGAAGGCGCGCGCATCTTCGAGGGCGAGGGGCGCGCTCCGAGCGTGACCGATCTCGCCATCGTCGGCGAGCGGATCGCGCTAATCGGAGACCTGCGGGAGCGTGACGCGGTCGAGCGCATCGACGGGCGCGGCCTCGCACTGTCGCCGGGATTCATCGACGTCCACGCGCACACCGACGAGTTGTGGCTCGTGAATCCTCACTGCGAGGGAAAGATCCTTCAGGGTGTCACGACCGAGATCGGCGGCAACTGCGGCAGCTCCGTCGCGCCGCTGCGCGGGCTCGCGCGCGAACGCAAGCGTGACGACGCGCGCGCGTACGGGCTCGAGGTAGAGTGGGAAAATTTGAGCGAGTTCTTCGACCTCGTTTCGCGAGCCGGCGTCGCGCTCAACGTTGCGACCTTAGTCGGACTCGGAACGACGCGGCGCAGCGTTCGCGGCGATCGCGAAGGTCCACTCGAACGCGAAGAGTTCGACGCCCAGACGCGGCTCGTGCGCGAGGCGGTCGAAGCGGGCGCGCTCGGCGTCTCGAGCGGGCTCATCTACGTTCCTTCGCGCTACGCCGACGTGACCGAACTCGTGGCCTGCGCGCGCGCCGCGCGCGAGGCGGGTGGCCCCTGCTACGCCTCGCACCTTCGTTCGGAAGCGGACGATCTCTTGGAGGCCGTCGACGAGGCGCTCGAAGTGGGCCGGCGGGCCGACGTTCGCGTGCAGCTCTCGCATCACAAGGCGGCCTACAAGCGCAACTGGGGCAAAGTCAATGCGTCGCTCGAGCGCGTCGCCCGCGCGCGCGCCGGAGGATTGGACGTCGTCGCCGATGTCTACCCCTACGTCGCGATGTGGACCGATCTCGATACGATCCTCCCGGAAGACGCGCTGTTCGGCGGACGGGAAGCTGCGCTCGAACGTTTGCGCGATCCGGGAACGCAGACGGCGCTGGCCCTGCGCCTCGAGCTCGATTGGAGCGAGAGTTGGGGCGACATCGTCGTCTCGACGCTCGCGAGCGAGCGCAACGCCGAACTTGCCGGTTTGCACCTCGATGAGATCGCGCGCCGCTGGCGGCTGCCGCCGGCCCGCGCGGCGCTGCGCTTGCTGATCGAGGAACGGTTCGGCGTTCAGGCGATCTTTTTTGCGATGAATGAAGACGACGTCGCGACGGTCTTGTCCGCGTCGTTCACCTGCATCGGCAGCGACGCGTCCGCGCGCGCCACGAGCGGACCGACCGCACGCGGCGTACCACATCCGCGCACGTTCGGTTGCTTTCCGCGGGTTTTCGGACGGTTCGTGCGCGGCCGCGGGACGCTCGAACTCGCCGAAGCAATCCGGCGTATGACCTCGCTTCCGGCCGACGCCTTCGGCCTTTCCGGGCGGGGCCGCATCGAGGTGGGAGCGTACGCCGATCTGGTGTTGTTCGATCCGGAACGCATCGTGGATTGCGCGACCTACGAGCAACCGTTCGCGTATCCCGAAGGCATTCGCGCCGTGTTCGTCAACGGAACCGCCGTCGCGCGCAATGGCGTCCCCACGCGCGCGCTACCCGGGCGCGTGTTGAGGCGCGGGCACGCCACGTAGCGGGTGCAGTCTAACGAGCGCGGCGCCGAGCCACCAGGCGTACGACCCGAATGGCGACGATGGCGAGCAAGCAGGTAATCAGCACCGCGAAGAACGCCGCCAGGAACGGCGCGGCGAAGGCCGCCACGACGGTCACCACCGCCATACCGTCTTCGGCGAAGCTCAGGACCGGATTGGCCACGCCCACGGTCATCGCAGTCGACGCGCCGCGCGCGGTCGCACTGGCGGTGTGCACGCCGAGCGCGTTGAGCGCGCCGAGCCCCATCGCGGCGTAGGCTCCCGTGCCGCTCGTATCCGGCAGCGCGCTGCCCACCAGGATCGCGGCGGCGACCGGCTTGATCGCGAAGTGCACGACGTGGAGCGCGTTGTCGACTGCCGGAACCTTGTCGCCCGCAAACTCGAGGATCGCCAGCACGGCGAGCACGACGGTGGCGCCGTCGGTTCCGAGGTACGCGAACGGGTGCGAAGGATGCAGATATCCGAAATGCATCGCGAGCGACGCGAGCGCGAGCGTCAAGAACGGACGCAACCCGATGCTGGTCGTGAGCGCGTACGCTGAGGCGAACTGAGCGGCGTCCAAGCTGTAGCTCCTTCTCGTCGAGCGCTTACTCGGCCGCGATCTTAGAAGTTTCCGAGCGCCGGCGCGGCCAGGCGGCGAGCCGACGGTAGGCTGCGTTCGCGGCTTTCCGCAGATCGTCGAGCGACCCGTCGTTGTCGATCACGATGTCCGCCAGCGCCCGAGCCCGTGCCGGGTCGATCTGAGCCTCCATGCGGCGCTCGATTTCAGCGGGTGCGAGCCCGGACCGTGCGACCGCGCGCGCGACGCGCCGTTCGCGGGCCGCGACCACGAGCACGTTGGCGTCGCACTCCTTCCAGAAGCCTGCCTCGAACAGCAGGGGTACCTCGTGAACGACGATCCGGTCGCCGGCGCCCGCCTCGCGTTCGCGCCCCAAGGCGCGTACGATCGGATGGACGATCGCTTCCAGCGCGGCCCGCGCCCGCGGATCGGCGAAAACGATCCGGGCCAGCGCGACGCGATCGAGTGCGCCACCGGCGGCGGCCGCCTCCGGCCAGCGGGCGCTGACTACGGCCAACCCCGGGGTTCCGGGCGCTAGGGCTTCGCGCGCCGACGCATCCGCATCGATCACAAGCGCTCCGGCGTCGGCAAATATCCGGCCGACCTCGGTTTTGCCGGACCCAATCCCGCCGGTCAACCCGACCCGTAGCTTCACCGCAACGCTCTACGAAACACAGGTTGCACGCGCCTTCGCAATCCCTCGCTCGCCTGCCAAGCTAGGCGAAAGCTGCAAAGATTCGTAAACCGGGGGAGCCTGTCGCGACGTAGGGGATGCGCAGGGAAATCCGCCCGCACGGGGATAAGGGTTGGTTTCGCTCGCCGAAACAACAGACGGCTGAAAGCATCGTTTCGCGCACCTCCTCGTTGGTGGGTCCGGCGAGCTTCACCGCAATTGCACGCTCTCAGGAGGCACGTTTTGAAACTCCGCATTCCACTTTCCGGCCTGACCGCGGGGCTTTCGCTCGTCGCGCTGACCGCGGTGATCAGCGCCTGCGGCGGCAGCAGCACGACGAATCCGCCGTCGATCCACACGCCAACGCCGGCGCCGACGCAGACAACGCCCGCGACGAATCCGCCAAGCAGCACACCTACACCCGTTCACCCGACGCCGCCGCCGCCGACGCCGACTCCGACGCCCGCCCACCCGACGCCGCCGCCGCCGACGATGACGCCGTCGCCCGGCCAGACAACCCCTCCGCCAACGCCGACGCCATATCCGTCACCCACGGCGTGCCCCGCCGGCCAGCAGTGCGTGACCATCTCTCCGAACCCCGTTTATCTGACGCCCTCGAATCCGTTCGTAGGCGCGAACATCTCTGATGGTGGAGTGAATGGAGACGGTTTCTACCTCTCGCAAGACCTCTGCGATCAGAATGGCATTGCATCCCTAGCTGTCCTCTATACAGCATTGAACGTCCAAAACGCGGGGACAAACGGCACGTGTACCGCTCAAGTTAACGATGGATTCAGCCCATCGATCCTGCCCGGCACGGTCATCGTGATCAATAAGTCGAACCCAGCAAAATAGCCTCGGATCGAAACGAAGCCGGCAGCATCAATCAACGTTGCTGCCGGCTTCTTGCCGTCCCGACCTGAAAGCACATCGCTTCGTTTTGGCAACCGTCTACCAACCGACGCGGATTCGGCATTCAAGCACCGCGCATATAGGGAAACCGATCGACTAAGTACGACTTCCCGACGCGACGTCGGCGATAGGCCAGCGCCAGCTGTGCGCCGGCTTGCTCGGACCGCCGCTGGAGGCCGTCGAGTTCGGCAGATCGGCCGATAAACTGCTTAGTATGCTGCTTCACAAGCAGGATGCTCCAGAAGCAGCCTCTCCTGTCAGCGCGAAGCGGGGGGAGCTGGGTCGGCCTGGTGAAAGCGCCGGGCAACTAAAGGGCCGCCGCTCGGTGCGACGGCCCTTTTGGTCGAGGACGCGACCTGGTTGGCTATTCGGTGTCGGGTGCCGTTTCGTGAGCGCCCGAGAACATCGCAGGCTCGGCAGCCGCCGGTTCGGACGATTCCGGCGCAGCCTGCTCCGCCTCGGCGGTTTCTGGCGCAGCAACGTGCGGCTCCTCCGCAGCGGCTCGCGGCTCCGGTACAGCGGCTTGCGCTTCGGGTTCTGCCGTTTCGGTCCCACCGGCTTGCGGTTCCGGCGCGGCAGCTTGCTGCGATTCGGCGGCTTCCGGTGCAGTAGCGTGCGGTTCGGCTGGTTCCGATGCGACGACTTGCGGTGCGGGCGCCGCAGCGGCGGGAGCGGGGCGCATCGGTGCGAGCGCTTGGCCGATCGTGCCGACTTCACCGTCGGCGGCGAACGCACCCAACTCCTCGGGCGCCACGTCCATCACGTGCTGGATCGAGCCCGTGATGCGGCGCGTGCCGTTGTTGATCGTCAGCAACGTGACCTCGACTTCTTCGCCGGGGCTGTATTGCTTGTCGGTCGGGAATTCGCCCTTAGGAACCATTGCCAAGATGCCGGGAACGATCTCGACGAGCAGGTAGTTCGGCGTAACCTTCACGACCTGCGCGATCAGCTTGTTGCCTTCCAACAGTTTATCGCCGTGTTCGTTCCACGGGTCCGGGAGCGCGTGCTTGAGTGAGAGCGATACTTTTTTGGCTTCCGGATCGAACTTCATCACTTCGACTTGCACCACGTCGCCGATCTTCACGACTTCCGAGGGGTGCTTGATGCGCGCGTACGAGAGTTCGCTGTTATGGATCAGGCCGTCGATGCCGCCGAGGTCGACGAACGCTCCGAACTCGGCCAAGCGCACGACCATGCCTTCGCGAATCTGACCGACCGCGAGCGTGCCGAGCAACTCGACCTTTTTCGCGTTCAACTCTTCTTCGAGAACGAGCCGCTGCGAGAGCACCACGCGATGCCGCTTGTGGTCGAGATCGATCACCTTCAGACGAAGGTGCTTGCCGACGAGTTCGTCGAGATTGCCGACCGGCTGACGACGGATCTGCGAAGCGGGGACGAAGCCGCGCATACCGAGATCGACGAGCACGCCGCCCTTGACCACTTGCGTGACGGTCGCTTCGATGACTTCGTCGCCTTCGTGCGCTTGGATGACCTTTTCCCACGTCTTGAGCGCGCGGGCACGACGCTCGGAGAGGAACAGCGTTCCATCCTGATCGTCGATCCGGTGGATCATCACCTCAAGCTTGTCGCCAACCTTAAGTTCCTTGGGTTCGATGGCAAGCGAGAGTTCGCGGAAGCTCAGGATGCCTTCGGACTTCCCGCCGATGTCGACGAGCAGTTCGTCCTGATACTTGGCGACGATCAGACCGATAAGAACCTGTCCCTCGTCGAGGACTTTGAGGCTCTCCTCGTACATGCGCTGTTCGAGCGCGAGCTGGTCCTCGAGTTCCTCAGCCGGGGGCGGAGCGATGTCGATAGTAGTGATTGCGTTCCCCTTTACTTTAACGCGCCGATTCGTATCGTCCGGTCGCGCCCCACGCCGATGCGTAGTTCCCCCCTGTGTCGAAGGGCCGAGATTTTTTGATTACCGCTTCTGGCAGATCCGACACCACCAGGTGCCGCGCTGAGCCAGGACTGTCCGAACGATGGCCTTACCACACCGGCGACACGCCTTCCCTTCCCGACCGTATACCACGAGTTCGTTTTGGAAGCCGCCGCGGAGACCCTCGGCGTCGACGTAGTCGTCGACGCTCGTTCCCCGCATTTCGATCGCCTTCCGTAGGACGGAACCGATCGCCGCGTGGAGGCGGGCGCGCGCCGGGCGCGAGAGCAAGCCGGCTGGCCGAGTCGGACGGACTCGGGCCTCCCAGAGCGCTTCGCAGGCGTAGATATTGCCGATCCCCGCGATTCGGCGCTGGTCCAGCAAGAACGTCTTGATAGGCGTCGTGCGGCGAACCAGCAGGCGGGAGAACGCGTCCAACGTGAAGGCGTCGGAGAGCGGTTCCACACCGACTTCGGCAGCCCACGCTTCTTCCGGTCCCACCAGGCGCATCCTGCCGAATTGGCGGACGTCGGCAAACGCCAGACGGGCTCCGTCCACGAACGTCAGGAGGACGTTCGTGTACGGATAGGCAGCGGTGGAGTCCGCCGGCAGGACGACGAGCCGCCCGGTCATCCGGAGATGAACGACGAGCGCTCGGCCGCTGCCGAGGGTGACCACCACGTACTTGCCACAGCGCCCGACCCGAGCGATCCGTTCGCCGACCACCTCCCGCGCGAATGCGCGTGCCGGCGGCGAGACCACCTTGGGGAGTCGAATTTCGACCTTCGCGACCACCTTACCGCTGACGGCGTTGGCGAGACCGCGTGCGATCGTCTCGACTTCCGGGAGTTCGGGCACCGGGAACTACAACGCCCCCCACCCCCAGAAGGTTCCGTCCGTTAGTCGCCGTTCAGCGGGCGGCGGCCGGCGTTCGGATGGGGTTGGGTCCGCCAGTACTGCAATGGCCGCGCGCCCGCGAAGGGCTGAAACGGCCGCGGCGGTTGGCGGAAATTGAACGCCTCCGCAGCGGGATCGAGCGCGCGACCATCGCTGGTGGCCAGGGGGGCAAGCCCGAAGGTGTCTTCCATGAACTTCAGGACGCTCGAACTCTCATATTGCTTGTGCGCCACGACGCCGCGCTTCGCGTACGGCGAGATCATCAACATCGGGATACGGAACCCCAGCCCGTCGTAATCCTCATAGACCGGCACGACCGGATCGAACCAACCACCCCAATCGTCCCAGATAACGAAAATCGCGCTCGAATCCCAAAACTGACTTTGGCCGACCGCATTGACCAGCGAGGCAACCCAGGGCGGCCCGGTTAGCTGGTCGAGTCCCGCATGGTCCGAATTTTCGAAGGTCGGCGTGATCCAGGTGACGTTCGCGAGCTTTCCGCTGCCGATGTCGCTGAGAAACTGGCTCTGTGGCGTGACCACATTGTTGTACCAATCGGGCTGCAAATAGATGTTCGAGATCGCCTGATAGGCGTTCCACAGACCGCCGTCCCAATTGTTGATGTCGGTGGTATAGAACCGCCAGCTCAGGCCCTTGGCGTCCAGTTCGCTGCCGATCGTCGGGTTGTTAAAGCAGGCGGTGATGTACGGTCCGTACGAGCGGTCGGGGTTGAGCGTCGGCACCGTATCGTTCGGCCCCCCGGGGCATCCCCAGGAATTGCCCGGGAAGTTCACAGCGTGACTCGCGTACGCGGCAATCGCGTATTGGTGCGCGATGAAACTTCCGTCGAGATTCGATTGGAAAGCGTGGTCTGCGAGGACGTACTGCCTCGCCATTGCCCAATACGGTTGGATCTCGCTGCGCGTTACATACGCGTACGCGAAGTTCGGTGGTATCGAGCCGCAACAGGTGTACTCGTTGTTCCAGCCGTCGATCTTGCCGTTGTCGTAGGCCGCGAAGAACCCGTTCGCCGAGTGGTCGATGTCCCATAAGGTCACCAAGTCCTGCTGGTGCAGGGGAATCTTGTTGCCCGACTGGTCGTAACCATAGTTCTGCGTCAGCGCTTTGGGATAACCCATGAATATGTTGTTGAAACTGCGGTTCTCCTGAACGATGAAAACCACGTGTTGGATTTTCTTATGAAGCGCGGAATACCGAACGGAAGGCACGCTCAGGAGCCTACGGGGTGCCGCGAATGGACCCCGTTGGACGACGGGTCGCGGCCCAAACGAAGCGCCGCAGAGCAGCAGCGCGAGCGAGGCCATCAGGCACGACCTGGGTTGGGCAAGAAATGCTTTCACGATGAACCTCCAGAGGTACTTTTAGTCGCCGAACGCCGGCGTGCGAGCCGAACGCGTGGCCGGCTGCATCCGCCAGTACTGCAGCGGACGTGCGGACGCGAACGGCTGGAACGCGCGCGGCTGCTGGGTGAAGTCGAGGGCCTCCGCCGCCGGATCGAGCGCTCGCGCATCGCTTGCGGCGAGAGATGGGAGACCGAAGGTGTCTTCGATGAACTTCAGCACGCTCGACGTCTCATATTGCCGGTGCGCGACGACCCCTTGCTTCGCGTAGGGTGAAATGACCAGCATCGGAATGCGGAAACCAAGTCCGTCGTAGTCCCTGTAGACCGGCTTGACCGGATCGAACCACCCGCCCCAGTCGTCCCAAATGATGAAGATCGCACTCGAGTTCCAAAAGGAACTTTTGCCAACCGCATTGACGAGCGAGCTGACCCAGGCCGGCCCCGAATTCGAACCCCCACCCGTATGATCCGAGTTTCCAAAGGTCGGCGTGATCCAGGTGACGTTTGCAAGCTGGCCGTTTGCGACGTCGCTGACGAAGCGCGACTGAGGATCGATGACGTCGGCGCTCCAGTCCGGCCCGTTGTAGATGTGGGCGATTGCTTGGTACGACGACCACAGGTTGCCATTGCCGTTAAGGCTAGCTGTGTAAAATTTCCAGCTCAGACCCGCCTGATCCATTTCGTCGCCGATCGTTTGGTTGTCGAAACACGCCGAGATGCTTGGGCCATACGAGCGATTCGGGTTCAGCGTCGTAACGACGTCGTTCGGGCCGCCGGGGCATCCCCAAACGCTAGATGGGAAGTTTACGGCGTGGCTCGCGTAGCCGGCGATCACGTACTGATGCGCGATGAAACTCCCGTCGAGATTCGATTGGAACATGTGGTCGGCGAGGACATATTGACCGGCCATCTGCCAGTACGGTCGAACCAGGCGCCTGGGTACGTACCCGTAGGCGAAGTCGTTCGGTATTTTGCCGCAACACGCGCGCTCGTTGTTCCAACCGTCGAGTTTACCGTGGTCGAACGCGGTGAAGAAGGCGGTCGCGGAGTGATCGATATCCCAGCCCTCCGCGAAGCTCTGGGGGTGGAGAGCAATCCGATTTCCGCTTGAGTCGTAGCCGTAATTCTGCGTCAAAGCGTTGGGATAGCCCATGAAAAGATTGTTGAAGCTGCGATTTTCCTGAACGATGAAGATCACGTGCTGGATCGGCGAACCGGAGG
>JBDTCF010000002.1:0-19154 GCA_039923715.1 Vulcanimicrobiaceae bacterium
GGCGCCGTTGCGCTCAACGTGATCTCGATGGTCGGTATCGGCCCGCTGATCACGATTCCGCTCGTCCTCGGTGCGCTGCATGGTCCGCTCTCGCTCGTGGGCTGGCTGCTCGGCGCCGGCCTGGCGCTCTGCGACGGTCTGGTGTGGGCGGAACTCGGTTCGCTATATCCCGGCTCGGGCGGCACCTACGGGTATTTGCTCCAAATTTTCGGCCGCGCCCGACTCGGGCGGTTCCTGGCTTTTCTCTTCGTCTGGCAAACGATTTTCTTCGCGCCGCTGCTTCAAGCGAGCGGGTACATCGGCTTTGCCAACTACGCCGGCTACTTCTTCCCGCGCATTGCCGCGACGCCGTGGGAAACCAAAGCCGTCGCGATCGCGGTCGGGGTCGTGACGCTAATCGCGTTGTATCGCGGTATCGCCACGATCTCGCGAATCGGCATCGCGCTCGCGCTGGCAACCCTCGCCACGCTGCTCGTCATCATCGTCGCATCCTTCGTGCACTTTAGCCCGCACCAAGCGCTCGCATTTCCGGCGACCGACTCGTTCTGGGGCGGCTTGCGCGCAGGACTGGGCCAAGCGCTCATCATTGCGATGTACGACTACATTGGGTACAGTCAGTCGAGTTGCATCGGCGGCGAAGTGCGGGACCCCGCGCGCACCATCCCGCGTTCGATCGTCATTTCGATTCTGCTCGTTGCGGGGCTCTACGTGACGATGCAGTTCGGCGTGCTCGGCGCCATCGCTTGGCAGTCGCTGATACCGTTGGCCGACGGTTCGCTGCCGCCGCTTGGCCAGCACGTCGCCTCCGTCGTCGTCGAGCGCTCCTTCGGCATCGTGGCCGCGGGGGTCGTGACCGTTCTCATTCTCGTCACGGCGTTTGCGTCGGTCTACGGCAACTTGCTTGGTTTCTCGCGCATTCCATACGCGGCGGCGCTTGACGGTGTCTTCCTGCGGCCGTTCGCGCACCTGAACGCTAAGCATCGCTTTCCGGACCTCTCGCTGCTCGCAATCGGCCTGTTGGCGCTACCCGCCTGCCTGTTCTCGCTCGATCAGGTCATCGGCGCGCTGACCGCAAGCATAGTCCTCATTCAATCGATCGCGCAAATCGCGGCCCTCGCAACGGTTCGCCGGCGCGGAATCCGCGCGCCGTACCGCATGTGGCTGTATCCACTTCCCGCGCTCGTCGCGTTGGCCGGCTGGTCGTACGTCTTTCTGAGCGCAGGAACGTCGGCCATCGTCTACGGGCTCGCGAGTATCGCGCTCGGTGCCACGGTCTTCACGCTGCGCGCGCACTATCGGCGCGAGTGGCCGTTCGCCTGATTCGCCGGCGCTCACGTCGTCGCGTGGCGGCCCAGGACCACGACCACCTTCGAATCGTTCGGCAGGCCGCGCAACTCTTCGCGCGCTAGGGCCACGACCTGCGCGGGTTCCGCCAAACCGCCCAATTCGGCGATGCGCGCACCGTAGACGAGCGTGCAGTCGGGCAGCGCGCGTCCGACATCGCCGAAGGCCGCCGCTTCATCGAGAAGTACCGGCAAGCGGCTCGCGACTCGCTCTACGGTCAGCGTCGCGACGCTTGCGTTACGCACGACCAGCCGCACGACCCCGTCCGACTGCACGATGGCCGCATCGCGGCGACGGCGCTTTACCGGTCCCAGATACACGGCCAACCGTTCGGTCGAACCCGCGCATTCCAAAGCGCCGCTTTCAGAGCGTAGTACTTGCGCGGCGGCGCGCTGCGGATCTCGGGCGTTACCCCCGCCGTTGCTTTGCTCCGACCCTCCGGCGGTGGCGACCGTTGCACCCGAAGCGGTCGCGCGCACGAGATTGCGACGCGGATCGAGCTCGACCGCGACCTCGACGAACTCCGGGGCCGCGCCGGCCGCAACGACGCGCTCGAACGCCTCCCGACGTACTGCCACGATCGCTTCGGGGGTCGGGTTCGGCACTATCCGCTCGACACTTTCACGAACCAGCGCGAGCGCAACGCCAAGGGGTGAAATCACTTCCGCGTCGCGGGCAATTCGATGCGGCAGTCGAGCGGTCTCGGCAACGAACGGCACGAGCGCCCAGGCGGCGCCGCCGCCGCCGACCAGTTCCGTCCCGGATGCGTCGAGATCGTAATCGCGGACCAACTCATCGATGGTGGCACGCACCTTCGCGGCGGCGCGCGCCAGCAACGCCCGAGCGAGCGTCTCGGGATCGAGCGCGAGCCGCTCGCCGATGCGCGCGAACCCCGCGCGCGCCGCTTCGACATCGCCGCGGGCAAAGGCGCCGGGCGGAACGTAACCCAGCATATTCGCCGCACAGGTCGGCGTTACGGCGATGCGCGTTCCGTCGGGTGCGACGAGGGCGAGGTAGTCGTCCGGATCGCCCGCCAACGGACGAAGGAACGTCGGAACGGCACGAGCGACGGCGTCACGATCGGTGAAACACGCGTATCGCAAGCCGGCGATGTGGGCCGAGCGCGGGCCGATGTCGCGCACCGCGCTCGCACCGGTCCCACGCGGGTCGACGCGCATCAGGCTGCCGCCCGCGATTGCCAGCGTGCGCACGTCAAGCGTTCGCAACATCGTGCGATGCCCACCGATTCGCGCCGGCCGAAGTTGTGGGCTGCCGCGTCGGATCACCGAGAGGTCGGAGCTGGTGCCGCCGACCTCGACGAATATCCCATCGGTGACCCGCTCGTGCAAGAGCGCTCCCGCGATGCCGGCCGCAGGTCCCGAGAGCATCGTGAGGATCGGTCGACGTTCGACTTCGCCGACATCCATCACGCCACCGTCACTGCGCACGATCATCAACGGGACCGCGATTCCGGCCTGGCGCGTCGCTTCCGCCGTCATGCGCGCCGTGCGCACCATCGTCGGTAGGATCGCCGCGTTCAGCGCCGCCGTGCGCGTTCGGGCGCGGAGCCCGTAGAGCGACGAGACGTCGTGTCCGCTGGTCACCGCCAATCCGCGCGCCCGCGCCAACGCGACGGCATGTGCCTCGTCGGCCGGCCGGTCGACGCCGAAGGGCGCACTTACCGCAAACGCCACGCAGCCGGCGTTGACGAGCGCGTCGAGCGCGCGCTCGAGCGACGCATCGTCGCGGCCGCTCGCGAACGCGAATGCCGGTGCGAGCACCGCGTTGGGCGCTAAGCGCACGGGCCGAAAGCGAAGCTGGGCGCGCGCCACGACCGCCCCGAGCCCCGGACAGAGGCCGAGAACGCCGACGCGCGCGACATCACCTTCGAGCAAGGCGTTCGTTGCTTGTGTCGTCGAGTGTGCGACGAACGCGACCCGTTCGGGGACAACGCCCGGCGACTGCAGGACCTGCCGCAGTCCTTCGATGATTCCGCGCGCGACCCCGAGCGGATCGTCGTGCGTGGTCGGGACTTTGACGCGCGCCACGATGCGATGCGTCGCCGCTTCGATTGCGACGACGTCCGTGAACGTACCGCCAACGTCGATTCCGACGCGCAACACCGCTGCGTCGGGCTCTCGGGGGTGCGCTTCCACAGGAGAGGCAGCCTCAAACGTGCTATAGTGGGGGCTGGTCAAAGCGCCCAGCCACGGAGAGGTGGTCGAGTGGTTGAAGGCACCCGCCTCGAAAGCGGGCGAACGTGATGAGCGTTCCGAGAGTTCGAATCTCTCCCTCTCCGATGTCTTAGCAAGGCGCCGTTCGAACTCTCGGAACGCTCATCAGCGAAGCCGAAGGCGGAGCGGTTTTAAACTGCCGGGGTTCCCCGACCGACGAAGTCGGTTGGGGGTAATTCCGAGAGTTCGAATCTCTCCCTCTCCGAATTGCGTTCAACGGCGGGCGGCGAAGAAGGCGCGTAGCTGAGCCGCGGTCTCCGCTTCGAGGACGCCGGCGGTAACCTCGACGCGATGATTGACCGCCTGGGACGCGAACACGTCGATGACGCTTCCCGCGGCGCCGCCTTTGGGATCGCGGCAACCGAATGCGACCCGTTCGATGCGCGCGGCAACCATCGCGCCCGCGCACATGACGCACGGCTCCTTCGTCACGTACAGCACCGCGCCCGCAAGACGCCACGCTCCGAGCCGTGCGGCTGCCCGAGCGATTGCGAGCATCTCGGCGTGCGCGGTTGGATCGGGGCGAAGTTCCTTTTCGTTCTTGGTTTCTACTACGAGATCGCCCAGCACGAGGACCGCTCCAATCGGGACGTCGCCGTGGGCTTCCGCCTCGGCGGCCAATATCAGCGCCCTACGCATGCAGCGAACGTCCTGGTCCCGCGTGGGTTCGAAGGGTGCGGTCACCAGGCGGCTTGGGCGCTCACTCGAGAGCCGACTCTCCTCTTCACGGGTATTGCTGCGGGGCTTCCCGAAAAAAGGCCTCGTTCCCAGCAAGCAATCTTCGCGAGGTGAGAGAGTGCGTCGTCTTCTAATTGCACTTCCCGTGGTGATTTTGATGGCGACTGGGCCATCAGGTTCCACCCGCGCCCTCGCCGCAACCCCGCCTGCGGCGACGTCCGCGCCGGCAATGGCTTCCCAGGCCGCATCCGACCTCGTGGAACGCGCCCGCGGACTCTTCCGCACCCGCCAGTATCGCGAAGCAATCGCGCTCTTGGACAAGGCGATCGCACTCGACCCTGGGATGGCCCGCGCCTACACGTTGCGCGGCGATTGCAAGGACGATGCCGGTGACCAAAGTGGCGCCCTCGCCGACTACGACAAGGCCATCGAGCTTGCTCCCGGTTACGCCTACGCGTATTCGACGCGTTGCGACACGCGACGGCGCCTGAACGATCTAGCCGGAGCGCTCAAGGACTGCGACAAAGCGATCTCGCTCGACGATGCCGACGGTGGTTCGTACGACTATCGCGGCGACGTGCACTACGACCTTAACGATAACGCGGCCGCCATCGCCGACTACACCATCGCGATTCACCTCGACAAGACCGACAAGCACGCCTTCGCAGCGCGTTGCTCGGTGCATCTTGCAGACGGCGATTCCGCAGATGCGCTAACCGATTGCAATGAGGCGATTCGGCTCGATCCCGAATACTATCGTGGCTTCTTTGGCCGCGGTCGGATCGAGACCGCCGGCCAGCACTATGCCGAAGCCGTAACCGATTTCACGCGCGTGCTGACCGACGATTCCACGCAGACGGGTGCCTACTATTGGCGCGGCATTGCCCTGCTTTCGAGTGGTCGCGCCGACGAAGCCTTGAACGACCTCAACACCTACATCAACGCAAACCGCAACGATGGAGACGGGTATCGCATTCGAGGGTCGATCTACGCCGCCAAGCACGACGCGACTCGCGCGAAAACCGATTACGAAAAAGCGATCGAACTCTACGACGCTTTGGGCGATACCGACGGCGCGAAAAAGACGCGGGCGCTGCTCGAGAGCCTACGCCAGCCCGGCTAAAAAGTGGTGCGCCCGGACGGATTCGAACCGCCGATCTCAGCCTTCGGAGGGCCGCGCGTTATCCAGCTACGCTACGGGCGCGAATAACCTACTTGGCGTCCTCGGGGCCGAGGGGGGCCGTCGTCGGTAGGTGTTTGAAGAGGTCGAGCTTGTGATCGACCAGTCCGCGATAGAACTTGCGGACGCAGTCAGGGTGCCCGAAGAAGTACGTGCGCGCGTACGCAAGATCGTCACCCGACGAGTCCGGCACGTAGTGCGAGATTTCGATTTCCTCCATCTGACCCCGGTCGACCGGGTGCGGGCAGAAATCGCAGGGAATCGTCGACATGAACGCAGTTTACCTCGGGTCCTAAAATTGGTGACTCGGGTAGGATTTGAACCTACGACCTAGGGCTTATGAGTCCCCCGCTCTACCGCTGAGCTACCGAGCCGTCCGGGGCGCGGGCTCTGGGCCGTCGCCACCGTCTCGTTCCTTAACCCGCGCCCGGCCCCTGCGTTTGCGCTCGACGCCAAGCGCCCGCCGCAGCCCGCGCTTCCGCGCGCCGTTCCCACCGGCCAGCCCTGCGCGGACCCCGCTGTGGATCCCGCCTCGTCGATCGTCCTGTGGACCCGTTGTGGGGCGATAACAAAGGCCCGAACCCTTACGGGACGGGCCTTTTCGTCTCACGCGAAGTGTGCGGTCGGAGGGACTCGAACCCCCAACCTACAAGTTCGTAGCCTGTTGCTCTATCCAATTGAGCTACGACCGCACGTCGCTCGGGGCGCGACCCGGAGAGGTACTCCGCGCAGAAGTCGTCCCCTGCAGGCCGGTCGCGACGAAAATTCGGAGAGAGAGGGATTCGAACCCTCGATACGCTTTAACAACGTATGACGGTTTAGCAAACCGTTGCCTTCAGCCGCTCGGCCATCTCTCCGCGTCCCAACCCGGGGCATCGTTCCGGAGCGTCCCTAGGGTTTGGCCCGTGCGGCTCTGCAACCTTTCGAGTGTTCCGGCAACTGCGCCGCCCGGTACCCGTGACCTTCGCAACCCACACCATACGCGGGTGACTTAGTCTCGCGGTTGTAACGAAGCGAGGCAGGCAGGGCAGCCGCACCACTCGGCGCTAAAGCGCGCTCGTGCACTCTTCGGGCGAACTGGTCGCCGCAATTACCGCGGGCGGACGGGTCGACGGCAGACTCGCCGAACGGATGGGTACGACCATCAAAGCGCTCGCGCCACTCGGCGGGCGCCGATTGATCGACGCCGCGCTCGGTGCGGCCCGCGCGGCCGGAGCCGTGCGGATCGCCGTCGTTGGTGGTGAAGACGTTCGCGCGTACTGCGGCGAACGGATCGACGTCGCGCTCGACGAGTCGGAGAGTGGTGAGGAAAACCTGCACCAGGCGCTTGCGTTTGCCGGCGAGCGAGCTCTTCTCTTGCTCACGAGCGATCTTCCCTTCGTCGAAGGTGACGGCGTCCGAAGGTTCCTCGATGCCACGCGAGATTGCGATCTCGCGATGCCGCTCGCGAACGCGTGCGACTACGCCGCAAAGTTTCCCAACGCGCCCTCGCACATGGTAACGCTGGCAGGCGAACGCGTCGCGAACGGGAGCGGCTTCTACTTCGGACCCGGCGTCGCGCCGCGCGTGATTGAAATCGCGACGAAACTGTTTGCGGCGCGCAAGAGCTTGTTCCGGATGGCGGCGCTCGTCGGGCCTGTCTTGCTCGGGCGCTTCGTCGCCCGGAGGCTGCGAATCGTTCACCTGGAAAACCGCGCCCAGCGCTTGTTCAACCTGCGGGCGCGCGCGATTCGCGACGCATCGCCGGGGCTCTGCTACGACGTCGACACGCTCGAGGACTACGAGTATGCGCGAACGCGGCTCGACGCCGATTAGCCCGGCGCGCATCGGCGCGTTTACATTCGGAATCCAGATCGTCTGGGGCGCCATTTTGGCAGTTTCGTTACAGGCGCGCAGCATCGATCTGGCAGGAACGTCGGCGGTCGCGACCTACTCGGCCATCGCCGCGGTCGGCGCCGCCTGCGCCACGGTCGTCCAGGTTCTGGCAGGGATCGCGGCCGACCGTCGCCGGGCGCGCGTTGGACACCGGCGGGAATTCTACGCTTGGGGCATTGCGTTCGCCGTCCCCGCACTCGTCTGGTTTTACCTCGCTCCGAACGTCGGCCAACTGATGCTCGCGTTCTTCGCCTTGGAGATCGCGCTCAACGTTGCGACCGGCCCTTACCAGGCGGCGATCCCGGATCACGTCCCCGCGACGCGTAATGGCGAGGCGTCGTCCTGGATGAGCGCTTGGCAATCGCTCGGCAACGCCGTCGGGCTGCTGGTCGCCGGATTCGTTCACGATCTGCGCGCGGTGGCGGTGGCGCTGGCCGCCGGGTTGCTGGGAGCGTTTGGGGTGACGTACGCACACGTCCGCGCGCTGCCTTCGCTGAGCGCACTGCCCGGACGCTTTCGCCTTGACCGGACGTTCACGATGCTGCTGATCTCGCGCGGAATCGTCAACGTCGGCTTTTTCACCCTGCTCGGTTACCTGCTGTTCTTCGTGCGCGACAGCCTTGGCATTCCGGGTGCTGCCGGGCAAACGCAAACCGCGCTGCTGTTTTTGACCTTCACGCTCGCCGCAGTCGGGGGCGCCGCACTGGCTGCGCGGCCGGCGGACCGCTTCGACAAGCGGCTGGTCGCGACGGTTGCGAACGTCGCCATCGCGCTGGCGTTAGGCGCACTGGCACCTGCGCGTTCGCTGGCCGTCGCCTATCCTGCGGCGGCGCTGGCGGGGCTCGCCTGGGGCGCGTTCTTCACGGCGGACTGGGCGCTCGCATGCGCCCTCTTACCGCGCGGCGCTATGGCGACGGCGATGGGCGTGTGGAACGTCGCGACTGCCGGTCCACAGATCGTCGCCCCGCTGCTGGCCGGACCACTCGTCATCGCGCTGGACACGCGCGTCTTGGGAAGCGGCCCGCGCGGCGCGATCGTGCTCGCGCTCGTCGAGTTCTTGATCGGAACCGCGCTGCTCTGGACGTTGCCACGCAGCGTGACGTTTGCGAACCAGCGCGCGGCGTAAAACCGAAACGTTAGCGCGGCGGAGGGGATGCGGGCGGTACGTACGGCGGCGGTTGCGCCGGCGGGGGGTTGTAGGGTGGCGGCGCGTACGAAGGAGGTGCTTGCCGGACGACGGGTGGCTTGCGCGCGCGGCGTCCCGCGAACGCGTCGAGCCCGAAAAAGCGGCCGGTGGGAAGCGCCAGGCTCACGAACGCGAGCGCGAACACCAGCCAGTCTTCCGTCGTGTAGGCGCTCACGCCGATGTAGTTACCCTTGGCCGCCCAATAGTTCAGCACGAGGAACATAGCCAGCAGCGCGCCGAGGCGCGTAAACAGACCGACGATCAGGAGCGCGCCGGCGCACAGTTCACCGACCTCGACCAAGAACCCGAACGTACTCGTATTCGGAACGACCACGGTCGCCAAAAAGTCGTGGTACGGGCCGGAGGTTTTGGTGACCGCGTCTTGCAGAAATTTCGTCAGGAACCCGTCGGGTCCGTTGAACGGTGGTTGCGACATCAGCTTGTTGAAACCGTGGCTGAAGAGCACCACGCCCGCGTAGATGCGAATCAGTGCGAGCCAAAAGCCGTGCCGTAATGGGATCATGGTGTCTCCTTGGCGGCTGGTCGTCCGAAAACTTGCGAGGGGCTGGCCCGCCGGCCGGCGAGCGCAAGTATGCGGCGGGCGACCTGCCGCGCGGCGTCGGGCCGGCGGAGTGCCCGAATGCCTTCGCTGAGATACGTTTCTCCGCGCGGCTCGCGGAGCAACCCGGCCACGACCGTCGCCAACTGGCGCTCACCCTTGACGCGGATCGCCGCCTTCCGCGTGACCAGGTAGCGCGTGTTTCGTTCCTCCTGGCCAGGGAGCGGACGGACGAGCACCATCGGCAGGTTGGCCGCGAGCGCTTCCGACGACGTCAATCCGCCGGGCTTGGAGACCAGCACGTCACTCGCGTGCATAAAGTCGAAGACATTGTCGACGAAGCCGAAAACGCGCACCGGATACTCCGTTCGCTCGGCCGTAGCACGGACGCGTCGCTCCAAACCGGCATTTCGCCCAACGACGATGGCCGCCGCCAGCGGGGCCTCGACGCTTCCGAGCGCCCGCATCATCGTGTCCAATGGACCGATTCCGAGGCCGCCACCCATCATCAAAACGACGCTCCGATCCACCGGCAGGTCGAGAGAGCGGCGCAGCGCGGCGCGGTCGGACGGTGCTATGCCGAAGCGTTCGTCAACGGGGATTCCGCAGTCGTCGATGCGGTCGCCGTGGATCCCTCGCGCGAGTAGCACCTGACGCATCTGCGGCGTCGCAACCGCGTAGGCGTCGACGTTCCGATAGATCCAAAACGGATGCACCACGAAGTCGGTCACCACGCCGACGACCGGCAGCGTAGGATCGAACGAGCGCTTGTACGCCGCCATTACGCCGCACGGAAAGGCATGCGTGCAGACGACCGCGCTCGGCCGCATCTCCTCGATCAGGGGGCGAAGGTTGGCAGCGGTAAACTGACTGACCCAGGTGCGAAAGGCGCCGACCTGCGTCGCGCGCTCCGCACGGTCGTAGATGTATCGATAGATTTGCGGCACCGTTTTGACCATGCCGATGTAACCGTCAGCGACCACTTTCGAAAACAGGGCGGCCGCATACCTGTAGGAGTCGACCGTGCGCGTCTCAATGCTCGAGTCGAATTCACGGAGGGCTCGCGCGACCGCCGCGGCCGCCGCGGTATGACCGACGCCGACGCTCGCCGACAAGAAGAGGACTCGGGTCGCCACCCGCTCGCTACCCTTTGGGCGCGCCTCCTTCGGGGGGGCCTTCGGCGACTTCCTCGGCGTCGGCGCCTTCTTCTTCTTCGTCGGCGACCTCGAAGAAGTCGTCGAGAATCTCCTGGGCAAGCGTTTCGTCCTGCAAGAGGCTGCCCGAATCGTCGGTGACCACGAACTCGTCGCGCTCCTCGTTGTAGCAGACCGCGTATCCGTGCTGTTCGTCATCCTCGACGATCCCGACGATCTCGAACTCCAGCCGCTGGCCGTCGCTCGTTTCGATCACGAGCGTATCGTGAAGATCGAGCTTGTCCCGATCTTGAGCGTTGCCGTCGTGCGTATCGATGGTGAGCCTCCTATCGCAGGTAGCGAGCGACGTTCGCGTTGTGTTCGGCCAGCGTTCGTGCGAACGCATGATGGCCGTTTCCTTTGTACACGTAGTAGAGGTACGAAGATGCTTGGGGGTTGAGCGCGGCGCGGAGGGAGGGCAACCCCGGGTTGGCGATCGGCGTTGGGGGCAGGCCGACGTGGCGATAGGTATTATAGGGCGAGTCGCTGGCCAAGTCCGCTCGCGTGATTTCGGTTTTGTGCTCCGGGAACGTGTACTCGATGGTGGCGTCGACCTCCAGCGGCATCCCGCGACGCAGCCGGTTGTAGTAGACGCCCGCCATCAGGGGCCGCTCGTCGTTCGCTTGCGCTTCGCGCTCGATCAGCGAAGCGAGCGTAACCGCGTCGACCACGCTAATCCCGAGCGCGTGCGCGCGTCCCGCCGCGTCGCGCGGGAGTTCGGCGCGGAATTGGTCCGTCAGAATCCTCGCGACGCTCGACGGTGTCGCATTCGTAGGGATCAGGTAGGTACTTGGAAACAGGAACCCCTCGAGCGACTTCGTGCGCGTTCCATCGACGATAATCGAACTCGTCGCGAACGTACGCTCGTAACCCTCGGCGCTACCGAGGCCGTGGTCAGCCAACGTCTGCGCGATCTGCCGCATCGTAAATCCCTCGGGGAGCGTTACCCAAACCGCAACCTGCGCGCCGCCACCGAGCAAGTGGCGAAGCACTTCATCAACGCTCTCGCCGGGCGCAAACCGGAACTCGCCGGCTTCAATGCGTGCGTCATCGTGCCGCAAACGGGCCAGGAGCTGCAGCACGAACGCCGAGCGAATGATGCCGCGCTCCGCAAGCAGCCGCGCGACTTGAGCGGTCGTACTGCCGCGCGGCACCACGACGGTCGTCTCGACGCGTGGCCGCGCGCGGTCGCCATACACGGCGTTGCCGAACCACAGGCTCGCGACGGTAACGGCAGCCGCCGAGAGAATCGCGATCGTCGCGAGTTGGAGGACCAAGCCGCGCAGGCGAGTCACTCGACGCCCCGCCGCCGCCCGGCCAAATACGTCTCGAGGATGAGCGAGGCGGCGATTCCGTCGACGGTTCGCTTGCGCTTCGCGCGCGAGACATCGGCGGCGATCAGGGTCCGAGTCGCTTGGGCGGTGGTTAGCCGCTCGTCGGTCCGGGCGATGGCGCCTCCGTAGCTTCGCGCGAGCGCCGCGCAAAAGCGGTCGATCTTCTCGGCGGCGATGCTGCGCGTTCCGGCGAGCGTCAGGGGGTCGCCGACGACGATCGTCGAGGCGGCCCGTTCGGCGGCGATCCGCACGATCGTCGCCAAGTCTTCACGCAACGCGACGCGCTCGATGACCGGCAGCGGCAACGCGAAGGTCTCGCTCGGGTCCGAAATTGCGACGCCGATGCGTCGCTCGCCGACATCGAGCGCTAGGATCGCCACCGCCCCCGGATTGGCGATGGGCGGGCGAGTTTCTTTTCGGCTTAGGCGCCGAGTTCGTCGATGAGCCCCCGCGCTCGCGGGCGGCGTCCGAGGTGGTAAGCCACGAAAGCGTCGGCCGCCCGAGCGGCTGCGGGCGTCGCCCGCAGCGACGCCGCGCGCCCCCCACCCCGGGCGGCGCCGAGCGCGCGGAACGCCACTAGGTCGTCGGGCAGGAGGGCCAGCGGGTCCGCGACGTGAGGCCGGCAGGCGGCGCAGGCCAGGCCGCCGGCGTCGAGGTCGGCCCAGGCGAGGTCCGCCTCGAAGGCGAGGTTGCAGCGCACGCAGGCGCCCGAAGGCGGCGCGAGCCCGAGCGCGTCCAAAAGGCGCAGTTCGAAGCGCGGTACGAGGGTCGCGGGGTCGTCCGTCGCGGCCAGGACGCGCAGACCGCCGGCGAGCAGCGCGTACACGTCCGGCAGAGGGAGATCGGGCTCGCAGAATGCGTCGACAAGCTCGGCGAACAGGCCGGCCGTCGCGAATGTCTGCGGCCGCGCCAGCGACGCGAACGACCTCTGCACCAGGTCGGCGCTGGTGATGACGTCGAGATTGCGCCCCCGGTGCATCGTCAGGCTGGCTTCGGCCGCGAATTCCAGCCGGCCGGCGAGCGGGCTGTGCGCACGCCGAACGCCCTTGGCGACCGCATCCAACTTGCCCCGCGCGTCGCTGAAGAGCGTGATGATCTTGTCGGCTTCCCCCAGGTTACGCGCCCGTAGGACGATCGCCCGGGTCGCGTAGACGCGCGGCGGCGCGCTCATAGCCGCGGGCGGGTCGCGAAAGAACCGTCGAACGCGTCCGGTAGAAGGTCGTCCAACCAGGCGGCACGCGTGCCGTAAAGCACCCGCACCCGGCCGCCGAACTCGCTGAGGACTTGCCGGCAGGCGCCGCACGGCGGCGTCGGCGCGTCGTCCGCGGCGGCGATTGCGATTGCTTCGAACGTTCGGTGCCCGGCGGCGACAGCCGCGAACAGCGCGCCGCGCTCCGCACACATCGAAAGCCCGTACGATGCGTTCTCGACGTTGCACGCGGTTACGATCGTCCCATCGGCACATCGCAGCGCCGCCCCGACCGTTAAGCGCGAATACGGCGCGTAGGCCTGGGCGCACGCTGCGCGCGCGGCGCCAAGCAGCTCGGCGTCAGCCGCGCTCGGCATCGGCGCGCGGTTCGGGTAAATCGGCAGACGACGCTTTCCCGTTGGTAAAGACGCGCACGGCCAGAATGCGCCGGCCGCGCGTCCGATCGATGCGCAGGCGAACGTGGCCCTCCGGATCCGCGATCTCCTCGCCTTCTTGCGGCAAGCGGCCGAACAGGCCGACAGTCAGTCCGCCGATCGTCTCGAACTCTTCGTGCGGCAAGTGCGTGCCGAGGCGCGCGTTGACGTCCTCGATGTTCGTCCCGGCATCGACGATCGCTTCGTCGTCGCCGACCGTGCGGATCGGTTCTTCTTCGCCTTCGTCGTGCTCGTCGCGGATCTCGCCGACAATCTCCTCGAGGAGGTCTTCCATCGTGACGAGGCCGGCGGTTCCACCGTACTCGTCGATGACGACCGCCAGCGAGAACTTTCCACGCTGCATCTCACGCAGGAGTTGCGAGACGCGCTTATTCTCGGGGACGTGCGTCACGGCGCGCATCAGGGAGCGAAGCGGTTGCGACGAAAGCGATCCGTTCGAAAGGGCGATGAGGAGTTCGCGGTCGTGGACGACACCCACGACGTTGTCGATCGTCTGCTCGTAGACGGGGAGCTTCGAATAGCCCTCGGCAATCACCAGATCGAGCGCGCGACGCGGCGAACTTTCGATTTCAACCGAAACGACGTCGGGGCGCGGGGTCATGACCTCGCGAACGATCGTATCGCCGAACTCGATAATCGAGTGGATCATCTCGCGTTCGTCCGGTTCGAGCACCTTCTGTTCCGTGCCGACGTTCACGATGTTCCGGATGTCCTCTTCGGTGACGAACGGTCCGTGGGCCGAGGGCGAAACTCCAAAAACGCGCACGAGCGCGTTGGTCACGAGTTGGAACGCGGAGACGACGGGGTTTCCCACCCAAGCGACCACCCGCAACGTCGGTGCGACCCGGAGCGCCCACCGTTCGCCCTTCGAAAAGGCGATCGTTTTGGGCACGATCTCGCCAAAGGTCAAGAGCAGGACCGTCATGACGGCGGTCGACCAGACCGCGGCGTGCGGGATGCCCAGATGAATCAAGAACGCGGTAGCCAGCGAGTCGGCCGCCAAGAGCACGATCGTGTTCGCGATCAGGATGGTGGTTAGGAAGCGATTTCGGTCGTCGAGCAGGTGCATGACGGCCGCCGCTCCGCGCACCCCCCGTTCGACCAGCGCGCGCGCGCGCAAGCGCGAGGTCGCGACCAGGGCGGTCTCGGAACCCGAGAAAAACGCGGAGAGCCCGATCAGGACGACGAGCGTCGCGATCTCGGGCCAGTGGTCGGACACGTTCACGCGGTACGGCGGAGGGCTAAGCGAGCGGGAGCCGCAGCCGGTGCGGCCCCATCGGTACTTCGGGGATTCAAGTCGGCGCCATTATAGCACATGCGGGCGAACCACGAGGAAGATACCATAACTGATCCCCGCTCCCAGGATCGCGCCGAGAAAGACCTCCAGCGCGCTATGAATCCCGCCCTCGACCCGGCTCTGCCCGACGAGGAAAGCGAGGAAGAAGGCGATCAGCGCGATCAGGGGGCTGGCGGCTAACAGCGCGATCAGCGTGGCCCCGGCGAAGCCAAGGGCGGCGTGACCCGAGACGGCCCCGGCCTGGAGCGGCGAGCCGCGTCCGACGTACGCCTTCGCGAAAATCGTGGCGATGCCGACGATCGCAAGGCTGACGAAGACCAGGTTGGGCGGCGCCTGCGCGACGGCAGTAAAAACGCGTTCTCCTCCGGCCGTGATGCCTTCGTAGAAGACGAGGTAGCCGACGACGGCCGCCGCGAGCGTCACCACCAGAACCGCGCCGGCGGCCGTATCCTTGGCAATTTTGGCGAGCGGATGATGTGCCACGGTCATCAAATCGACGACGGACTCGATTGCCGTGTTGACGAGTTCCATCGCAATCACGAGAGCGATGAGGACGATGACGACGGCGACGTACGCGCGCTGTAAGCGCAGGTACAGCGTGGTCAGCAGCACGAGCGCTCCAACGATGAGGTGGAGACGCAGATTCGGCTGGGTTCGGGTCGCGTACAAGATGCCGGCGAAGGCGTAGTGGAACGAACTCCACAGCCGGCTCTCGGTCACGCGTTTGACGCCTGCAGGCAGTTGGGCGGGCCGCATCGCCAGCAGACCTTCGGCTAGACTCGTCCGCGCCCCCTGGAATCCGCTGCCGAAGCCGGGTCGTACGGCCAGCGCAGACCGATAGCGGCGGCGAGGCGGCGTTCTTCGCCTTCCATGCGCGCACGCTCGTCCCGCACCTCGTGATCGTGTCCGACCAAGTGTAGCAAACCGTGAATCAGCAGCCGCTTCAACTCCGCCTCGAGGGTCGCGTCGTAGTCCAGGGCCTGCCGCCGCGCCTGCTCGACGCCGATCACGATATCCCCCAGCATCCGCTCGGGGCCGCCCGCTATGTTCCCTTTGCGAACCTCGGGTTCGTAAAGGGGAAAACTCAGCACGTCGGTCGTGCGGTCCTTTCCGCGGTGTTCGCGGTTGAGGCGCCGGATCGTCGCGTCGCCGACGAAGCTCAGGGAAAGGCTCGAGCCCTCCTCACCGATCGCGCGCAGCAGACGCTTGGCCGTGCGCGCGAGCGCGGAGGCGTCGAAGCGTCGCGCGCGCGTCGTATCGCGGAGATAGACGCTCACGTCTCGCGAGCGTACGCTTCGACGATCTTCGCAATGAGCGGATGGCGGACGACGTCGCGTTCGCAGAGTTGGACGATCGCGATGTCGTCGATCTCGCCGAAGAGGCGAGGCGCGTCGAGCAGTCCCGGATGCACGCCGCGCGGGAGATCGATCTGGGTGACGTCGCCGACCACGATCATCTTCGCGTTGGCGCCTAGACGCGTGATGAACATTTTGAGCTGCTCGCGGGTCGCGTTCTGCGCCTCATCGAGGATAACGTACGCGTCCGACAACGTCCGGCCGCGCATGTACGCGAGCGGCGCGACTTCGATCGTGCCGCGTTCGAGGGCGCGCGCGACGACCGAGTCGTCGAGCAATTCCGAGAGCGCGTCGTAGAGCGGGCGCAGGTAGGGATCGACTTTGTCCTTGAGGTCACCGGGCAGGAAGCCGAGCTTTTCGCCGGCTTCGACCGCGGGGCGCGCCAGGATGATTTTCGTGATCTCGCGCGCACGCAGCGCGCGAACCGCCATCACCATCGCTAGAAAGGTTTTCCCGGTACCCGCCGGGCCGATTCCGAAGGTCAGCGTGTGCGTCTCGATTGCCCCGGTCAGCTCGCGTTGACCTTCGGTCTTCGGACGAATCTCGCGGCCGCGCTGCGTGACAAAAAGCGTCTTGGGCAGCGCGCGCGTGCGGCCGTCGAGGCCCTCCGAACCCAACACATCGCGGGCGGCGAGCGCGACATCGTCGGGCGTAACCTGGGCGCCGCTTTGCGCCGCGTCGTACATGCGCGCGAGAACGGCTTGCGCACAGGCGACCGCGCCCGACGCACCGCGCACGTGAATTCGCTCGCCGTCCAGCCGCACTACCACCGGCAAGGCCGTTTCGAGCGCCGACAGATTCCGGTCGAGTTGGCCGCAAAAACGCAGCGGATCGTCGAGCCCGGTCAATTCGAACACGCGCTCGGTCAGGATCTCAGGCAGCGCTCTTTCCCCACTTCGGACACTGGCTTCAACAACGCGTAAAATCGCCGAAGGGTTCTGCGGACCGCTCGAACCGGCCGCTCAGCGCTCGGGGCGTCGTAAGGCGAGCGGCGGCGCGAGAGCCTCGGCGACGATCAGCGCCCCCAGCAGGGCCGGACCCCCGCGAAACGCGGTACGCACCCACTCGCCGGCGTCGCTGGGGAGTTCCCGGCCCGACGCGTTTGGCGAGCCCGTCGTCCCCGACGGCTCGCCGGGCGCGCTTGCCGGCGTGGCTGGCGCAGCGGGAGGTCTTTGGCGCACCAGCCGTTGGCGCTCGCGCGCGGCGGCAGCGGTGGCCGCCTGCGCGAGGGCCTGCGCTTGCGCCTCCTGCGCTTCGCGGACCGCTTGGGCGATGCGCCCCGCTAGCGCACCGACAAGCCCGCTCATCCGCGCACGCTAGAGGCCGTCACTTCGGAGGCGGCAGGGTCGTCGAACTTCCCCCTTGCGGCTCGGGCGCGACGCCGGTCGAGATCGCTCCACGCATCTCGGTATCGGCCTTGATGTTGTTGAGCCGGTAATAGTCCATCACGCCGAGGTTCCCGTTGCGAAACGCTTCGGCGATCGCCTGCGGAATCGTCGCTTCGGCCTCGACGACCTTGGCGCGCATCCGTTGGGTTTCGGCCTTCTGCTCCTGCTCGGCCGCGAGCGCGCTGTACTGACGTTCGGCCGCTTTGGCCTGCGCGATCCGACGATCGGCCTCGGCCTGCGACATCTGCAGTTCGGCGCCGATGTTCTTGCCGACGTCGACGTCGGCGATGTCGATCGACACGATCTCGAACGCCGTTCCGGCATCGAGGCCCTTGGCGAGGACCGCTTTCGAAATGCGGTCGGGATACTCGAGAACTTCCTTGTGATCGATGGCCGCACCGACCGCCGAGACGACGCCTTCGCCGACGCGGGCGACGACCGTCGGTTCGCCCGCACCGCCGACGTAGCGGTCGAGGTTCGCGCGCACCGTGATTCGCGCTTTGACGTTCAGCTGAATGCCGTTCTGAGCGACGCCCTGAAAAATGGGCGTTTCGATCACCTTGGGGTTGACCGACGTCTGAAGCGCCTCGAGAACGTCGCGTCCGGCGAGGTCGATCGCGGCGGCCCGTTGCCACTCGAGCGGAATCTCCGCCCGTTGCGCGGCGATCATCGCAAGGACCACCCGGTCGACGTTTCCGCCCGCGAGGTAGTGCGACTGCATCTGATCGACGTTCAGCGGCAGGCCCGCTTTGCGCGCGCGGATGAGATTTGCGACGATCACGCCGGGGACGATGCCGATCAGGCGCATGCGAACGAGCGTCAGCGGGGCGAGTCCCACGCCGGCCGCAATCGTCCGGACCCACAACCCGAGGGGAAAGTAGTACAGGAAGATCAGCACGCCGAGAACGACGGCGATCAGGATGAGCGAGAGGCCGAAGGTCGCGGTCAAAGTTGGACGTCTCCTTCAGAGCGGGCGACGAAGATGCGAGCGCCCTCGACGCGGCTCACGCGAATCGGCGAGCCGGCCGGCAGGAAGTCACCCTCCGTCAATACGTCGACGCGTTGGCCGTCGACCTCCGCGACCCCGGCGGGACGCAGAAACGAACTTGCGGTTCCGCTCTTGCCCAGCAGGTGACGGAAGTCCGAGCTAGCGACGAATTCGGGTCCTTGCGCGGCGCCCAGCGCGAACCGGCGCAGGAACGCGTTTTCCGGAAAGACGCGCGTCGCACCCCAAAAGACGAGGACGGTCAGGACGATGGCGATCGAGATGGCCTGCGCCGCGATAAAGAACGAGGCGAGGCCGAACGAGAGGAAGACGGCAACGGCGAGCGCCGCACCTCCGAGGATCCCCGCCACCCCGTGCCCAGGTACGACGTGGAGTTCGAAGAGCAATCCCATGATCCCCAAGAGCGCGAGCCCGAGAACCAGCCCGTTACCGAAACCGGCGTACACGTGGGAGCCGAAGAACATGCCGAGGGCGACGATCCCGATCAGGCCGGCAATGCCGTGCAGCGTCTGCATTTCGATCAAGAGCCCGAGCATCCCGAGGGAAAGCAGCAGCCCGCTGACTTCGGCGGTGGTTGCGAATCGAGCGAGCCGCTCGCCGAACGTGTAGGATGCAACCTGACGGGTCGCGGCGGCAAGGCCGCGATCGTGCATGACGGCGTCGAGGTTACCGTCGATTCGGTCGGCGATGCCCGCCCGAAGCGCTTCGTCGGCCGTGAGCGATAAAATCGCTCCGTTCTTTTTGTAGGCAGGCGCCTCAACCGACTTGTCGACCATCGCGGCCGCCAGGGTCACATCGCGGTGATTCCGAGCTGCGGTCGACGCGAACTCGGAACGGAGTGCGGCGACGTATTTCGGCGTGTTTGGAATCGGTTCGGCGGC
>JBDTCF010000003.1:0-16402 GCA_039923715.1 Vulcanimicrobiaceae bacterium
GGATACGTCCCGCGTTTTTGAAGAACTTCACGACCGTCGATCGCGACCTGCACCGGCGCGCGCGTGTGCTGCGCCAGATCGACGTCGATGCGCTCGCCGGGATCGTCACCGCGACCGAGGAGCGCGAAGCGGTCACCGTCGTGGGGAAACCGGATTGCGAACGGTGCGCTCGTGGCGCGGTTGCGCAACGAGCCTGGACGATCGTAGGCCAAACGATCGCCACGGTCGAGCCACTCCTCGACGGTCGCGCCGCAACCGGGTCCCGGCCGCAGCCCGGTGTCCCGGCAAATCGCCCTTCGCAGGAAGCCGCGTGGCGAATCGAACGCCCCTGGCTCACCGTCGCGCTCTGCTAGGTGCAGCATGATGCGATTCCAAAGCGGCCCCGCGCCGCTGACGCCCGCGATGCGCCGCATCGGACTGCCGTCGAAATTGCCGACCCACACCCCGACGGTGTAGTCGCGCGTGAAACCAACCGTCCAGGTGTCGCGGAAGTCCGAGGAGGTGCCGGTCTTGACCGCTGCGGGAAACGGCAGCGCGAGGATCGAGTCGACTCCGAAGGCGCCGGCCCGCGCATGTCGATCGGCGAGCATGTCGGTCACCAGCGCCCAGGACGGATCGCGCGCGCGCACCGGGTGCGTTCGTTCCGCGGCGAGCAACCCGACGAGTGGGATGGCATCGCCGCCGCGCGCGAGTGCGATGTAGGCGCGCACGAGTTCGAAGAGTGAAACCTCGCCGCCGCCCAGCGTAAGTCCCAAACCGTAGTACGACGCGGGCCGATCGAGCTTCACGAACCCCAGCTCGTGGAGACGCGCGAGAAAGGCGCCGGTTCCCACCCGCGCGAGCACCCGCACCGCCGGAACGTTGAGCGAATCGGCGAGCGCGATTCGAACGCGGACGGGCCCGGAGAAGACCCCGTCGTAATCGCTGGGCGCGTAGAGCTTGCCACCGGGAATCGCGTACGCGCTCGGAACGTCGAGCAGAATCGTCGTCGGCCGGATCGCCCGCGTTTCGAGCGCGAGTTCGTAGAGGAACGGCTTGAGGGTCGAACCCGGTTGCCGCAACGCGCGAACGCCGTCGTTCTTTCCGAGTTCGTCGTCGGCGAAGTAGTCGGCCGACCCGACGTAGGCCAGGATCGCGCCGGTGTCGTTATCGACGACCACCACGGACGCCTGATGCGCGTCGTGCCCGGCGAGCGCGCGCGTGACGTCGCGCGCCTGTGCTTGCACGAACCGCTGCAGCGGGGCATCGAGCGTCGTCTTGACGACCGGCCCCGCCGCAACCGGCGCTTGCGGCGCGAGCCAGAACAAGAACTGCGGCGCCGCTGCGATTCCGCCGCCACGCGGACGCAAGGCGAGCCGTTCGTCGGCCGCGAGGTCCGCCTGACGTTCGTCGATTGCGCCGGCGGCTACCATGCGGCGCAACACGTAGCGTTCCCGTCGGCGCGCCGCGGCGAAGTGTCGATATGGATCGAGGCCGCCCGGATCGTTGGGAATCGCCGCCAGGAACGCGGATTCGGCAAGGTCGAGCGCGCTCGCCGGAACGCCAAAGTATGTTTGCGCCGCCGCTTCGATTCCGACCACGTTCTCGCCCATCGGCACCCGATTAACGTAGGCCTCGAGAATCTCGCGTTTGTTCGAACCCAGTTCGATGCGCGCTGCGAGCCAGGTCTCGCGGAGCTTTCCGCGCCAACCCCCGGCGACCGGGCGCATGAGGCGCGCGAGTTGCATTTCGATCGTCGAGGCTCCGCCCGGTATCCGCCCTCGGCGTGCGCCCTGCGCGAAGGCGCGCACGGCCGCCAAGCCGTCGATTGCGCCGTGTTGGAAAAAGCGCGCATCTTCGGCGGCCACGATGGCGCGCACGAATGAGGGAGCGATCGAACCCAAGCGCACGGGCACGTGACGCCGGCCCTGGTGGTCGAGCAGCGTGCCTAACGTGGTGCCGTAGCGATCGACGAATGTGGCGGTGCGGCCCTCACGCGCGAGGTCTCCGACACCAATCGGGCGGAACACCAGGCACGTCGCCGCGAGCGCTATCAGCGCCGCCGCGAGCGCTATGCCGTTCGATCGGGAGAGGTTCATGCGCGTTGGGTTCACGCTCGCTTCGCTTGGAGTTGTTGCTTTTTGCATCACCGGTTGCACGTCCCCGACGGCGGTCAGGCCGGCACCGTTCCCTACCGTCTCGCCGCTCCCCTCACCCGCCGTTCCGGCCTGGATCGCCGAGCTGGCGCCGCGCGGCCGGGTCGATGGAAACGCGCAAATTCGCATCCGCTTCGCGCAGGACGTCACCCCGTTGCAAGCGCTCGAGTCGTCCGAAAGTCAGAAGGTTCTCGCCGAGATCGATCTGACGCCGCCGGTTCCCGGTCACTTTATTCTGCTGACGCCGCGCATGATCGGGTTCCAGGCCGACGCGCCGCTGCCGCTCGGCACGCGCTTTCGCGTCACGCTGCACAAGGGTTTGGCCGATCTTCCCGGCGACGCGCTCGCTAGCGACTTGGCGTGGACCTTCGAGACGACGCCCATCACGTACGACGACCTTCCCGGCGCACGGGCGAGCGCTCCGCCGGTCGTCTCGCTTCGTCCGGTCTTGAGCGTCGGGAGCAACGTCGCGCTCGATGCAGCCTCGCTGCTTGCGCACGCTCAACTGCTTCCCGAGGGCGCGGCCCAAGCGAAGGCCATCGGGTTCGAAATCGCACCGGCGGCCTCGCCTTCGCCGACGGCCTCGCCGCAAGATCAAAGTGACGCCGCGGGCGCGCGCACGCCGCCCGCCTTCGCCTACCGCATTCAGCCGGTGCGGCCGCTGGCGGGCTCGACCACGTATCGCATTCAAATCGGCGCCGGCGTGCAGGCGCTGCAAGGCAACGTTCCCGCGCAGAGCGCCACCGACGGCAGCGTTCGCACCTACGGACCGCTGACGCTCGGCGGAATTGAAGCCACCGGCCGGCCGCTCGATGCCGGAGGCTCCGGGCGCTTCGTCGGCGGCTCGCCGCTGCTGCGTTTCTCTAATCCGGTTGCGCTAGAAAGTGCTCGCAAGGTCATTTCGCTCACGCCGGCGCCGCTGCATGGCGGAGAGATCGTGGGCTATGGCGACGGACCGGATTCCGTCGTCATCGATCCGACGGCGCTCGCGCCGAAGACATCGTATACGATTCACGTTGGGACCGGCCTGACGGATGCGTTTGGCCAGCACCCGGCCCACCCGATCGATGCGCCGTTTGCCACGAGCGATCTCGCCGCCGACCTGTGGGCGCCCTCGGGCGTCCACGTCTTTCCGGCCGGCCGCGACCTCGCGCTCGACGTTCAAACCACCAACTTACCGCAGCCGCACTTCGCCGCGAGCCTGCGCGCGCTGCAGCCGTCGGATCTCGTCTATCGCGATCCCTACGACATCGCGAACGATCCCACCACGCTCCTTGGTGCGCCTCAACGCTGGCCCGCAATTTCCGTTCACGCCTTAGCGAACCAGCCCGCGCTTCAGCCGCTAGCGCTGCGCGCTGCGTTACCGCGCGGCACCGGCCTCCTCGCGTACGGCATCAGCTCGCCGACGAACCCCACGACCACCGCGCAAGGCGTTACACTCGCGCGCGCGACCTATGGCGGCGTCGTGCAAGTCACGAACGTCGGAATCTTCGCGCAGATCTTTCCGCATCGCGCGATCGTGCGCACCAACCGTCTCTCCGACGGCACGCCGCTCGGCGGCGCAGCAGTCGCGCTGTACGAAGCGCGCGTCGGTGCGAAGGACCGGCCCACGCCGGCGCCCTGTGCTTCGGGGACGACGGACGCGACCGGGGCGCTCGTGCTCGACGGCGTGGCGTTTGCGCGTTGCGCGGCAACCGGCAGCTCGGCCACCGAGGCTCCGGACCTGCTCGCGGTCGCGCGTTCGGGGGACGATTGGGCGTACGTTCGCATCGCGTCCTACGACGGTGGCTACGCCGACGGCCTCAACGGCGGCTGGTCCGCCGGCGATCCCGAGCCGCGCGGCGCAATCGTTTCGGACCGCGCGCTCTACGCGCCCGGCGAGACGGCGTACTTCACCGGGATCGCATACTTCGTGGAGAACGGCGTGCTCGGTCGCGGCCACGCGAACGCCTACGCCCTAAAAGTCGTCGCTCCGAGCGGTGCGGTGCGCTCGCTCGGAACGTTCGAGCCCGATGCGTTCGGCGCGTTCGCGACCAGCTTCGCACTTGGGAAGAACCAAGAGCTCGGAACCTACGCGATTCGGGCGACCGCACCGAACGGCGAAGAACTGGACGGCGATTTCCGGGTCGCCGAGTTCAAGCCGCCGAACTTCATCGTCGCGCTCGCCTTGGCACATCCGAGCGCCGCGATGGGGACGAGCATGGCGGCGAGCGTCAAGAGCGACTATCTGTTCGGCGCGCCCGTTGCCGGCGCGAAGGGGCACGCCAACGTTACGCGCTCGCGTGCGTACGTGGCTCCGCCCGGATTCGACGCCTTCCGTTTCGGACGGTCGTGGGTGTATCCCGAAGAAGAACCGAGCGTCCCCACCGACGTCCTCGACCGCGATGTTGCCGTTGCGGCCGACGGCACGAGTGCGTTCGAGGTCCCGGTCGCAACCGATCTGCCGTTCCCGATGACCTATCAAACCGATTTTCAAACGACCGACGTGGGTGGGACCGCGGTCTCCGATACGCAGACATTTCTCGCGCTGCCCTCCGACGCGCTGATCGGCATCTCGACGCCGTACGTCGCGATCGCCGGAAAGTCGCTGGCGGCGCGCATCGTCGTTGTCGATGCGAACGGCAAACCGATTTCCAACCGCAACGTGCACGTCGTCCTCGAAAAGCGGACGTATGCCGCGGCTACGCAGTTGGTCGAAAACGCCGAAACGCCTCACGAGTCGATCGAGTACGCGACGGTGGCGCAGGCCGACGTCACGAGCGGCCAACAGCCGCGCGAGATCGCGCTGAGCGTCCCTAGTCCGGGATCGTATCGCCTGCGCGCGAACTTTGCCGGCGCGAGCGGGGATGCCGGTGTGACCGATGCGGACCTCTGGGCCACGGGTCCGGGTGCGGCCGACTGGGGTATAGGGCAAAGCAATCAGCTCACGCTAAAACTCGACAAAGCCACCTACCGGCCGGGCGACGTTGCGACGGCGTTGATCGCTTCGCCGTATCCCGAGGCGGAGTTGGACTTTGCGGTCATCCGCAACGGCGTGCTCTACTCCTCACGAACGATCGTGCACGGCTCGGCGCCCCGCGTCAGCTTCCGCGTGACGCCCCAGATGCTGCCCAACGCGGCGGTGCAGGGCGTGCTGATTCGCCGCGGCCCCTCGATCGCGCGCGAGGTACCGAAGGGACTCGATCAGCTTGCACGCATCGGCTTTGCCGCCTTCAACACGGCGCTCGATGACAAGTATCTGCACGTGACGCTCGTTCCGGCCGCCGGCTCCCTGGCGCCCGGCGCGCGTCAGAGCGTGCGCGTGCGGCTGCGCGATCGCGCCGATCGACCGGTCGAAGGCGAGTTCGCGTTGATGGTCATCAACGATGCGGTGCTGCGCCTAACCGGCTACCGCCCGCCCGACCTCGTTAAGCTCGTCTATGCCGACCAGTCGATTTCAACGCGCTGGAACGACAATCGCAGCAACGTCGATCTCACGACACCCGCGCGCGCGGTCGAGAAGGGTTACGGCTACGGCGGCGGCGTGATGGCGGGCGCCGGCGATACGCGGCTGCGCACGCTGTTTCGTGCGATCGCCTACGATAGCGGGCTGGTGCGAACCGGTGCCGACGGTAATGCCGAACGGTCGTTCTCCCTGCCGGACGATTTGACGACCTGGCGCGTGCTCGCGATCGCTTTCACCCGTGACGCGCGTTTCGGAAATGATGAGGCGACCTTCGTTGCGACCAAACCGTTGGTGACGAATCCGATCCTACCGCAGTTTGCCCGCCCTGGTGACGTGCTCGACGGCGGCGTCTCGGTCACTGCGCTGCACGGCGCCGGCGCACTGTCGCTCGAGGGTGTGCTGGGCGGCGGCCTCGCCTTTGTCGCCAAAGATGGAACGAACGCCAAAACCTCGCAGCAAGCGACGTTGTCGGGACCGACCCAGGCGTTCCGCTTCCCGATGACGGTGATCTCGCCGCAGCAAGGCACCGTGCGCTTTACCAGCGCTCTCGGCGACGCGCACGACGCCTTTGAAGTTCCGCTACCGATCCGCACCAACGACGTGTTGGAAAGCATCTTCCGCGGCGGCACGACCGAGGGTTCGGAGAGCTTCCCCATTGCGATCGCCCCGGGGACGCCACGCGATGCGGGCGGGCTCGACGTGACCCTCGCGAGCACGCTCGCACCGGATATCGCCGAACCCGTCCGGCGCGCGCTCGCGGGTGACGACGATCTGGTGATGACCGTTTTCAGTAACGTCGCCGTTCTTGCTGACGCCGTACTCTTGCGGCGGCTCTACAAACAGTCCCCTGACCCGAAGGTCGTGGCGCGCTTGAACGCGCAGGTCGGGCGCTTCGCAACCTTTCGCGCCGCGGACGGCAGCATCGCTTCGTGGAGCGGGAGCCGCGTGTCGGACCCGTTCTTGTCGGCGTTCGCGGCGGGGGCGCTCGCCCGCGCACGGCAAGCCGGTACGCCGGGCGCGGGAGCGGCGCTCGACCAACTGACGCCCTACCTGCGCAAAGTTCTGGCGAATCCCGGCCTCGCGACCTGTTGCAAGGCCGAGCCCGAGCGCACCGCCCTACGGCTGGCGGTGCTGGATGCCTTCGCCGAAAGCGGCACCCCGCGCAGCGACTTTCTGGGCGACATCGTGAGCCATCAGGCCGATCTTGACGGACGCGAACGGATCGTCTTGGCGCGCGTTCTTGGTCGCGTGGGCGGTCCGTGGAGCGCTGCGGCGGCAAAGTTACGCACGCAAATCGGAACGAATCTCTACGAGACGGGGCGTCGCACCGTGGTCAACGAGTTCGATGTCGGATCCAGTTCGCAGGCGCAGATCGTGCGCATGCTGGCGGAGGCGCACGCCCAACCCGCGCGGATCGACGTGGCCTTCAGCGCGCTCATCGCTCAGCGCACGAACGGGGCCTGGGGTTGCCCGTGCGAGGATGCCGCCGCGGTCGACGCCGTGCTCGCATACGCACGAACGCAAGGCCCGCCCCCGCACTTCAGCGCGACGCTTGCGGTCGGGAACGTTCGCCGGACGATTGCCTTCGAGGGCTATGCGCGAACGACCGCCGATGTCTCGATACCCATGCGCGAAATCGCGACCGGCACGGATCGGATCGAACTCTCAAAGACGGGAACGGGCCGGCTTCATTACGCCGTCGTGTATCGCTACCGGCCGACGCAAACGCAGGCGGGCGTCTACCAAGGTGTTCGGATCGATCGGATCGTGCGACCGGCCGGTGGCGCGGATGCGCTCGGAACGTTCGGTCTTGCCGTTGCCCCCGCGCTCGCCGTCGCGCCCGCAAACGTGTTTGAGATCGAAGATCGCATCATCGTCGACCATCCGGTGGATCAGGTGGCGATCGTCGACCCATTGCCGGCCGGTTTTGAGGCGATCGACCAGACGTTTAAGACGTCCACGGCGCGTTTCGTCGCGCGCGCCGATAACTGGGAACTCGACGGGCAGACCATCCACCACGACCGCGTGACCGCGTTCGCGCGCCACCTCAAAGCCGGAGTCTACGCAATGCACTATCTGGTGCGCTCGACCACGCCCGGAACGTACGCCTGGCCGGGTGCGACCGCTTCCCTCGCCTTTGCGCCCGAAGAATTCGGCCGCACGTCCGCCACGACGCTGAACGTACGGTGAAGGTTACGGACGGCTCTCTCGGATCAGCAAGCCCAGACAGGCGAGCACCGCGAGAAAAGCGGCGATCCCGAGCGGGGCGTTGAAAACGGCGCCCAGCAGCAGTATCGCGACCGCGACGGCAATCCCGAACGGCCACTTGCTGCGCAGCGCGTACGTGCCCACGCGTTCACCCGCAGCCTCCGCGTTCGTGCCGTCTTTGCGGTCGCCCGCCAGGCGCGCTTCGCGCTCGGCGACGACGATGTAGCCGGCCACGAACGACAGGGCGAAGCCCATGATCCCCAGCAAGAGCGTTCCCGTAACCTCGTACGTCGTGAACCAGTACGCGATTGCGATGGCGAAACCGAAGATCGCCGACGACAAAAACAAGCGCACGCCAATCTTCATCGCGCGCTTTCTTTGCCGAGTTCGGGATGGTGGTAGTCGAAGGTAGGTCGTTCGGAACGGATCGGCGGCAGCCAATCGAAATTGTGCTCCGGCGGCGGGGACGACGTTGCCCACTCCAGCGTAAATCCGCCCCAAGGATCGTCTCCGACCGGTTCGCGCCGGCGGACGCTCGCTACGACGTTTGCGATGAACAGGATGACGCCGACAGCCATGATGGCGGCGCCCAACGTAGCGAGCGAATTGAGCAGGCCCCAGCCCGGAAGGTTCGGATAGGTGTAGACCCGCCGCGGCATACCCATCACGCCCAGGAAGTACATAGGAAAGAACGTCAGATTGAAGCCGACGAACTCTAGCACGAAGCAAGTCTTTCCCCACGCTTCGTTTAGCTTGATGCCGAAGACTTTCGGAAACCAGAAAAATATTGCCGCGAAAATGGCAAACAAACTGCCGCCGCCGAGCACGTAGTGGAAGTGGCTTACCAGAAAATAGCTGTCTTCGGCGTGGAAGTCGATCGGCGGCGACGCGACCATGACCCCGGTAATGCCGCCGATCAGAAAATTCAACAGGAAGCCGATCGCAAACAGCATCGGCGTCGTGAACGCGATCGAGCCGCGCCACATCGTACCGATCCAGTTGAAAAATTTGATGCCCGTCGGAACCGCGATGAGAAAGGAGACCGCCGAGAAGAATGGATCCGAAACCGCTCCGGTGGTGAACATGTGGTGCGCCCAGACGCCCATCGAGAGCCCCGCGATCGCAAACGCCGACAGTACCATGCCGGTATACCCGAAGACCGGTTTGCGCGAGAAGGTGCTGACGATTTCAGTGATCACCCCGAAATACGGCAGGATCATGATATAGACTTCGGGGTGTCCGAAGAACCAGAACAAGTGCTGGTAGAGGACCGGGCTGCCCCCGGCGGCCGGATCGAAAAAATGGCCGCCGAAGTGCCGGTCGATCAGCAGCATCGAGAGGTCGGCGGCGAGCGACGGAAAGGCCATCAGCACCATGAGCGACGTGGCGACGATCTCCCAGGTGAAAATCGGGATCCGCCACATCGTCATGCCCGGTGCGCGGTAGATGAAGACGGTGGTCACCATATTGATCGCGGTCAGGATCGAGGAGATGCTGGCCATCAGCAAGCCGATGATCCACAGGTCCTGGCCCAACCCTGCCGAGATCTTGATCCCCGAGAGCGGCGCGTACGCGTACCAGCCGGTCGCCGCCGCGCCGCCGTTCGTCGCGGCCCCGCTCATCACCAGTAGCGCTCCGAACAGGAATATCCAGTACGAAAAGGCGTTCAGACGCGGGAACGCCATGTCGGGCGCGCCGATTTGCAGCGGAACCAAGAAGTTCGCTAACCCGAACGCGAATGGGACGACGAAGAAGAAGATCATCGCCGTGCCGTGCAGGGTGAAGAGCTGCGCGTACTGGTGCGAGGTGACGATCGACTGGTTCGGCACAGCGAGTTGCGCGCGAATCAGCAACGCCATGACGCCGGCCGTGAAAAAGAAACCGATCGCCGTGCACATGTAGAGGATTCCGATGCGCTTGTGGTCGGTCGTCGAAATCCAGGAGAGGATTCCCCGCCGTGCCAGCGCCGCCGTGACCGGTTCCGGGAGCGCGGCTTCGCTCATCGCGGCGCATCCGCCGGAGCGGCGGCTCGGGTTTGGCGAGCGGCTAACCAACGGGCGAACTCGTTCGGTGAAACCACCCGGACGCTGAAGGTCATGAAGGCGTGCTCGAGACCGCAGAACTCCGCGCACCGGCCGACATACGTTCCCAGGCGCTCAGGATGCCAATCGAACGCATTGTGCACGCCGGCGATCGCATCGCGCTTGAACAGAAACCCGGGCACCCACATGGCATGGTTGACGTCGGCCGAGGAAAGATTGATGCGGGTCGTCTCGCCGAGCGGGATGACCATTTCGGGCGGGCTCTGCGGGGTGCCGACCACCTGCACGTTCTTTCCCGGATACCTGAAGCGCCAAGACCAGCGGAAGGCAAGCACGTCGACCACAACGGCCGGTGCCGCAGTAAGACGCTCGACCGCGCTCTCGACGCGATAGGTTAGCGCAAAGAGCAGGACGACCATTACGAGCGGGATCACCGTCGTGACGATCTCGACGGGGAGGTTGCGGCGAAATTGAATCGGTAACGCGTCGCCGCGCCGGCGCCACACGATCGCGGAGATCACGATCAGCCCTGCAACGATGGCAAACACGCCGAGTCCCGTCAGCGTAAAGACCGTCCAATCCGTCCGCATGAGCGTCGCCTGCGAAGTCGCCCCTGTCGGAAGTGCGGCCCACCCGCAGCCCGCCAATCCGGCGAGCAGGAGCGCGGCGCCGGCTGCGACCCGCAGCGTCACGTTTTCGAGCCGATCGCTCGAATGAGGCCGAACAAGACGCCCATTCCGAGGACCCAACTCACCAGACCCTCGGCGACCGGGCCGATGTTGGCGAGGTTGAATCCGCCCGGATGGATTTGCGCGGTTTGCAAGACGTTCACGTAGTGCACGACCGCATCGAGGTCGGCCCGATCGAGTTGCTTGGGTCCGAACTCCGGCATCGGTCCGGGACCGGTGCGAACGGCTTCGGCGATTTGCAGGACCGTTGCGTCGTAGAGCGGCGGAGCGACATAACCGTACCCGACGGCGCCGCCTTGCGCCATCGCACCGTGACACGCCTGGCAATTGGCAGCATAGATCGCGCGTCCGCGTTGCAGGGCATTGCCCGCGTTGAGACTGCCGAGGACCGGAATCGCCGGCCCGCCCGGCGCGGTTCGGCTCACGAAAGCGACCAGCGCGTTGATGTCGTCGAGTGAAAACTGCGGCCGCTGGTGCATCGCCTGCACGTTGGGGGGAACCATGGCGGGCATTCGGCCGGTGCCCAACCAAAAGTCGACCGCCGCAGGACCCACGCCCTGGAGCGGCGGCGCCAACGGCGAACCTTGCAGCTGCATGCCGTGGCAGGACGAGCAGTGGACGAGATAGAGCTCCTCGCCGCGGTGAACCTGTTGTATGGGCTCGACCGGTACCGTTTGCGCGCGCGCCGGCGACGCTCCGCTGAGGCCGGCTAAAACGACTGCGACGATCGCCAGGAAGCGAGCGAAACCGCGAATCACGGCGATACTCCTTCGAGCCGGGCATCGACGCGAACCGCGAGACGTGCGTCGTTCCGGGCCCAGTCCGCCGCCACCAAGAGCAGCGCGACGAACATGACAAGGCTGCCCGCAATCCACATCAACTCGCCGGCCGCCTCTTGGTCCGCCAACGCGGAGACGTGGAAAGGATTGGGCGTCACGAGATAGTGCGCGTATAAGACGTGCCGAGCCTGATAGATCGCCAACCCCAGAAACGCGTTTTGCGGCGTGGCGAGGAGGAGGTACAGGAGCCGCGCGAGATACCCGAACGGATGAAGCGTCGGCCCCATTCCGACGAGCGGATACCAAAATAGGAGAGCCGCCCCCAAGAGCAGTCCGTGTTCGCCTGCGTGGACCGCTTCGTTCTGAAGTGCTGCTTCGTAGAGCGGCGATAAGTGCACGGTCCAGATCGCAGCCACGAAGACCAGCCACGCGACGAGCGGCGCCGTCAGCCAATGCACGAGTGTGCTGCGCAGAATCCGCGCCAGTCGGCGCGCAACGCGACGCGGCGACGCAGACAGCGCCAACCGTAGCGGGTCGCCCAAAAGCAGAAGAGGCGGCGCGAGCATCAAGAGCACGATGTGCTGGCCCATGTGCGCGACGAACGATGCATCGGCCAGGGCATCGACGGGGCCCGACAACGCGGCGGCGAGGGCGACCAGGCCGGCGACGAACGCGACGATTTGCCAGAGCGTCACCGGCCGACGACCGCGGATGCGGTTCCAATGCACGCCGGCTGCATATGCCAACAGACAGGCGACAGAGAGGGCGTAGCTCACGGCACGTTCGAGGGCTCGTGCTCTTGAAAGCCACCCTCGGCCGAGCGTACGAATTCGACGATGGGCCGTTCCCCGAGCCCGCGCCGGACGGCTCGCGAGCGGAACTCCCGGCAGAGTTGATAGACCAAGAACCAGCAGAAAACGGGGAAGGCCACGACCAAGACTTGATACGCCAGCGTTAGCGATTCGACCGGCACGCCCATAAGCCGCGCTTGAACGTCGTCGCTCGCTGCAAGCGTCGTCACCAGGAAAACCGCGAGGAAGGCGACCCCTGTCGCCGTACGCCACGGAACCTCGATCGGGAGGTCCAATAGGTTGTGGACCGCGGCGTCGTGCGTGAACCGGCGTTCGATCCAGGGCCACAGATAGAGCAGCGTAAAGGCGACGAGCGGAAAGATGACCCCGGGCAAAAATGCGGCCGGAATCGTGTGTCCGAAAACGTGGACGTCGATCGGCAAGCCGAGTCGCAGCGCTCCGTCGAGCCACCCGACGTACCAATCCGGTTGCGCCGGCGAGGCCACCTGCGCGGGATCGTAGGGACCGTATTGCCAGATCGGATTGATCTGAAAGAAGCCGCCCAGGATTGCCAGAACGGCGAACGTTGCGAATCCGAGGCCGAGCGATTTGAGGGCGTAGTTTGGCCACAGCGGCGAACCGACGACGTTCTGTTCCGTCCTGCCCGCCCCGCGGAACTGGGCGTGCTTCTGGTGCCATAGGATCGCCATGTGCAGCGCGACCAGCCCGAGAATGAGGCCCGGCAGCAAGAAAACGTGCGTGAAGAACAACCGCCCGGTCATTTGGGGCGCCGGGAAGGGGCCCCCGAAGAACAGCGACTCGATCCAGATTCCGATGAACGGGATCGTCATGGCGATCGAGGCCGCGATACGCAAGCCGGTCCCCGAAAGCAAGTCGTCGGGGAGCGAGTATCCCGTGAACCCCGCCGCTAATGCGAGCAAGAGGAGCGTGAGCCCCACGGTCCAGTTGATGTCGCGCGGCTTGCGGAAGGCCCCGGTAAAAAAGATGCGGGACATGTGCGTCACGATCGCCGCACAAAACAGCAGCGCGGCCCAGTGGTGGATTTGTCGGATCACGAGTCCCGCCTGGGTCTCGAACGAAATGCGGAGCGCCGAGGCGTAGGCGCCCGAAACGCTGACCCCGTCGAGCGGGGCATAGGGACCCCGGTAGATCTGGTGCACGTTCGAGTCGTTGAACAAGAAGCCGAGGAAGATGCCGGTCACTAGCAGCGCCGCAAACGCGTAGAGCGCGATCTCGCCCAGCATGAACGACCAGTGATCCGGGAAAGCTTTGCGTAGCGCGCGCGACGCGAAGGCCGACGTGCCGAGACGGTCGTCGAGCCAGAGCATCAGCCGAGCGATCATCCGCGCTCCCAGAAACTGGGGCCGACCGGCTCGCGAAAGTCGCTTTGCGCGCGCACGTACCCGTCCGCTGCGATCCGAAGTGGAAGCTGCGGAAGAGGGCGCGTCGCCGGACCGGAGGTCGGCTTCGCGCCGGCCACGACGTCGAACGTCGACTGATGGCAGGGACACAGCAGTTGGTGCGAACTTCGGCGGTACAGTCCGACCGGACAGCCCGCGTGGGTGCAGACTTTCGAGAACGCGACGTAACCCTGCGGCGCCCAACCGGCGCGCTCCGGAGCCGTCCGCAGCGTCCCGGGCTCCAGGCGCAGGAGCAGCGTCTGCGACGATGCGTCACCAACGAATCCTTCCGGAAAGACGGTCAGGATGGAACCGGCCTCCAACTCGTCCACGCGAACGGGTGAACCGTCTTCGCGTACCAACCGGGCGCCTGGGGTCCACTTCGTTCGGAAGAGTTCCGGATTCGGATTGGGCCCGAACGAGCGAATCGGAAACAGCGCGGCGATTCCAAAGACGCCCAGCGCCGCTCCCAATAGGCGGCTCAACCAGCGTCGGCGACCGATCTGTTCGGCGCCCGCTTCGAGTTCCTGCGTTGCGCTGTGTCGCTCCGAAGGTGCCGACGACATCTCCCGCCGCTCGACCACCTGCTCGTTAGAAACGAGCGTCGTTCCCCACAGGGCGAAGACGGCGGCCAAGCCTGCGAGCGCAAATCCGAGTGCCAAACCTTGCCACTGCGCGGAGGGCGTCGCGACGTAAGCCGCCGCAAAGCCGATGCTGCCGAAGAGGGAGACGATCGCGGCAGCGCCGGCGACACCCCGAGCGAACCGGCGTCGATCTGGGGACGTCATCGCACCAAGTAAATCGTCGCCCAGATGCCGACCCAGACGATGAAGACGAAGTGCCAGTAGTACATGATGCCTTCCGCGCCGGCGCGCCGGTCGCCAATGAAGGCCGGCTCGCGCGCGCCTAGCAACAACGCGGAAAGCAGGATGAGGCCGACGATGACGTGCGCGGCGTGAAAGCCGGTCATCATGTAGAAAAGCGAGCCGTACGCGTTGGAGTCGATGCGAAAGTTCGCCGTACTCCACCCGCGAAAGGCAACTACCAGGAACGCCGCACCCAGCGCGATGGTCGCGCCTAGCCACAGGCGGGTCGCTCGAACGCGCCGGCGATTGAGTGCGTGCCCCACCAAAAGCACCGTTCCGCTCGAGAGTCCCAACAGGACCGTTCCGATCGTGGACCAGAGGAGGTCCAAGCGGACACCGGTCGGCGGCCAAACCCCGCTGAGGCTGCGAAGATCGTAGTACGCCGCGAACATCGCCGCGAACAACATCAGCTCCGACGACAGAAAAAGCACGACCCCGAAAACGAGCGGATGGGCGCGAATTGCCAACGGCTCCAGCTCACGCTGCGACCGGACGAGCTGCGAGTTCCGCAAACGACCCCCCTCTCGATGCAACGGAGGCTCAGCATTCTCGAAGTACCCGCACCGCAATGCCCTTAAACCGGCCGGGACGCTGTTCGACGCCGCGGCCGAGTTGAACTCGGAAACGCGAATGCAACGAACGCGGCAACCCCGCACAGCCCCGCAGCGACCAGCATCACCACGACGAAGCCGGCGTGGTAGGACCGAGCGATCGCCTGAGCGACGATGGCGCGCTGCTCGCCGTTCGCGATGCTTGGTGGAATGTGCCCCGCCAGGAGCGCGGCGCGGTGCGCGTCGGCGATGGTCCGTGTGGCCGATGAAACCCCCACCGACGCGGCAAGCGAGCTCTGAATGTGGCTCGAGAACGTGCTGGCAAGGGCGACGCCGAGCAGCGCGATCGCTAACAGTCCGGCAGCGCGCGAGACGGTATTGTTGATCCCGGAAGCGAGTCCGGAGCGTTCGCGCTCCACGGCGTCCATCACGGCCGTCGTTAGCGGCGCGACGAACAGCGCGCCGCCGGCGCCCAAGATGACGGCGGGGAAGAAGAAGGAGAGCCAATAAGGTCGCCCGATGCCGGCGAACGCGAAGCCCGCAAAGCCGGCGCCGGCGACGAGCGCACCGATAACGAGCGGCGTGCGCGCCCCGATCCGCGCGACGAGTCCGCCGGACCAACGCGACGCGACGAACATGATGAGAATGAACGGTAGCAGCGCCGCGCCGGCTGCGGCCGGTGAATACCCTTGAACGTCGATCAGTTCGAACGGAAGGAAGTAGAGGCTACCACCCAGGGCCGCGTACAGGAACAGCGTATAGAGGTTGGCGATCGCAAAGGTGCGCGACCGGAACAGCTCGAGCCGCATCATCGGTTCGGCGATCCGGCTTTCAAAGAACACGAACGCACCAAGCGTGACGGCTCCGAGCAGAGCAATGCCGAGGTCGAGTAAGCGCGACGCGCCGCTTTGCAAACCGATCAGGCCGTAGACCAAGAGCGCGAGCCCGAGCGTGGCGAAGGTAGCCCCCGCATAGTCGACGCGGTGCGACGCGTTCGGATTGCGCGATTCGTCGACGCGCGTTGCGAGGATCGCCAGCACGACGACCGCGATCGGCAGGTTAATGAAGAAGACGGCGCGCCAAGAAAGCGATTGGACCAGCCAGCCGCCGAGCAGCGGGCCGATCGCGGCGGTGATCGCGGAGAAACCTGACCACGTCCCGATCGCGCGCCCGCGCGCTTCGCCCTCGAAATTCGCCGCCAGCAACGCCAGGCTTCCAGGCGTCGCGAGTGCGCCGCCGATGCCTTGGATGCAGCGCGCCGCGATGAGGGTATTGGCGCTCGGCGCAAGGCCGCAGGCGACGGACGCCAGGGCGAACAGCGCAATGCCGAGGCCGTATACGAGACGGCGGCCGAAGATGTCGCCCAGCGCGCCGCCGGTTAGGAGCAGCGCGGCGAGGAAGAGCGAGTAACCTTCGACGACCCACTGAACTTGCTGCGCCGACGCGCCCAAGTCGCGCTGCAGGATCGGCAGGGC
>JBDTCF010000004.1:0-6034 GCA_039923715.1 Vulcanimicrobiaceae bacterium
CATACATCGATCTCGGGTACGACTACGACCAGCACCAACTCTACGCGTTGGCCGAAGCATCGTTCCTCAAGGGCATCAGCATCGCGCCGAACGAGGGTCGCTTGCACTACCTGCTCGGTGTGACGTATGCCGACCAGGGAAAGATTTCGCTGGCCGCCATGGAGTACCGGCGTGCGGCAACCTCAGACGAAATCGACGTTGCGCGCGCGGCCTCGAGAGAACTCGCCAGCCTCCAAAAGAGCTAACGGCGGCGGGGCAGCGGCGGTTCGGACGCGAGGCTGGGCGCGAAGTCCGGCGCGAGTTCGATCGGCGCGAAGCCGCCGTCGACCATGCCGCGCACTGCTTCGCGCGCGTAGCCGCTGGGATGCACGTGTGCGCGCACCGTGACGGGCGTCATGCCGTCGACCGGTACCGGGCCACCGTCGCGCGTGAACGGCTGTTCGTCGGCGTGATCGTGTAACAAGATGCGCCGATAGAGGAGCGTACCGTCCGCGCTCACGACCTCCCACCAATCGGCATAGTGGTGCGGTCCGCGGTCGTTGCTGGCGATCGTGACTTCGAACGCGTACGCACCGGACTTGCCGGAAACGCGGACGGCCGTCACGCGGGCGTCGCCGACGGCGCTCATTCGAGCGCGGCGATCGCTTCGATTTCGACCCGCGCGCCCATCGGCAGCGCCGCGACCGCGACGGTCGAGCGCGCCGGAGCGACGTCGCCGACACGCTCCTTGTAAACCGCGTTGACGGCCGCAAAGTCGTTCATGTCGACCAGAAAGATGGTCGTCTTGACGACGTCCGCGAACGTGACGTCGGCGGCCTTCAGCACGGCGGAAAGGTTGTCCAGCACGCGCCGCGCTTGCGCGGTAACGTCGCCCTCAACGAGTTTCCCCGTCGCGGGATCGAGCGGGGTCTGCCCGCTGCAGAACAGCAAGCCGCCGGCCCGAACGCCCTGGCTGTAGGGGCCGATCGGCGCCGGCGCGTCCTTGGTAAGGACGCCGTTCACTCTGCGGAGGCTCCGACGGGTTGTTCGCGCGTCATCGTTCCCTTGTAGTTCATCGGCGCTTCCTCGACGCCGAAGTTTGTGGCGGCGAGTTCCGCGACGTGCGCCAACTCGTCGGGCCGCAGCGGCGGCGTTTCGCTTGCGGCCGCAAACTCGCGCAGCTGCGCGCGATCGTAGATGTTTGGCAGGACGGTGGTTACGCGCGGTTCGGCAAGTAGCCACTGAATCGCGGCTTGTCCGAGCGTGCGGTCGGGACGTTCGAGGAAGCGCAGCGTCTCGACTTTACGCACGCCGCCCAGGAGCCACGAGCGCGGCCGATGATTGCGGTGATCGCCTGGCGGAAAGATCGTTTCCGCCGTGTAGTGACCCTCAAGCAAGCCGCTCGAGTGGGGAACGCGAACTTGATAGCCCGTGTCCGCCCCCGCCTCGTAGGCCGCTCGCAACATCGCGTCGCCCGGAAACGGTTCGAGGAGGTTCCAAATCATTTGCAGGTTGGCGACCCGGCGCTTGCGGACCGCGTCGATCCCTTCGTAGAGCCAGCCGATCGCCGGCCCCAGCGCGACCCCATACATCCGAATCTTGCCCTCGGCTTTGAACGATTCGAGGAGTTCGAACAGCGCGTCGTCGTCGATGTGTTCGAGGTGCGCGTTGTGGAGCGCGTAGATGTCGATCGTCTCGGTACCCAGACGCCGCAATGACTGTTCGAGCGCGAAGCGGACGAACTTCGGCGAAACGTCGTGGGGGAGTTCGCTCTGACCGGTTCGCTCGCCGCCGTGGGTGTAGAAATCGTAACCAAACTTGGTGGAGTACACTACGCGGTCCCGGCGATCCGAGAACGCTTTGGCGAGTTGCTCTTCGCTTCGTCCGTTACCGTAGGTGTCAGCTGCGTCGAAGAGGGTAATGCCGAGGTCGAGCGCCTCGTGCAGCATTGCGACCGCCTCGTCGTCGGTCATGGTTCCCCACCAGTTGGTCGCGGTAGTCCACAATCCGAAGCCGACTTCGCTAACGCGCAGGTCCGAATTTGGATAGGTCCGGTACTTCATCGCTCTCCACTCTCCGCGCGGCCGGCCCAGCCGTACAGCACTCCTTTAACTATTGCCGTTTCGCGGGCCCGCCGCAACGACTTCGCCCCGGCCGAGCGGGAGGGAGCGAGCGACCCCGGTGGCGGACCGAGCGGGATGAGCGACCTCACCGAGCAGTTCGAGCGCGCCGCCGGCTGGATCGACGCGTACTACGCCGATCCGGGCCGGTTTCCGGTCCTCTCGCGGGTCCGCCCGGGCGATCTGGTTCGCGCACTTCCCGTTGCCGCGCCCGAAGAGCCCGAGCCGTTCGCGGCGATTTTCGACGATTTCGAGCGCTTAATCGTCCCCGGCATCACGCATTGGAACCATCCACGCTTCTTCGCGTACTTTGCAATAAGTGCGGCCCCGATCGCCGTGGTCGCCGAGGCGCTCGTCGCGGCCCTCGATGTCAACGCGATGCTGTGGCGCACGTCCCCGGCGGCAACCGAACTCGAAGAGGTTGTGCTCGCCTGGCTGCGGGACGCTTTAGGGCTTCCGAGCGAGTTGCTCGGCATCGTCTACGACACCGCCTCGATCGCCGGCTTTACCGCGCTCGCCGCGGCGCGCGAGTCGCTCGACCTTGGGATCCGGGAGCGCGGGATGGCCGGGCGCGGCGATCTGCCGCGGCTGCGAGTGTACCTGACCGAGCACACGCACTCGCACGTCGAGAAGGCCGCGATCGCGCTCGGTGTCGGCCGCGAAAACGTCGTGCGCGTTCCGGTCGACGAGCGCTTTGCGATGCTCCCCGGAGCGCTGGATCGCGCGCTTGCCGACGACCGCGCGCGCGGCTACCGGCCGATGTGCGTCGTGGCGACCGCGGGAACGACCTCGACGACTTCGAGCGATCCGATTGCCGCCGTCGCCGAGGTCGCTCGGCGGCACGATACCTGGCTGCACGTCGACGCGGCGTATGCGGGCCCGGCGGCGATTCTGCCCGAGATGCGTTGGCTGCTCGACGGTTGCGAGCGCGCCGATTCGATCGTGGTCAACCCGCACAAGTGGCTTTTCGTTCCGATCGATCTCTCCGTGCTGTACGTGCGCGAACCGGAGATCTTGCGCCGCGCATTCAGCCTATCGGCCGACTATCTTGAGGCTCCGGAAACGGATGTGCGAAACTACATGGACTACGGACTCCAACTGGGGCGACGTTTCCGCGCGCTCAAACTGTGGTTCGTGCTGCGTCACTATGGCGTGCGCGGCATTCGCGAGCGGCTGCGCGGCCACATCGCGCTGGCCCAGACGTTCGCAGAATGGGTCGAAGCGGAGCCGAACTGGCAGGTCGCCGCTCCCCACCCGCTCTCAGTGGTCTGCTTTCGCTACCAGCCGGCCGGGCTTGGCGACCAGGCGTGCGACGCGCTCAACGCGCGAATCGTGGACGGCGTGAACGCGACGGGCGAGGCATTTCTCTCGACGACCCGCTTGCACGGCCGACTCGTGATGCGGCTTGCGATCGGCAACGAACGCACTACTGAGGCGGATGTCGCCGCAGCCTGGAGCGCGCTTCGCGCGGCGGCCGAGAGCGTAGCGTAAGCACTCTCGGCCGCGGGCGCTTCTAGGTCAGGTTGGTTCGGCGGTTAGAGGCTGCCGTTCAGATTGCGCGTACCGCGACGCTGTTGCCGCTCGACCCGAAGGCGCTGGCCGAGCATCGAGCGCTGCTGGGGGTTGAGCAGGCCGCGAATCTGGTCGCGCATGCGACGGTTGTTGGCGCGGCGCTCGGCGCTGCCCCGCGGAAACCGGACGTTTTCGGCACGGCGCTGTGCGACGAGGTTCTGCACCTGCTGGCGTTGCGCGGGCGACAGGTTGAGCTGCTGCACGGTGCGCAGGAACAGACTCTCGTGCGATCCGCCATACCCTGGACGACCGATCGGATACGTGGTCCGGGTGCCGTTCGGGTTGCTGAAGACGGGGGCCGGTAGACGCACCGGCGTGGTCGTCTGTGCGCCGGCGGCAAGCGGCGCGATGAGGGCGGCGCCGAGCGCAAAGATGGGGAGAAAGCGGGCTGGTGACACGGTTCGTTTCGACTCCTTCGAGACTGGACGCTCCGGGACGGGCGCCTCGCTCAGAATACGCGGCCGCCGGTTGCAACGTCGTGAACGGTCGGTTAAATTTGTCTTGGCAGGTTCGAAATGAGGCAACCGACGTTGCCGCTTAAAGACTTGGGCGATGTTCTTACGCCGAACGAGCTTCAACACGTCTTGGGCATTGGACGCAACGCGGCGTACGAGCTGCCTGCCTCGGGCAAGCTTCCCTCAATCCGCGTCACGCCCCGCCGCCAAGCGACGCGCGCTCGAAGCATCCCTTGGCCTCGTGGCGAACACGCCCGGAGACCGAGACCCTTTTCGGGGTAACGAAGAAGCAAGCTGAAGCGCTTCTCGCGAAGCGCAAGGCTGCAGCCTCGGCCGATGAAATGCAAGCCGACCGGTACTATACCCGATGAACGAGCTGTTCGATCGGTTCACCTCCAAGACGTCTGCGTCGAAGGCCGCCGCGAGATGCGAAGGCTTCGATGAACGTATGCGAGGTTGGGTTCACGGCGCGACGCTCACGGGTATTGCGATCGAGGTTGACGCTCCGTCGAGCCGTGAGGCGACGAGCGTCAGCGAAACGCCGGCCGGTGCCGGCGGCAGACCCATCGCGCTGAGAGCGAATGAGGCGAGCCACTTGCCCGGTCCGCCTTGCGCGATCTGGGTGCTGAATCCGCCGTAGCCGAGCGTTAATTTCGCGACGTTGCTAGTCGTGAGGGCGGCGAGCGTAACCGTCGTTCCCGCACGCACGACCGTCGGTGTAAAGGTGGCGTAGAAAATCTGGACGGAGTCGTTTGGCCCGGCGAAGTTGTTCTGCGGCGCTTGCCCGTACGTGAACGTGTTGGTTTGCGCGAATGCCGAGGGAAGCGCGACCGGCGCTTGGCTCCCTTGAGCGTTCGGATTCGACGAAGCGTTCGCACTCGGGTGCGGGCTCGAACTCGGCAGTGCGCTCGGATTCACGCTCGCGTTTGGTTCCGCACTCGGAGTCGCGTTCATCGTGGCGCCCGGCGTCGGCGGGGCAGGCGCTTCCGGTCCTGCTAGGACGGGCAGTGGAGGCGGTGGCGGTTCCAGCGCGCCGCTCTTCGCTTCTGGCGACGACGTCCGCGCTTGCGGGAGCGTTGTTCCCGGTGCCAAGGTCGGCAACGGCGCGGCGGTCGGGATGCCGGGAAGGGGGGCGTTGGGGAACGGTGCGGCTTCGCCGGGGACCACGATGTGTGGGGTGACCGTGATGACGAGTTCGTTGCGTTGGCGCTCGTAATCCGTGGCGCGAAAGATGTGGCCGAGCAGCGGCAGGTCGCCCAGAATTGGAATCTTCGAGGTGGACTTGGTGATCGCGTCCTGGATGAGGCCGCCGATGATGAGCGTCTGCCCTTCGCGCAGTGCGACGGTGGTCTGCGTGTCACGGGTCGAGATCTGCGGGATGCCGTTGTTGAAGCCGGTGTTGCTGTTGACGACCGGATGGAGCGTAACGCTGATGAAGTCGTCGGCATTGACGATCGGGGTGATGTCGAGGGTGACGCCGGTTTGGAAGGTTTGGAGTTGGGTGGTGGCGATCGTTCCCGCTCCGCCGCCGGTGGTCGTTTCGATGGCGATCGTGTCGCCCGCGCGGATGGTGGCGGTGCGGCCCGAGACGGTGGTGATGCGGGGATCGGCAAGCACGCGACCGTTTCCGTGCTGGATGAGCAAATTGAGCTGGGCCGCCAGTGAGAGTCCGGTCCGCTGGAGTGGCTGGAGCCGTAGGAGACGCGGGGTGTTCCCGTTTTGGTCTGCGATCGGAACGACTTCGCTGAAGGTGCTCGCGATGATTGGCTGGGGGAGCGAAAGTCCCAGGTTGCGCGACTCGGTTTCGTCGATTTCGAGCACTTCGGTATCAAGCACCACGAGTTTCTGGGCGACGTCGAGTTTGTCGATGAGTTCGCGCGCGAGCTTGATGCTGTAGGGACTCCCGGT
>JBDTCF010000005.1:0-6836 GCA_039923715.1 Vulcanimicrobiaceae bacterium
GGCCGGGCGACCACGTGACCGTCCGGTTTACGAACAAGACGGACATGGACCATCCGATGCACTTGCACGGGCACACGTTCGACATCGTCGAGATCGACGGCAAAACGCTAGCGCGCCCCCTCGCAAAAGACACCTCGCTCGTACGCGCGAACGGCGGCACACTCGCGTGGCACTTCGTCGCCGACTCACCACCGGGCCGTTGGCTGCTGCACTGTCACAACGAGATCCACATGATGGACGGCCTCATGACCGAGGTCGTCTACAACCCCTAGCGCAGTTGAACGCGGAGCGCGCGCCCCACGAAGCACCCGCACGGAAACACGTATCTTCCGCAAGGCGGAGCGAATCGGCTTACGGAGAGATACCTTTTTGGCCCGGGTCGAACGCGGCACCCACCGGCAGGGCGAACGAACTGGAAAGGTACGTTTGCCGAAGCGCACCGGCCGGGAACGTTCGCGACGTGCCTTTGAGCAAGGCTTGGTCGGGGCCGAGAACGACGCGGCTGTTCCGCGTAACCGCGAAGTTCAACCAGTTGCTGCCAGGCCCGGTATTGATGGCGTTACCCGTCGGCACGCCGGCCTCGGTATACTCCGTAATGGTCTGTGCACTTGGATCTTCGACAAGGATGTTGCCGGCGTTATCCGGCTTGATACCGCCCGGGAACGTGAGCGGAATCGGCAGCGCGATCGCGCCCGACTGATTGCCGCCGGGATATTCGACAACGATGCTGCTGCCATTGTAGAGGCTCGTAAAAACATTTCCTTGTGCGTCGCAGGTGATCATGTAGTTGGTGAGTTCGCCTGGATAGACCAGCGTGCCGGTTGGATTGACGCTGCCCGGAGCGTACACTTGGATCGTGCCGGTCTTACCGTTCTGCCCGTTCAGGTTTGAAACGTACACGGTTCCGTTTGGGCACATTGTCACGTCGTATGGTTGTCCGGCCGGATCGTTGAGCGTGTTGGTTGGAGAGGTTGCGCCACGCGGATACTCGACGATATTGCGTCCGCCGCCGTTGGCGACCCACAGATTCCGACTGCCGTCGACGAAGATGCCGCCCGGATTCACGATGCCGTTCGTGATCGTTCCTACCTGCGTGCCGTTGCGATCGTACACGGCAACAAAACTGTTTACGAAGTCGTCGATGTACGCGAGGCGCGTAAGGGCGTCGACTCCTTTCATGTAGCCGGTGACGTGGCGACGTGCCGCGCCAACCCGGACACCCACTGGGAGGACGATGGACGTCCCGTTGACCACGGTGGTGGCGAGACGAGCAGCGGACTGCCCGGCGACGTCGACGCCGCGCTGAGGACCGACCTGCGAGCCGCCGGTCGAGCAACCCGCAAGCAGCACGATCGCGGAAGCACCCAGTGCGAAACGAGACGAGATCGATAGGCGCATGGCGAGATACCCTCGAGGCGTTGAAACGACTTCGGATAGCTCGCTTGGCGATGCGCCCGAGCCGCTGACGTGTATTTGAGAACGCCCCTCGCAGCATCCTCCCGGCATCTGCCTACTCTGCTGTCCGAGCGGCGCCCTTCCCTATCGCGTTCGACGGCGGCGCGGTGCGGTCGCCTTCGGTGGTGGCGTCTCCGTCTCGCCGTCATCCGGTCGCGTATGAAACTCGGCCACGGTCGGCAACTCGGCGGCCTCTGGGGTGAGCGACCCGTATTTGGCTTGGTAGTAGGAGTCGCGGAGCGAGCCGAGCTGGAGATCGCTCTTCGCAGGCTTCTCGTCGCCGCGAAGCGCGACGATTTCGCGGACGAACGGAACGTAGCGGCTCAACCGTACCATCTTCCAATCTGAGAGCCGCCAGCGTTGGGGCGCCATGACCAAGAAATCGTACGCAGGAATGGTTTTCGTCGTGACATTGAGCGGCGTCATACGAACGCGAAAACCCTCGCACGTGTAGATCTGCTCTTCGACTTGCGCGATCGTCGGCATGCTAGCTTTCCTCGGCGGTAGGGTTCACTCTACGTCACGAGCACGCGAACGGAGTAACGGGTTGCAGCTTCGTCGGCGGTTACGAAGGTCAGGCCTTCAACGATCGCTTGAGCGATCATGATTCGATCGAACGGATCGCGGTGATGGTTTGGAAGGGACCGGACTGCGAGGGCGTGCTCCTGCGCAATGGCTAGCGAGCGAAACCCAAGCGCGGTAATCCTCGCAGGGAAGTACGTCGGCGGATCGCTCGGCAACGCGAGCTTCCCGAGGCCATGTTTGATCGCAATTTCCCAGGCAACGGCGGCCGAGACAAAGACGGCGTTCGATGGATCTTCAATCGCGCTACGCGCCGCGTTCGTGAGACGCTCGGGTGCGGAGGCCGCCCAAACGAAGACGTGCGTGTCAAGCAGGAGTCCCACTACTCCTCGCCTTCGAACCAAGCGGCGATCCGGGCGTCGGGTGCGTCGAAATCGTCGGCCATCGCTACGAGGCCGCGATCGATGCCGAGCAGGCGGCGCGGAGGTCCCGTATACGGAACGAGCCGCGCGGCAGGAACGCCGCCAACGGCAATGACCACCTCGCGCTCGGACCCCTCTCGCACCGCCTGCACGAGGCGCGACAGATGCGTCTTGGCCTCGTGCATGTTCACCGTTTTCATGGGTTTAGTCTATCAAAGCGAGTCCTGCTAGTCAATCAGGGTCGACTAACCAGGCGAAAGTCCGCTTGACCGCCTTTAAGCCTATGCGCTCAGGGCTGCGTGGAGTTCGCGCTGGTTGCGGCGAGAGCGTTCGCTGCCGGTCAGCCTGACGTGAAGCCCGAGACTTCTGAGTCGCAACAGCGGACTGCCGGCGGCACGGGCGATCTCGACGGCCTCGTCGTTACATTCACGCGCTTCCGTCGTGCGGTCCAGCGCGTCGAGCGCCAAGGCTTCCGCTAACTTCGCGCGTCCTACCAGGCGCGGCCATTCGCCGACGCGAGCGCTCAGCGCCCACCGTTGCGGTCTACAATTCCGGCGGAACGCAAATCGCAACGCTCAGCGATCCGTCGTTTGCCGTACTCTTCGGCGCCGGAACCGACAGCAGCGACAACGTGTTCGTTTCGAACCTCCAGAGCAATAACGTCGGTAATGTCATCGAATTTCCCGGCGGAGCGATGCCTGGGACCGCGCTCACCGGCGTGAGCCTTAACTTGCCGGGTACGCCGGTCTTCGATGCCTCCAACAACCTGATCATCAGCGATTGGGGACGCGCGACGATCGACGTGTTTGCGCCGCCGTATAGCGGCTCGCCGACGACCTCACCGCTCATGGGCGCCTCGATCTGGTGTCCGCTGGGCCACAATCAAGCGCGCATCTTCTGCGGCGACGCCGAAAACGGTTCGATCGACGTCTATGCGTATCCGGGCGCGACGTATCTCTACAGCAACACGGGCGGCCTGTCGCCGAGCGCCCTCGTGACCGGAGTCGCCCCCTCTCCGGCCGCCCCATTCTTATCCGGGCGTAAGCGGCCGGGCACTGAAGTGGAGGACTATCTGCTTCTGCAGCCGACTTTCGATTACGTTCGCCGTGCCGTGATTCGGCCCGCTACGCGGTGCGCGAAGCTCGATGCGCTTTGGGCGAAGACTTGAAGGTGGCTCATGTCTACACGACGACCATATCGCGGCACGGTCACGCGGGTTCGTCACCACGAAGCACACTTCACCGCGACCGACGCCGTTCGCGACGTGGTCATCGGTATGTCCGACGGACTTACCGTTCCGTTTGCGCTGGCCGCTGGCATCACGGGAGCCATCGCCGCTTCGGGGATCGTCGTGACCGCCGGCGTCGCCGAACTCGTCGCGGGTGGCATCTCGATGGGCCTCGGCGGCTTTTTGGCCGCCCGCTCGGAAGCCGAGCACTATGCGAGTGAACACCAACGCGAGCTCGACGAGACCGAGCAGATGCCCCAAGAGGAACGGCGCGAGATCGAGCTGATTTTCGCGAAATATGGCCTCGAAGGTCGAGCGCTCGATGCTGCCACCGATGCCATCACCTCAGATCGTCGGCGCTGGGTCGACTTCATGATGCGCTTCGAACTCGGATTGGAGCAACCCGATCCGAAAACGGCTCCGATTAGCGCGCTACGCATCGGCGGATCGTACGTCGTGGGCGGGATCATACCCCTGTTCCCATATGCGCTCGTGCCGAATGCCCACCAGGCGCTACTTTATTCGATCGCGGTAACGGCCATCGCACTGCTCGTGTTCGGGGCCGTCAAGGGACGGTTTACCGGCGTCTCGCCGCTGCGCTCCGCGTTGCAGACGGTGTTCATCGGCGGCATTGCAGCGGCCGCCGCTTTCTTGATAGCGCGGGCAATCAGTGTGAAGTGAAATCGCGCGGTCAGCCGACGATTGCCCGACGTACGAGGCGACTTGTCTTAGTGCGCGGCGCCAAGGAAGCGCGCGCGCGTGACCGGAGTCGCGCCCTCTCCGGCCGCCCCGTTCTGATCCCGGGCGTAAGCTACGATGCCCGGCGAGCGCGCAGAGCGTTCTTAGCGCTCTGAGGGCGCGCGTTCGTCGCGAACTCCCCAAACGAGCGCAGGCGACCGTCGCGCAACGAGAACAGGTGCACGGCCGGGGGCCGAAGTGGAATTGCGCCGGTTCGGAGAGCGCCGGCAATTGCGCGCGCGGTCTGCGCGCGTTGCGCGAGCGTTGCGGTTGCCTCGAGGCGGACGATGTGCAGGTGGCCGCCCTCGTCGCGAACGGCGACGTCGGCTTGCGGCGGCGCTTCGGCGAAACGAGCCGGCGGCAACTCGAAGAGCCGGCGCGCGAGTTTCGAGCGGACGAAACGCGCGCCGGCGCGCAGCGTGGCGGCTTGGAGTTCGTGGCGCTCGATTGCATCCAGCGTCGGCCGCTCTGAAGTTAGCGCCACGTCGAGCGCCTCGAGCGCGCGATTTCCGAACGTGCGAACGTCAGGCGACTTGCTACGCGAGGTCCGCACGGCAAGCGAGGAATGCAGAGCGGCGCGCACGGAACGCTCGATGACGTCGGGCGAGCGTAGAATGAACGCGAGCCGTTCCTCGGGCGCGCGAGGCGGATCGGGGCACGCGGCGAGTCCAGACGGTCGCCGCGTCATGAAGCACGCTCCGCGAGCGCGAGGTCGCCGATTCGCACGAATCGACCGCTCGCTTTCGCGTAATCTTCAGGCCGGCACGTGAAGATGATGACCTGCGCTTGCTGCGAGAGTTCGTGCAAGACGTCGAGAAGGCGGCCGCGCCGACGCTCGTCGCCGTTCACGAGTGGGTCGTCGAGCAGGAGCGGCATCGGCCCCAGACGTTCGGGCATGGTAAGCAACGCCGCGTAGCCGAGACGAACCAACAACCCGAGTTGGTCTGCGGCACCGGCGGAGAGCTCGTCGAACTCGATCTCGTGCTCGAGGCCGGCTAGCCGCAGCCCGCGCATCGCGTGATGCTCGTCGAGATCGAGAGCGGCGAGGGCCTTGCCGGTCACGTGTTCGTACCAGGGTGCGACGCGGGCAAGTACCGGCGCAGCGAATCCCTCAATGCGCGCTCGCTCGGCGTCGTCAACCAGGCCGCAGAGCAGCGCCAACGCGCGTTCGTCGCAACGCTCGCGTTCGAGCGCTCTGAGAAGCTGCGCGCGCGCTTCGTCGAGCCGCGCGCGTTCGGCGACCGGCGCACGGTCGCGCTGCGCTTCGAGTCGCGTGCGTAGCTGCTCGCGATGGAGGGCGGCCCCTTGCGCGATGTGCGCGAGCGTATCGGCCTTGACTTCGGCATCGCACAGCGCCGAATGCGGGTCTTCGATGTCGGCGTACGGCGCGTAAGCCTTCCGCTCGCTCTCAAGCTTGAGGTGGGCCGTCTCGCTTGCGGCGTGGACGCTCGCAAGGTGCGCCGCGCGTTCCCGGTCGCTTGCGCCGTCTTCCGTCAGCACGCGCACGCGCTCTGCGAGCGGAACCAGCCGCTGCACGCGTGCATCCGTATCTTCGCGCCGCGCGAAATCACGGGCCACCGTGGCCGCGTTCAGCGCGTTTTCGCGTACGTCGAGCGCCGAACGTACGGCCGTGCGCCGTTCGGTAACGGCGTGCGCTCGTTCCGAAATCGTCGCCTCCAGCGCCTCACGCTCGTTGCTTGCGTTCGGTTTCGGGTCTTCGTTGTCGATCGTCGCGATGCGGGCAGCGATGGCGAGCGGCGTAGCATCGCCGAGTGCCTGCGCGCGGCGCTCGAGGAACTCCGAACGTTCCGCGCTGAGCGCTTCGACTTTCATCCGTGCGGTCCGCAAGACGAGGGGGCTGCGACCACCCGTTTCATTTTCGATGGCCTCGATGGCCACCAGCGCGGCGGCGAGGTCGCGCTGCGAGGCGGACAGATCGATGACCGGCCCGCAGACCTCGATCGTCCCGATTTCGGCGAGCGTCAGCGTGATGCGTCCGTCGCCGGCGACCTGAAAGGCCCTGCCGGCCTCAAGCGTCTCGTCGCGTTCGAGTTCGCCAACCATCGCACGAACGGCGATCTCGCGTTCCGGCGTGAAGGTGAGCGACGTTCGAGCCGCCTCGAGCGCGCTCTTGAGGTCGCGCTCCAGCTCGACCAGCCGCTCGAGTTCGGCGACGGTCGCGTCGCTCGCGTGCGGTAACGTGGCGAGGGTCTCGTCGATCCGCTCGATTCGGCGAACGCATCGTTCGGCGTCGTCATGACGGACGATCAGCCCGGCGCGTTCGTCGACCAGCCGGGCGGCGCGCTGCATCGCATCGAGTTCGCTGCGCCAGGCCGCCAACGCAGGATCGTCGGCGTTGGCGGCGTTCCAGGTGGCCAACGCCGCCGCGCGAGCGCTCGTTACTTCTCGTACGGCAAGCTCGGTGACTGCGAGCGCTTCTTGAAGCGCGTCTTGATGCCGATGCGCAGCGG
>JBDTCF010000006.1:0-5893 GCA_039923715.1 Vulcanimicrobiaceae bacterium
AGCTAAACGCGCCCCTTCGGTTTCGGGACGGTTGGAAGTTGGTCGTGACTCCACTCCAACCAAGAACCATCGTAGACGGCGACGTTGTCGAAGCCGTTCTCCGTTAGCGCGAGATACGATCCGGCTGCGGCGACGCCGCTTCCGCACGATACGATCGTGCGGCGCGCGCGGTCGAGGCCGAGTTCGACCGTCAGCGCGTCGATCGTGTCGCCCGGCGCGATGCGGCCGCCACGCGCGTCCTCGAGCAGACGCGAACCCGAAAGACGCAGCGAACCCGGAAGGTCGCGATCGCGCTGAGCGTACGTCCCGTCGCGTTGCGTTTCAAGCAGCTGCGCGCGGCTTTCGCCGCGCGCAATCGCAAGCACTTCGTCCTTCGTCGCACGTAGTTCGGGACGCACGCGCGGCGTAAACGTCGCCGCCGGAAAGCCCGGTATGCGGCGATCGACGGCGCCCCCGGCCTCGCGCCAGGCGGGGAAACCGCCGGCCAGCACGGCAACGTCGTCGTGGCCGTAGTAGCGGCACATCCATAGGAAGCGCGCCGCGAACGGAACGTCGCCGGCGTCGTACGCTACGATCGTTGCGTCGTCCCCGATGCCGCGCTCGCCGAGGGCGCGCGCGAAGGCTTCGGGCGGAGCGACCCGCGTCGCGTAGGGTGTCGCGGCGTCGACCAGATCGGTCGCGTAGTCGAGATGGACGGCGCCCGAAATGTGGCCGGCCGCATACTGCTGCGCGCCGCTCGCACCCGCCGTCGTACCGCCGTGTGCGGTGCTCCGGGCGTCGACGATTCGCAAGCGCGGTTCGCCCAGGTGCCCGAGCAACCATTCAACTTCCACGAATGCATTTGTCATGCACGGAGGTTGGCCGTCGTGGCGCTTGGTCCCGCACAGGCAGGGCAGCTTCAGAGCGCGAAGCCGCGCGCAATCGCTCACCAATTCCAGAGGGTCGATACCATGCGTAGCTTCTCGCTGTTGCGTCCCGGACCGTTGTTCGTCGTGTCGCTCGCGCTGGTGGCCGGTTGTGGAGGGAACGCGGCCGTCGGTCCGCCGTTGCACGACGCGCACGCCGGCTCATCGTCCCGGGCCGCCTTCGCCTACACCGCGCGGATGACGACGATCGTGCCGTCTTGGCGGCGCTTTCGGGCGCACTCGAGCGCGGGCCAGGGCTGGATCTCGCGGGATGCGACGACCAAGGCGCTGCTGTACGTGGCGAACTACAACGGCGGATCGGTGACGATCTACGACGCCGTCGGCAAAGGCCAAGCGCCGGTGGGCCGGATCACCAGCGGCATCGCAGGACCCGAGGGTCTGGCGGTCGACGCCCGGCGTCGGCTGTACGTGACGAATACCAGCAACAACACCGTCACAGCCTACAAACCCGGGGAAACGGCCCCGTTTCGGACCTATTCCCTGGGATTGGACGCTCCGGCCGGCGTAGCGGTCGGTAGCGACGGGACGGTCTACGTCTCGAACCTCTTCGGGAACGACGTCGTCGCCTACGCAGCCGGCGGGACGAATCCGACGGCGACGTACTCCGGGCTGACCTTCCCGATCGGGCTCGCGCTCGACGCGTCGAACAACTTGTACGTCACCTACGCGAACGGCATCGAGAAGTTCCCATCCGGTTCGACCCACGGCACGAACCTTGGAATCTCCTTGCCAATCGCGAGCGGGATCGGCATCGATGCACTGGGTGACGTGGTCGTTGCGAACCAACAACCGCCGAGCGTCGGCGTCTATCCGCCGGGAGCGACGCAACCTTCGCAAGTCTTCGCGCAGGAAGAACAACCAAATCCGATTGCGTTCCTGCGCAGCGAGAAGCGAATCTTCGTAGGCGAACCCTTGGCGAATGCGGTCAACGTCTACACGTACCCCGCCGGCGTGAAGGTGAACGCGATCGCGAACGGCGTCAACTTCCCCGCGGGCGTCGCGGTCAGCCCCCCAGCGCCGCTGTAGATTCGCCGACCGGGAGACCGAAGTGCTGTGCGGCTTCGTCGGCGATCGCGCGGGCGATCGCGAGTGACGATGTCGCCGCGGGCGAGGGAGCGTTGCGGACGTGCAGCGTACGTTCGCCCGCTTCGAAAACGAAGTCGTCGACGAGACTGCCGTCGGCCGCGAGCGCTTGCGCGCGCACGCCGCTCGGTCCGGGCAAGCAGTCCTCGTACCGGAGCGCGGGGACGTAGCGTTGCAGGCTGCGGACGAACGCGCGGCGTGCGATGTCGCGATAGAGTTCGAACGCGCCGCTGCGCCAATGCTTGCGGGCTAGCGCGATAAACCCAGGGTAGCCGAGCGCGTCGTAGGCGTCGCGTAGGTTCACGCGCGAGAACGCGTAACCTTCGCGCGCGAACGCGAGGACCGCATTCGGACCGAGGAGCACGCTCCCGTCGATGCGCGGGCTGAAGTGGACGCCGAGAAACGGAAAGGCCGGATCCGGAACCGGGTAGACGTTGCCCTGGACGAGTCCCCTGCGGTCGCTTCGCAACAGAAGGTAGTCGCCGCGAAACGGAACGATCTTCGGCGCAGCGGGCGCGCCGGTCATCCGAGCGAGTCGGTCCGCATACAACCCCCCGCACGTCACGACCTTACGCGTTACAATCTCACCGAGCGGCGTGTGAATGACGATGCCGTCCGGGCGTCGTTCCAGCCGGCGCACCTCGCGGCCCACGAATAAGTCGGCGCCGAGCGCACGCGCGTCGTTTGCGAAGGCCTCCGCGACGGCGCCGAAATCGACGATGCCGGTCGAAGGTGAGAAGATGGCGCGCAATCCGCGCACCTCGGGTTCGCGTGCGCGAATTCCGGCCGCGTCCAGTAGCTCGAGCCCGGGGACAGCGTTCGCGCGCCCGCGTTCGTAGAGTCCCGCGAGGCGGTCGAGTTCGCTCGGCACGGTCGCGACGATCAACTTCCCGACGCGCCGGAACGGGATCCCCGTTGCTTCGCAGTACGCGTAGAGTCGCTCGCGGCCATCGGTGCACAGGCGAGCTTTGCGCGAGCCCGGCGCATAGTAGAGGCCCGAGTGGACGACTCCGCTATTGTGCCCGGTTTGGTGGCGTCCGTGCCGCAGTTCTTTCTCAACGTTCGCGATCCGCAGACGCGGAAACCGAGTCGCAAATTCGCGGGTCGTCGCAAGCCCGACGATTCCGCCGCCGACGACCACCAGATCGTAGGTCATGGCCGAAGGCCTTCGCGGTGCAACAAAGGTGGCCCGCCGTGGGGTCGAAGCGAGTGAGAGCATTTTCCGCTTTTCCTATTTACATGAAAGGACCGCCGTGGCCACGACCCTAGAGCGCATCGCACCCTTCCATAACGAGACCATCCGCTCGTTCGCTAGTCAGGCAGAACGAGCGTCGATCGAGGCCGCGCTCGCTCGGGCTACGGAGGCGCTCGGGCGCCACTATCCGATCGTGGTCGGCGCCGAGCGCCTCGAGACCGACAAACGCATCGAATCGCGCAATCCCGCGCGACCGAGCGACGTCGTCGGGACGGTTGGCTCGGCCTCGCTCCACCAGGCGACCGCCGCCATCGAGGCGGCCGCGCGTCGCTTCGAGACCTGGCGCCATGTCCCCGCGGCGCAGCGTGCGGAGTACTTGTTCCGCGCGGCCGAACTCGTGCGGCAGCAACGCGACGACTTCAACGCGCTCCTGATCCTCGAGGTCGGCAAGAGCTGGGTGGAGGCCGACGCCGACACGGCCGAGGCGATCGACTTCCTGGAGTTCTACGCTCGCGAGGCGTTGCGTTACGCGAACCCGTCGCCGCTCACGCCGATCGCCGGCGAGGAAAACCGGCTGGAATATATTCCGCTGGGTGTCGGAATCGTGATTCCGCCCTGGAACTTCGCTTTTGCGATTATGGCGGGAATGACGACGGCGGCGCTCGTGGCCGGCAACACCGTCGTTCTCAAGCCCTCGAGCGATTCGCCGGTGATTGCGGCGCGGTTCGTCGACCTGTTGCATGAGGCCGGGCTGCCCGCGGGCGTCGTCAACTTCGTCCCCGGCAGCGGGCGCACGATCGGCGACGCGCTGGTAGCGCATCCGAAGACGCGCTTCGTCGCGTTCACCGGCTCAAAAGAAGTGGGGCTGCACATCAACGAGTTGGCCGCCAAACCGCAGCAAGGACAGATCTGGATTAAGCGCGTCGTCGCCGAGATGGGCGGCAAGGATTCGATCGTCGTCGCCGGCGACGCCGATCTCGACCTCGCCGTGGAGGGCGTCGCGGTTTCGGCCTTCGGCTTCAGCGGTCAAAAGTGTTCGGCGTGTTCGCGCGCGATCGTCGATGCAAGCGTGTACGACGAGTTCGTTACGCGTCTAGGCGAGCGCGTAAAGAAGATCGTCGTCGGCGATCCCGCCGATGGTGCGACGTACATGGGTCCGGTCATCAACGAAGCCGCGATGCACTCGATTCTCAGTTACGCTGAGAAGGGGGTAGCCGAAGGCGGCCGGTTGATCGCGGGCGGGAAGCGCGCTGCGGGCGAGGGATACTTCGTCGAGCCTACCGTGATCGCCGACGTGGCGCCGGAGGCGACGATTTCGCAAGAGGAGATCTTCGGCCCGGTCCTCGCGGTCATCAAAGCGAACGGTTTCGACGACGCGCTCGCGATCGCGAACAACACCGAGTTTGGGCTAACCGGCTCCGTCTACTCGAAGGACGAAGCGAAGCTGGATCAGGCCCGCGACGAATTCCACGTCGGCAACCTGTACTTCAACCGCAAGAGCACGGGCGCGTTCGTCGGCGGCCACCCGTTCGGCGGCTTCAACATGTCCGGGACCGATTCAAAGGCCGGGGGCTACGACTACCTGATGCTCTTCACCCAGGCCAAGACCGTTTCCAAGCGCCTCGACGCAAGCAGTGGGGGCAGAGCCGGAGGCGACTGATCCGAGCGTTCGTGCTTCCTTGGTCTCGCGACCAGGTCTTAACTGAGGCGGGATCACCGAGAGACGCCACTTCGCTCCGTCTAGTGACCGAAGCCGGAGCGTCTCGCCGGTTGGTACCGGATCGACCGCGGTTTCGAACGCTCCGGGGTCGCGCTCCGAACGAATCTCAGCAAGCGGCCCGTTTTTGCCTTGACTCGCTGGAGTGACGGTGCTAAGATAGCCGTCGTGACTCTGAACGCTCGCCCATCCGGTGCGGTCAGTGATCCGGTCCGAAATGGGCCCGGCGTCAGCGTTCGTTCCTTGAAAACTGAACAGTACAGTAGCGCATAAGTCTGTGGGTCTCCATCGGGGGAGCAGGCAAGGTGCGGCGCAAGCCGTTTTTTGTTTGTCCCACGAGAGAGAACAACGTCCGCGCGAACCCGGCCCCGGCTCCACCGGAGTCCGGACCATCGCACGGGCACAAGATTTGACCTCCACGTTCGCGCCAGCGGCGTGGGCGGACCGATCGCGGTCCGAGCTTGGTCAGCAATTTTTAGAGCCTCAAAAGCTCCGATAAAACTCCAACCCGGAAACGCCGGACGAGTTGTTTTTATGGAGAGTTTGATCCTGGCTCAGGATTAACGCTGGCGGCGTGCCTAACACATGCAAGTCGAACGAGGTAGCAATACCTAGTGGCAGACGGGTGAGTAACACGTGGTCAACCTACCGCTTTGTGGGGGATAACTAGCCGAAAGGTTAGCTAATACCGCATACGTCGCAGGCCGGCATCGGTCGACGATAAAAGGAGCAATCCGCAAGGTGACGGGACCGCGTCCCATTAGCTAGTTGGTGAGGTAATGGCCCACCAAGGCTCCGATGGGTAGCTGGTTTGAGAGAGCGACCAGCCACACTGGGACTGAGATACGGCCCAGACTCCTACGGGAGGCAGCAGTGAGGAATTTTCCGCAATGGGCGAAAGCCTGACGGAGCGACGCCGCGTGTGGGAAGAAGGCCTTCGGGTCGTAAACCACTGTCGAAGGGGAAGATATT
>JBDTCF010000007.1:0-18303 GCA_039923715.1 Vulcanimicrobiaceae bacterium
GTGGTGTACGGCCGGCTTCGCGATCGGTGCGTGGCGTACGGTCGGTTTCGCAACCGGTGCGTGGCGTAAGGCCGGTTTCGCAACCGGTGCGTGGCGTAAGGCCGGTTTGACGATCGCCGGGAGGCGGATCGGCGGGCGCTTTACGGGATGGTAGACCGGGTGTACGGTTGTGGCGCGCGGGGCGACCGTGACGACTCGAGGTTTCACGCTCACGATCCTCTTGAACTGCGCCTGCTGTGCTTTGAAAGAGACGTGGGTGGCAGTCGGGACCTTCGCCGCAAAACGTGCGTTGGTGACGAATGTGCGCGAGATCACGATTGGATGTTTGACGGTAACGCGCTGTGAGTAGCGCAAGTTCGTCGTGGTTGGGACGACGGGAATCGCACCGCGTACCAACACCACGCGCTGCAACTGTTGCGGCTGCAGCCGTATGTGGCGCGTAAACTGACCTCTGCGCCAAGCGCTGACCGGGACTATCGTGGCGCCTCCGACGTACCGCGCATTCCCGTAGTAGTTATAGATGTTGGTCACGCTGGCGACGGTCGTCGGCGGATACGATGCCGATTGGTTGTAGCCGTACCACGGCTGGTACTGCTCGCCGGGGGCCAATGGGATCCAACCGATGTTGGCATTTCCGTACGGGTTGGCAGCATTGCCGAATAGGCTGCTGATGCCACCGCCATTCCCTCCGCTCAGGAAGAACCCGACCAGGGCGGGCAACCAGCCGGAAGCGAGCGACGAAGTGTTTTGGTTTTGATACGCGGGAGGCTGCCAGAGCCATCCCCCGTACGCCGGATTGTTGAACCACGTGCCGTAGTGAGACGGCGCGTAGCCCCACTGCTCGTTAGGCACCCAGGTATAGCCATAACCAGGCTGCGAGACCCACTGACCGTTCTGATACGGCGCGAAGTTGTTTTGGCTTTGGTCGTTCGGCGCCCAAGCTTCCCCGTATCCAGGCACGTTCTGCCACTGACCGTAGTTGGCGAAGTTCGAGTATCCTGCCAGTTGCGGAGCGAGATACGGATTGTCGTTGTACGACGAGACCACGGCCTGATCGCGCGTCTGCGCAAACTGATCGAACGAATCGTAGGCGACTGGTCCTTGCATCACGATCGATGGATTTGCGTACGAACCGTAAGCGACCAGCGTGCCACCGGGCGTAAGCGTCCGCGAACCGGAGTTGCTTGAAACCGTCGCGGCGCCGCTACGCACGGTGACGAGCGTCTGCCCGTTGCCCAGTACGGAAACGCGGTAGTCACCGCTTTGATTGGGACGAACGGTTAGCGTCGGAGTGTCGATTTGCGGCGCGCCGCCGGCGCCTTGCAGCTCACCCAGATCGACGGTACCGCCCGCGAGGAGCATCTCGCGCGACGATGGATTAAGGTTAACGAGACGCACTTGCGTGTTGGGCGCCAGCCGCAGCATCGAGGTGCCGTCAAATTGGACCTCCGCCTCCGAGCCCGAACCCGTTGCGATCGTGTCGCCCGGAAGGAGCGGCGCATTCATGGTGCCCGCGACTTGCGTTCCGCTGTCGCCACGTTGAATGACGACGTTGCCGTTCGCAACGCTGACGTTAGCAACGCCTCCATAAGACTGCGCCGCTGCCGGCGCGACGCAGGCAAGTGCCAAGGTCAGACCGATCGCGCTCGCTGCGAGCGATTCAATCAGTCTTGTAAGAATTTTCATGATAGCGGTACCTCTCTGGTGGGCGAACGATTCCGAACTCACAACGCTGGGGGGCCGCCGATCGTTCGCACCGGTCCCTGACTCGCTCCTCATCGCGCCGGTTGCCGCCGATCACGGCTTACGGAGTCTTTCCCTAAACAGACCTCCACACGCGAAAATGCTGCCGCCCGTGCAATGGCGCGATGCGGATCTGCGATGCCACGAGCTGCCCGGCGTTTGCTCGGGTCGCCCCGGACGCGGAGCACCCGGAGAAGCGGGGGGAACCTCAGGGCCCCCCGCTTCACTTCACGCGGTTTGGGTAGACGGACTACTTGGCGTTCTCGGGGTCGACGGCAACGCCTTCGACGTTATTGGCCGAACTGAGACCGTTGGTTACGTTGTATTGATAGGTGCCACTCGGATACTTATAGACGTCAACCGCTCCGTTCGTCACGTCGCTGACATACAGCAGCGTGTTTGTCTTGTTCAGCTTCCCTTCGACCGACGCACCCCTGTTGGTGAGCATTGAAGTTGGGGCGCCGGGAGTATGGCGGAGCGTAGATAAGCTCGGCGCCCGCTCCTAAGTCGGTAACGATCAGGTTTTGCGAGCCGTCGAATTCGAGGCCGATCGGGAGCGCGAGGCCCGTTAGGTTCAGCAGGGTACCGGTTCCTTTGCCCTTCGCGAACTTGACAACGTGCCCAACGCTACTAGCGTCCGTGAATGCAAGATGCACGTTGTTCCTCTTGTCGATGGCGATCCCGAGCGCGTGAAAGATCAGCGAATTTTTAAGCTGGCGGGTGGGCGTCGTGTGGCCGGCAGGGTACACGTCAATGAGTCCGGGCGAGGTGCTCGGAGTCCCGACGATGTCGACGACGAAGGCGGTCTTCGTCGAATCGAACGCGATGTCCGAGGGTTGCCCAGTGGTATTTGTCAGGGCCAGACTTTGGAGTTTGCAGCCCGGTAGAAACGTCAGGACTTTGTTGGCAACGGTTCCGGAACCAGGTTGTGGGACCCAGAGGGTGCCGGCCGCGTCCATGCCGATTCCGTTAACCCCGGTCGTCGGGACGGTGCAGCGCGGCTTGACGTTCTTCTTATCGGAAGCGGGGTATTGGAACAGAGCGACCTTGACGTTGGGGTCCGGGCGGGCGTATCCCTCGCGCCTTCCGCGCGCTCCTCCACCGGGATTTTGGGACCTTTGGACGGTTCGCAAGGCAGCTCACGCTCGCTCGCCTTAGGTGCCTTTCTCGGCGCCGAAGTAATGGATCCACTTCAGTTGCGTCGCCGGATAGGTCCGCAGCATGCTCGCGTCGCCGTAGACGAAGTAAAGTTCGTCGTGAGCAAACCGTTTCGAGTAGCCCACCGAGAGGTTCGTCGCACTCACGAACGGCTGGACTGGGAGTGGCGGAGGTATTCCGACGATCTTGCGCGCGCCGATCGAGAGCGACGAGCGGGGTCCGAGGTCGAATGCGACGCCGACCCGCTCGAGCCACTGTACGTCGTGTCCGTCGCTTCCTTTGTAGTCGGTGCTATCGAGGTTAAAGCTCAAGGTGGCGCGACGGAACACCTTGATCGCTCCGTCGCGCTGTAAGAAGACCAGCCTCCCGTGCGCGAACGCCCCAAAGTTGTACAGCACATTCGATTGGAGCGCCGTGTTCACTTGATACTGAGCGCCGACCGTCATCAGCGTGTCGGGCAGCAGCGGCAAACCAGGTAGCCTAACGAATTGGCTTCCGGTTTGTGCGATGAGGCTGAACTGCGTGCGGGTCGCGAGCGTGACCGATGCGTACTGGTCGACGAGGTCGAGGCCGCCGGTCTGCCCGGCGTAACGATCGTTGAAGAGGTTTACGCTCATCCACTGGAAGCGTTTCTTGGGGCCGAACTGGAACGTGTGGTTGAGTTGTGCGCTGTAGCCGGCGATATCGGTCAGCGAAACGAGCCCATCGTAGGGATTGTAGTATTGCCCAATTTTCCGCATCGTGAACGAGTCGTAGTCGTCCTTCGTGTAGTACGCCACGCCACCGTCGTATCGCTGGGCCTGCGAGGCGTCGTGCACCAGGCTGCCCGAGTCGTTGCCGTAGTCGAAGTAGGCGCTGTAGTGTGCGAGCGTATCGTACGACGCGGCGAGCAGTTGCGTATCGTCGTGGACCCCCGGGAGATCCGCGGAGACCCGCGTTTGCCAAACTTCGAACTTTCGATTCGGTGTCACGTAGTTTATCGTCTCGGCGGTATCGTTGCGTCCGTTACCGACGGCGTCGAAGGCGCCCACCGAGAACGGGCCTTGCGTTCCCTCTAGCGCGTAGCCGTCCCGCGGCGTCGGGATGGCGGGCGTATAGAGTTCGTTGATGTTTGGGCAGCCGGAGCAGTTGCCGCTGTAGATGTTCGCAGCCGCCTGGCTAAAGAATGGCCGTACTTCGTTGAAGTGCCGCTGAAACGCGGTCGGGGAAATCGTCTGTTGATCTTGCTCGACGTTAGAGAAATCGGGATGGATCGTCGCCACCAGGGAGGCGGTCGCGGTGATCGGATACGCGATGTCCGCACCCATCCGCGAGGTCGATCCGCCGGCGCTCGCACCCGCGCCGGCCGCCAACGTATACACCCCGAAGCGCGGCTTCGTGCGGGCCGCGCGCGTGACGCCGGCCAGTCCGCCGAGTTTTCCCGCAAAGACGGAAGACGCGAGGTTTGCCTGACCCGACCCGTGGGACCACTCGTCGCTCTCACCGCTTTGATGGATGACGCGGGCGAACTGCACTTTCCACGTTCCCCTTCCGTCGCTGCGCAGCGCCGAGAGGGGGATCTGCATGGTCACGTCGTAGCCGTTTGCACGAATGCGCCCGCGCGAGGTCCAGGTGGGGGCGTAGACGTTGTTTTCGGTCGAGTACTGGTAGTGCGTTCCGCTCGGCGTCGCGTTGAACTGATAGCGAAAGCCGTTCGACCCGGTCGGCCAAAGGTAGACTTCGACCTCGTCGTCGCTCCCGTCGCCGACATCGTTCACGTGCTGCGTCGCCACGATCGGCGCTCGCTGCGGCACGCTGAAGCGGACGAACAGATCGTTGCCGGCAACGGCGAGCTGCGCCGCAGCCGGCTCTGTCGCGGTGCGGCCATTCGTGTAGTCCCAGGCAAGTTGGATCGATGAGACGCCGGCCCAGCCGCCGTCGCCCTCGAGCGATGGTGCGGCGGGCAGGGCGGAGGCCACGAGTTCGAACGACGCGGTTTCTGCCCGTGCCGGCCCGGCCCCGACGGCAAGAAGGGCGAGAACCCCTGAAACTAAAGAACTAAGACTTAGGCGCAACAAAAAAGCCGGCACGTGCGGCGCCTGGCGCTTCCCAAGGGGCAGTTGCATTGAGGCCATGCCGCGACGGTAGCACAGCCCCCGGGTCGTCGTCAACTATTTTCTTAAGACTTCGGCTTGGACGGCCCCGGGAGCAACGCCTATGAGTCCCTTTCAGCGCATCGCGCGAGAGACGATCCGGGCCCACTCGACGGGATTCGCCTGGCCGCCGGGCAGCGCGTCGAAGTACTCCCAATCCGCGAGTCCACCGAAGTTGTTGTGCTCCGTGACGAGCGTATGGACCGTGCCAACGAGGGTCGCGATCGGAATGAAGCCGTTCCCGTCGTGCGGATTGGCGATGACGCCCGCGACGACTTTGTCGGCGGTAAAGACACCCCCGCCGACCACGTGGTCGTAGTCGCTGGGCGATGAAAGGCTCCCGAAACCGCTATAAAACTGCGCGTTGAACCACGCGATGTCCCGGCCTTGCGGGCTGTTGTACAGATCGATGTAACTGAAGCCGGAGAGATTCGCGCCTCCCCACAGCGCCGAGCAGACGGGCGAAAGCGTAACGAGGAAGTTTTTCCCGAAATCGAATCGGAGCCGGCGGATGAGATGCTGGATGTCTTGCAGCGAGACCGTCTCCTCGACATCGAGATCGATCCCGTTGAGCTTGTACTGTTGGAGCGTTTGTTTCAGGATCGGATAGAACGTGCTCCAGTGTTGAAAGAGATCCGCGTACGAACCCTGCGCCGCCCCGCCGAGCATCATGCGCACCGTGATGCCGTCCGACTGTAGCGTTGAGACTTCGGGCCACATCACGTCGAACATCGGATCGCTTGGGACGTTGTCGTTCAGGTGGATGTACGGCACGGACCCGTTGTAACCGAGGTGAAACGCTGCGAGCATGACGTCGGTAACGTACGGTCGATGGGTTACCCGGTCGACGTGTTCCCAGATCGGCGATAACGACTGGTAGACGCCGTTGAAGTACTGCGTCTGATCGTAGTAGATCGTGCGCTCGGGCGCGGGAGCGGCGAGTGGCCGCGACGCGATCGACGGCGGCGGCGCGACTCTCGAGTGGGCGAACGCCGGCGATGGGTTCGCCGAGACGAGCGTCACCGCGGCGGCAACCGCCAAGATACTCCGGAAAAGCTTCGTCGTCACGCGCGTAACCCCACGAGAAGTGATGGGTGCGGGGGCTTCGACCCTGGATTGCCCTTCTCCAGCCCTATATTGCGGGCGCTTTGGACCCGCCTCCGGGGAAAGTCGCGGGCCCTCGTTAAAGTGGGTAGTTCGGGCAAATCTTGGAATCACCGCGGCTCGCACCCGCCGGTTTCGGTTTGCCGATTACATAACGTACTCTTTGAGGAGCGGATCATGCGACTACCTATTTTGTTTGGCGCCGTCGGTCTGGCGCTGGGGCTCGGCTTACCCGCGATCGCTGCGCCGATTAGCGTGCCAGCCGGAACGCAGGTGAAAGTTCACCTCGTAAAGCCGATCTCGTCAGGCGAAGCGACCGTCGGCCAGCGGTTCCGTTTCGCAGCCGCAGAGGCCGTTAACGTGAACGGCCACGTCGTGATCACCAAGGGCGCCAGCGGCGTGGGACATGTCGTGAAGGTCAGCAAGGCTCAGGGCAAGAGCGCGGGCGAGATCACGCTCGAGTTCACCGACGTGCACGGCGCCGACGGAAAGTGGATCCCGCTAACCGAGGTCAAGGCAACCAAGGGGAATTCGGAAAAAGGCAAAGCGTCTACGGCGACTATCGCGGCCACCATCGCGCTCGGGCCGCTCGGACTCTTCGCGCACAACATGGTTAAAGGCAAAGACATCACGGTCACGCCCGAATCGATCTTTCCGGCGTGGGTGAAGGCGAACACCTCGGTCAGCCTTCCCTAGCGACACACCCCGGACGCATCGAGCTGTGGGGCGCGCGCTGCGCGTCCCGCAGCAAAATGTTGTTTAAGGTTCGCGTTGGATGGGCCAGCCGCGTTCCGCCCAATCCTCGACGCCACCGCGCGCGACGACCAGGGGATCAATTCCGATGCGTTTGAGCAGGCTCGCGGCAATCGTCGCACGCATCCCGCTCGCGCAGACGGTCGCAACTCGAACGCCGTTTCCGAAGGGGACATCGCCAAGTCGTGCGGGGAGCGTCCCAATCGGAATGTGCGCCGCGCCCGGCACGTGGCCGGAACGCCACTCGGCATCCTGCCGAACGTCGAGGAGCACGATTTCGCCGGCGCGATGGCGGCGATGCAGTTCGTCGAGATCGAGCGACTGGAGGCAGTCGACGGGAAGCCCGGCAGCAGACCACGCCGGAAATCCGCCGGCGACGAACCCTTCGGCACGGTCGAAACCGATCCGAACGAGCTGACCCTGCGCCCGGCGCCAATCTTCGTCGTTCTGAAAAACGAAGACCATCTCCGCATCGAAGGGTAACATCCAGCCGACATATCCGGCGAACGAGTCTCCGAGCGGAATGGAGCGCGCGCCTTCCGGGTATCCCGCGACGAAGTCGAGGGCTTTGCGCGCGTCGACGAGCGCGACCCCGCGCCGCTGCAGTTCGTGCGCTTTGCGCGGATCCAGCGCTTCCAGCGGCGGCAACGCGAGCAAGGGCGGGAGCTGGCCACGCCGATTCGCCGGCGCCATGTGGGCGTAGTACGCGGGATATCCCGGCAAACCGTGCAGCGCGTGCCGAACGAAGGCGTCCTCGTCCTCAAACATCGCGATGCGGGCAGCCGCATTGTCGCGCTTCTCGCGTCCGATCGAGGTAATCTCGCGATCGGGCGCTTCGCCCGCCGAACAGAACGAACCCGCACCGTGCGTCGGAAACACCTCGGTGTCGTCGGGAAAGTCCAACAGTTTCAGCAGCGACGCCCGTTGCGCGCGGGCCATCCCTTCGGTCGCACCCGGCGAGACCAGATCGGTTCGCCCGATCGTCTCCACAAGCAGGCTTCCGCCGGTGAAAACGCCGACCGGGCGTCCGCGCTCTTCAACGACCCAACTCGTGTGGTGCGGCGTGTGGCCGGGCGTATGCAGCGCGCGAACCACGAAATGGCCAAGCTCGATGCGGTCGCCGTCACAAACTTGGTGCACCGGGTATTCGAACCCAGCACCCTGAGCTTGCACGACCGTCGTTCCCGCAACTTCGGCGAGCGAACGGCTGCCCGAGATGAAATCGTTGTGGACGTGCGTGTCGAACGCATGCGTTATCCTGACGCCCAGGCGTTCGGCTTCGTCGAGATACGTCCACACGTCGCGCTGCGCATCCACGACCGCCGCCACGCCGCCGGCCGCATCGACGATCATGTACGAGCGGTCGCTCACACCATCGGCCACAAATTTGAGTACGTGCATAAGCGGAGGCTTCTCTCGACGCCCGTTCCGTCCTACACGCGGAGGGCTTCCTCGGCCGCACGCTCCTCGCTCAATGCGCGACCTGCGGCCATGAGGTCCTCGAGCGCCGCTTGCCCGAGCGTCTCCACGATCGCCGTGCGAGTCAGGTCGTACTCCTGCTGTTCCGTGTACTCACGCAAGCCCTCGACCTTCGCAAGTTCGCCATCGACGTAGCCCAGCAGCCTCGCCGCGCGCGCGTGGTCGTCCCGATCGGGTCGTTCTGAGGGACGCAGGCCGGCAATCGCGGCGAGATGCTGTAGAACGTACGCGCGAATGATGTCGGCCTGCGCTTCGCGCGCGAGGGCGAGGGCTTCGCGTGCAAGCGTTCGCGCTTCACTCCAACGGTGTAGCGCGATCAGATAGGCCGCCATGTTGCTCAGGTCGTTCGCGACGCTGCGCGAACCGTTTAGCGCTCGATCCGCGGCCAGGCCGTCGTTCGCCAGCCGCAAGGCTGCTTCGGCATCTCCTGCGCGAAACGCGGTATCGGCAAGGTGGGCCGCCACGCGCGCGACCTGTCGCTCGGCGCCCGCCTCCTTAAAAATCTGCAGGGCCTCGCCGTAGAGCGCGCGCGCCCCCGGGACGTCGTCGGAAAACTGTCGAGCGATTGCGAGATCCTGCAGAACGAGACCGACCAGTTTTTTAGCGCCCAAGTTTCTCGCCGCGTCGAGGGCCGCACGAAGCAGGTGCTCTCCCGGGCCGATTTCGCCGAGGAACACGAGCGCGCTGCCGGCAAAGCTTTGCGCCTGCGCGAGTCCGAGCGGGTCATCGAGTTCGTGGTAGCACGCGAGCGCGCGCTCGGCTGCGGATAGACTGAGCTTGTGCCGCGTCAGCGACATCCCGAGATTCGCTCGCGCGAGTTCGAGCCCCGCGACGACGCCCGGAGGGGTGGTTCCCCCCACGGCGTCGAGGGCGCAATCGATCCACCGCCAACCCTCGGCGGCGGCGAGATACAGCCACGGACGCCGAAGGGCGACTGTAAGGCGCTGACCGGTTTCTACGTCCCGTCTGCGGCCGAGCGCCCATTCAAGCGCCGCCCGAAAGTCCTCGATATTCGGCTCTACCTGGGCGGCCCAGGCACGGTCCGGAACGAGCGCCCAGGTGCGTTCGAACTCCTCGGCTACAGCCAAGTAGGCTCGCGCGTGCGCCCGCGCCACCGCCTCGTACTCTTCGCGCTCGATCAGTTTCTCGCGGGCATATTGGCGGGTCGATTCCAAGAGCCGGTATCGGTTATCGTCACCCGAAACGTCGCCCTGCACGAGCGACTTATCGACCAACGAGGAGAGCAGATCGAGGGCCGCAATTTCATCGACGGTCGCGTCGGCGGTTACGACGCTTGCAGACTCCAAGGAGAACGTGCCGGCGAAGATCGAGAGTCGCCGAAAGAAGGCGCGCTCGTCGTCCGGGAGGAGGTCGTAGCTCCAGTCGATCAATGCGCGCATCGTCTGCTGACGTGGAAGCGCCGTCCGATCGCCGCCCGTGAGCAACCGAAAACGCTCGTCAAGTCTTTGCGCGAGCTGCTGGGGCGGTAGCGTTCGTACGCGGGCGGCGGCAAGTTCGAGGGCAAGCGGAATGCCGTCCAGCCGGCGGCAGACCACGACAACGAACGGAACGTTGGCCGGCGTCAACGCGAATCGCGCGTTTGTCGCTCGCGCCCGCTCGACGAACAGCCTGACCGCACCGTACTCGAGCGCCTCCTCGACGCTCGGCGTTACACCCTGCGGTGGAAGCGTCAAGGATGGTATGCGGTAGACGCGCTCGCCCGGGACGTTCAAGGCTTCGCGGCTTGTCGCGAGAATCCGAATTTCGGCGCAACTCCGAACGATTGCCGCAGCCACGTTGCGCGCCTCATCGATCACATGTTCGCAGTTGTCGAAAACGAGCACCATTCGCTTGGCGCGCAGGTACTGCAACACCGTCTCGAGCAGGGGCCGAGTCGGTGATTCTTGGAGGCCCAGCGCTTGAGCGACGGCGGCGGCGACGAACGTCGGCTGCGTTAGCGGAGCAAACTCGACGAGCCAGACGCCGCCGCCCGAACCGTCCAGCAGATCGGCGCCCACTTGAAGGGCGGCGCGCGTCTTGCCGGCCCCGCCGGTTCCGACCAGGGTGACCAGCGGCGCGCACGCCAGCAGGGCCACGATCTCGGCGACGACGTCCTCGCGTCCCACAAAAGATGTAAGTTGGCGCGGAAGATTGTTCGGGAACCCGTCGAGCGAACGTAGTGCAGGAAACCGTTCGCGCAGATCGGCGGCGACGAGCTGGTACACGCGCTCCGGCTGCGCGAGGTCCTTGAGCCGATGCTCGCCGAGATCGCGAAGTTCGCTCTGCGGCGGCATCGCGCTTCGCAGCAGCGCCGCGGTCGCCCCCGAGACGAGGACCTGGCCGCCGTGAGCAATCGCAAGTAGGCGTGCAACGCGGTTAACGACGGCGCCGAAATAGTCACCCTCCCGTTCGTCCGTCTCTCCCGTGTGAACGGACATGCGTATGCGCAGACCGTCTACGGCCGTGAAGTCTTCCGCACCTAGCGCTCGCTGGGCGTGCAGGGCCGCGCCGAGCGCGTCCGGCGCGCGCTGAAAAGCCGAGCAGAACGCGTCGCCGATCGTCTTGAAGACGTAGCCGCCATGCGATTCGACCGATGCGCGCACGAGCGCGTCGTGGCGCCGTAGCGCGGCGGTCATGGCCGGAGGGTCTGCCTCCCAGCGCTGCGTGCTGCCCTCGATGTCCGAGAAGACAAACGTGACCGTACCGGTCGGAAGCCCGTTGCCCATCTTCGCGCGGACTTCTCCGACGATGGGGCTTCCGCCTGATCCGGTAGAGGACGCCCTGGGAGAACGTGCAGTTTAATCGCGCTCTTATCGTATCCGCAGCCGACTCTCCGGTTTCGAGGCCATCTTAGGGCCCGAAGGAGACCCATGACATGACCAAGCTTTCGTCCATTCTTACCGCCGGCGGCCTCGCAGCCGCGATTGGCTTCTCGACGATGCAACCGGCCAAGGCCGACACGACCTCAACGGTCGAAACGATCCTCGGAGCTGCCGCGGTGGTCGCCGGGGTCGCGATCGAAACGAACATCGCGCACAAGAACGCGCTCGCAAATCGGATCGTCGGCTACACGCCGAGCGGCGCGACGGTCTACGCGGACGGGCACGTCGTCCTGCCGAACGGCCAAAGTTACTATCCTGGCAACAACAACCAAACGATCGCGTGTAACGGACAAGCGTGCACGATCAGCGGACAGGGCCAGTACGGATACGCCCCCAGCTACGGCAACGGTTACTACGGGAACACCGGCTACAATAACGGCTACAACAACGGCGGCTACAACACCGGTTACAATAACGGCTACGGTTATCCGTCGAGCCGCACGGTCCGGATCAACCGGCCGTATGCCGGCAGCGCCGTCGCGACGCGGAACGCGATCGCGCAACGCAATATCGCGATCCGGAACGAAGCCACGACGCGCTCGACGAACGCGAACGGTCGCCCGATCCACGTCACGCGGAGCAACTCGGACCGCCGCTAAGAGTCGAGGCCTGGCCCGGCTGTGCTCGGGCCGGGCCAGGAAAGGCGGCAGGCGCTCGCTTCGGGATCCGAAAACAGCGTTCGATGAGCGTTGCGACCGCCGCTTCACCCGCTGCCACGCCACGTTCGGTCGCGATCGGTCGCGCGGGCCTCTACCTCGCGACCTTCATGGCCGTTTTCGATATTGCGGTCGTCTATCTAGCCTTGCCGAGCATGGAGCGTTCGATTGGCGCCAGCCTTTCCGATCAACAGTGGATCGCGAGCGCCTACGGACTGATGGAGGCCGGCTTTACGGTCGCCGCCGGGACGCTGGGCGATCTCTACGGCCGCAAGCGAGTCTACATCATCGGGGTCTGCACGTTCATCCTGGCCTCGATCGCAAGCGGGCTCGCTCCGAACGCCATGGTCTTAATCGGCGCGCGATTCGTTCAAGGAATCGGGGGCGCAATTGCGATGGCACTCCCCCTCGCGCTCCTCGTGGCGATGGTCGACGGTGAGAAGGCGACCGCAGCCGCGATTCGGACGTATGCGACGATCGCAGGCATGGGCGCGGTTACGGCACCCGCCTTGGGCGGTCTGTTGGTCCACGCCTTGGGATGGCGCAGCATCTTCTTCGTCAACGTACCGGTCGCGGCGTTCGTCCTTTACGCCGCGTTCGCGCATACGGTCGAGTCGCCGCGGGATCCTGACAAGCGGCTCGATCTTGGCGGCCAGATCACGAGCGCTCTGGCGCTGCTTGCGTTCAGCTTCGCCGTCATCGAAGGCGGCACGTTCGGTTGGGGCTCGCCCACGATCGTCGGCGCCGCAGCGCTAGCGATCGCGTGCGCGGTGGCTTTCGTTGCGATCGAACGGCGCGTTGCGTGCCCGATGATCCACGTTCGTCTCTTGCGCGAACCGTTGCTCGCGGCGGGCGTTTGGGCGCTTTTGCTGATGAACACCGGGTTCTTCACGCTCTACCTTATCGCCAGCCTATTCCTACAAAACGTCGCCCGGCTCGACGCGCTCACCGCCGGCTGGTATCTCCTCTCGAACAACCTGCTCTTCTTCCTTGTGAATCAGTTTAGCGGGCCCTTCGTGCGGCGTGTCGGCGAGCGCGCGGCATCGCTCCTCGGAATGGGACTGGGTACGCTCGGCCTGGCGACGTTTGTGTTCTTCCGTCCGTCGTCACCGCCGATGTTGGCCGTTCTGCCGCTGGCGCTCTGCGGGCTCGGTTGGGGCCTCGCCTTCACGCCGATCAACGCGCTTGCGATGGAAGTGGTACCCAAAAGTGACGACGGACTTGCGGCCGGAATGTTGAGCCTCGGCCGGCCTCTGGGCGCCGTTTTCGGAACCGCCGTCTTCGGTTCGGTGCTGGCTGCATTTATGAAGCAGTCGCTAAGCGCAGGCCTGACGAGCGTCCACGCGGGAGCAGCCGCCTCCGCCGGCATTACGGCTGCTGTCCGGCAGCGAGGACTGTGGTCGCTTCTGGGCGAGGCGCAGCACTTCGGCGTGCCGACGAACGCGCTGCGCGCGAGCGTAGACGCGGGGTTTGTAGTGGGCGTCCACGTCAGCGGGGTGGTAGCGGCGCTGGCCTCGATCGGCGCAATCGTTTACGCCGCAGCCGCCTTCCGCCGACGCCCGGTGGCGAGCGCAGCACCGTAGCGAGGAGCCGAACCGGTTCCTGGTATACTACGACGAATGAACGACGCTCAAAAACTTGCCGGCACGTTGAACGCGATTAGTAGGGCGCCTCAGTTTTCCTACAAGAAGGCGCGCGCCGCGGCGCGCGGCGACGAGCGCGTCGACTGGACCGCAACGAAGGCGCGTAACGCCGATTTCAACCCTGACGTCGACGGGTGCGAGTCGTTCGACATGCGTGACGGCAGCGTATGCGAGTGGAACCCGGGCCGCTTCGCGTACGCGCCCCGCGCCCCGGGCGGGAAGGTTGGCAAAGATGCCTAAGGAAGGGCCGGACTTTCGGCCGCCCATCCCTTTGCGGCCTACTCTCGGCGCAAACGGAGGACACGGGTGAACACACCCTCGATGCCGCTCAACGTCGGCAACACCGCATTCATGCTGATTTGTGCGAGCCTCGTCATGCTCATGACGCCGGGGCTCGCGTTTTTTTACGGCGGCTTGGTCGGGCGAAAAAACGTCCTGACCATCATGATTCAGAGCTTTATGTCCTTGGGATGGACCACGGTCGTGTGGTTTGCGTTCGGCTACTCGATGTGTTTCGGGCCGGATTGGCACGGCATCATTGGCGATCCTACCTACTACGCGTTCTTGAAGGGCATCACGCTGAAGACGATGTTCACAGGCAACGACGCGGGGATTCCGTTAATCGTCCATGTGGCGTACCAAATGATGTTTGCGATCATCACGCCCGCGCTGATTACCGGCGCGTTCGCGAACCGGGTCACGTTTCGCGCGTACTTCTTGTTTCTGACGGCCTGGCTCGTGCTCGTCTACTTCCCGTTCGTTCACATGCTTTGGAGCCCCGAGGGGGTATTCGCCAAGTGGGGCGTGCTCGATTTCGCCGGCGGCATCGTCGTGCACGCTTCAGCGGGTTCGGCCGCGCTCGCCTCGGTCTTGTTCATCGGTCGACGCCGGTTCATGGACGACAAACCGCATAACATTCCGCTGATCGCACTCGGTACCGGCTTGCTCTGGTTCGGCTGGTACGGTTTCAACGCCGGCTCCGAGTTGCGGGTCGATGCGGTGACGGCGTCCGCGTTCCTGAACACCGATCTCGCGGCATCGTTCGCGGCCGTGACGTGGCTGCTCGTCGAGTGGACGCGCGGCCGGCAACCGAAGTTCGTGGGACTGTTGACTGGCGCCGTCGCCGGGCTCGCGACGATTACGCCCGCCGCAGGGTACGTTTCGCCCGTCACCGCCGTCGTAATCGGAATCCTCGCGGGCCTCGTTTGTTACTACGCCGTCGCGCTGAAAAACCGGCTACGCTGGGACGACGCCTTGGACGTTTGGGGCGTGCACGGAGTCGGCGGATTTCTCGGTATCGTCCTGTTGGGTGTGTTCGCTTCGAAGGCATGGAACCCGAACGGTACAGACGGGCTTTTGCTCGGCGGTGTGGCGTTCTTCGGCAAGCAGTTCGTGGCTGCGCTCGTCTGCAGCGTTTGGGCCTTTGCCTTCACCTACGGGATGCTATGGCTCATCAGCCGCGTAACGCAAACGAAGGTCGATCCGCAAGCCGAGGAGCGCGGACTCGATGTCGAGCTCCATGGCGAGGAAGCGTACCCGCTGGCGATCTGAGAACGCACGCATTCCTCGCGGCGCACCGTCAGGGCTCGCGCGACGCCCCGGAATCTCCCGAAGCGGCGCGCGGGCCCTCTCGCTTGACGGCCTTCAACTCGAGCGTCGCCGAGGAAGGCGTTGAACGGGGCGGCCAGGCCGCCGTTCACGTTTGGTCGGACGGCGAGAGTTCGCAAAGCCCGAAGGATACCGGCCCGGAGATCGGGCGGGCCCCGGGTTCGCCTCGGTCTCCAAGCCGGCTTCTCTACGCTAGACGATTGCGTCACCACAAACAAATTGCCGGAGGCGTGCGCCGCGCGCCGCAAGCGGTAACGCACGCGGTATGCCTGTCGCGTTGAACGAACCAGTCAAGGCACGGGCGCCCGGAGACCGACGGACGTTCGTCCCGCCTGGCGGCACGATCCGCAGTTCGGCGTCCGAGCACACGCTACGAGCGTCACGCCTCGACCCTTCTTTCGGACGATCGGAGCGAGGGGTCAGGACGTTCGCCCGAAAGCAAAGCCGCCTCGTCGGACGACGAGACGGTCGAGATTTGCGGGCCGTCGAGACCTATGCGATCGAGGGACCGCGAGCGGACGGCCGCCGCGGAAGGCGTGCGACCGTGGCGCACTTCGCAACCAACTCGGCTCGGTTTCGGACATCGAGCAACCCGTAGATGGTGCTCAGGTGATTGCGCACGGTGCTCGGCGCGCGGAAAATCTTCCGTCCGATCTCGGTCGCCGAATAGCCGGCTAACGCGAGCCGAAACACGCGATCTTGTTCGACCGTCAGGGTCACGCGGTCCGTCAGTCTCGGCTGGTCGGCGGCCGCCTCGTGGTCGGGCTCGCCCGAGATCGCATACTCGTAGTGCGAAAGAGCGCGCAGGTCGCGTCGCGCTTCCGCCGCCCGCCACACGTAGCCGATGCGGTCCCAGCAGCGCGCGGCGGCGCTTAGGTCGCGCGCTGCGTCGCGCGCGCCGGAGGATGCCCCTGCGACGACGGCGCCAAAGTGCAGTTCGAATGCGGCGACGCGTCCATCGTGTGCGGAAGCGCTGAGATCCGACAACCGCTTGTGGTTACGGTAGAGGTCGAAGTACTGCCTCGCACGGGCGCCATCGCGAAGCCTTCCCGCCGCGAGGGCGAGCAGCAAGAGTGCGAATACCGCCTCGCCTTCGGTCGCGTTCCAATCGAGCGCGTCGGCGTCGGCCAGCGCGAGCCGGAAGAACGCGCGCGCGGCGTGCACTTCTCCCAACGCTTCGGCGAGGTTGGCGCACTCGGCAAAAGCGAGCACCGACCAGGCCGTGCCCGGCGCCAGCCGTGCGGCCGCAGTGAAGCGCGCGAAGGCGACGTCCGAGTCTCCCGCTCGCGCGAACGCGAGCCCCAAGTGCCGCAGCGTTTGCACGTGCAATTCCAAGCAATCGTCGGCCCAAGCCAGCTCCGTCGCGCTCCGGTCAAGCGCGGCGAGATCGCTCGCGCGAACTTCGGCTTCGATGATCGACTGCGCGTACAACATCGTCGCGCGCAGGTGTTCGTCTTTCTCAAGGCTGCGCTCGAGGATCGTTAGCGAGGTGGCGAATTCGGTCGCCGCCGTTTCGAAGCGACCCTTGGCGATCTCGATCCAGCCGCACAGCGCCCGTGCCCGCGCTCCGACGATGTCGTGGCCGGGTGCGAGCGCTTCGGCCAGCGCCTCGCGCGCGGCGTCGATTTTTCCGTGCCGCCAGAGCGCGAGCGCATGATAGTACGCCGTTTCGGCGAGGATCGTCGGGTGCGGATGCGTCTCCTGGACGCGCTCGAACAACTCGGCCGCCTTGCCCGCATCGTCGCTTCGTTCGGCGGCCGCGCCGAGGAGCATCGCGTGCGTCGCACGCGCATCGTCCGAACCGTGGACGGCCTCGTTCAGTCGGAGCCAATCGGCCGCCTCGCGCGGCCGGCCGAGTCGCAGGAGGGCCCTACCCCGCAGGAAGATGGTCTCCGAGGAGTGGCGCGCAAGCGGGAGTTCGTCCAGCTCGCTCAGGCAACGCTCGAACGCGCCGGCATGCCAGAATTCCCGTGCTCGCTCCGCCAGTTCGAGCGACGAGGTGGTCGTCGGGAGCGCGAGATCCCCGGACTCCATCCTAGTGGGCGTTCTGAGCGTTCGGTCGGATGGGAGTCCCCACCGGTCCGCCGGTTCCGCTCTGCGTGTTGACGCGTACGCCCGCGTCCGACGACACGGCACTTGCGAATGGATGCACCCCAAAGAGCGCTTGAAGTGTCGCGAAAATTATGAAGAGCCAGCTGACCATCGGCGTTCCTCCGTCCGGCTTCCTTCGCGAACCGTAACATGCGCCGCCTTGGGGGTCAAGGAGGCGGGCTCAAAGAGGCGACAAGCGCCGTCTCGGGCTAAGGCGAAGACTGCGGCGTCCGGCGGACCCCGTACAGGTGTAGCGTCGAGTCCCGCGTCGCGGGCGCGGCGCGCGGACTGGCGGGAGGTCCCGCCGGGGTGACGCGGGCAGACTGCCGCGCATGAACCGACCGACCGCTCAGCAATGAGCCGCCTGCTGCGGTTTGGCGCGTTCGCTATCTTGTTGGTCGCGATTCTGGGTATCGGCGCGTGGCTCAACCTTCCGGGTAGCCTGCTCCTAACGGCCCGCGCGCTCGGCGAACAGCGACACCCCGTCGACTTCGATTTCGCGTTTAGCGGGCTCGGTCCGCATCCCTTGCGCGTTCCCGTTCAGCTGTTTTATTTCCCCAAAACGCCGATCCTCGGCATTTCGGAGCACTACTGGAGCATTATCGCACCGCTGCGCGTCGATACCGTCACCCGCTCGTTTGAGGTGGACGTGCGGGAAGGACACGTGCGTTGGTCTGCGCCGCTCGGGCTCGCAGGTTTGTCGAACTTCCGCCTGCAGAGCCTTTCAGTGGGCGAGCCCGGCGCGGCGTATGCGTTACGGGCGAGCGCCGTGCGCGACGCCGCCAGAGCGCCGCGAAGTCTCGAGCTTCCCGCGATTGTCGTGAACGGCGGCCAGTACCGCTACGACGGCGCGCTGGCGCTTTGGCGACGACCTGGGAACGAACAGACAGATCCCTACGTCTATTCGCCGCGCGTCGACGACGTAACCCGACAGCTCATCTGGGATGGACTGCGCGCGCTGCACGCTCGCATCGATCTCGCAGCGTATCCCGTGGCAACCTTCATCGTCCCCAGCGGCTGGCACGGTGAGGGCTGGAAGAACGAGGGGTTCCAG
>JBDTCF010000008.1:0-19684 GCA_039923715.1 Vulcanimicrobiaceae bacterium
CACCGAGCGACACGCACGACCAGTTCTTCCCATGGCTGTCCGTCAGCACGTTCGGCGCGGTCGGCGTCACGTGGATGGATCGCCGGAACGACCCGAGCAACTTTAGCTACCAAGAGTTCGGCGCGGCGTCGCTCGACGGCGGCTCGACCTACCCGAACGTGCAGCTCGCCTCGGGCCTCTCGAATCCCAACAATGATGGCTTCGGCGACGGATTCATCGGCGACTATACCGGCAACGCGTGGTCGGTCGGGAAGCTCTACGCCTCCTGGACCGACACCAGCACCGGACCGCCGTCCTCCGACTTCGTCGGCGGACTACGCGTGCCGGGAAGACACCGCTAGCATCGCCGAACTCCAAGGGACGGAACCTGATGGAGAGCCCGCCCGACGCGTTTGAAGCGCGTACCTGGTGGGAACGATGTAGCTGGTCCTACAGGAGAACGATTCCGTTGAACTAGACCGTTGAGACGGCGCCGCAGTGGCGCCGTCTCTTTTTCCGCTCTCCGCCCTGGGCGAGCGCGCCTTCAACCTTGGGGCCTAAGAGGGCAGGGCGCGGGCACTACGGCACCAAAACGGCTGGAGCGCGCGGGTGTGATGTAATGGTAGCCTGCGACCTTCCCAAGGTTGACGCGCGGGTTCGATTCCCGCCACCCGCTCGCTGACCGAGAAGTGCCCGCCCGGGTCGGCGTGGCGACGTAGCCAAGTGGTAAGGCGGAGCTCTGCAAAAGCTCTATTCCCCAGTTCGAATCTGGGCGTCGCCTCATATCTTAATCTCAAAGTAGCGCCCGCACCGCATGCAATATCTACGACGACTCCTGTCCTTCGATGAGAGCATTCGCGGCGCGTTCACGCTGGGCGCGTTGCTTCTTTTCGCATTGCTCGTGGCCGCCCTCGGCGCGTTTAACATCTACACGCAGCTCGATTCGGCCGCTTCCGTCGAGCGCGCGCTGGCCCGCTCTCAACAGCAGTTGTACGAGGCGATGCGTGTTCAACTCGACGAAGAAACTGGTTTGCGCGGTTACCTCGCGACCAAGCAGGAAGATTATCTCGATCCCTACGTGACGGCGGCGGATCAGTTTGACAGTGCGCTGGCTGAACTCCGGCGCGACTCGGTCACCCTCGACATCCGCGGCTTCGACGACACCTTGCGAGACATGGTCGCGACCCACGGAGCTTGGGAAAATCGCGTCGCTAGGCAGTTGCTGTACCATCCCGACCCAAGGAAGACGCCTTTTCGTGAGTCCGACGGCAAGATATTGACCGATCGCTTGCGCGCGGACGCGTCCCGCGTCAATCAACTGCTCGACATCCGCTTCACGCGCGCGCAGATCGACCTTAAGCAGAGGATAAACGCCACCTTGGTGGCCGGCTTGTTCGCTATCGCGCTGGTCGCGGCGATCGGGATATTATCGCTCGCGTTTCGGGCGCGCTTGCTCAAGCAACTCGATCGCGAGCGTGGAATCATCGAGACGCTGCAGCGCGCGTTTCAACTCGACTGGAACACGCTGCCGCGAACGCGGATCGGGACGGCCTACGTCTCCGCCACCCGTGGGGCGAGCGTCGGCGGGGACCTGTTCGACGTCCGCCGCCTCGACGAGCGTCGCGGGCTTTTGCTGGTCGCGGACGTCAGCGGGAAGGGGATCGAAGCTGCCGTCAATACGGCCTTTGTCAAGTATTCTATCCGGACGCTTGCGCTCACATATGATGATCCCGCTCGAATTCTGGGGGCCTTTAACCATCTCTTTGCGGAAACGATCGCCGACCCGGCGCTCTTCGTCGTCGTCTTCGTCGGCATTCTTGACCTCGCTTCCTGTGGCCTGACGTATGCGAGCGCCGGCCACTCGGGCGCCTATCTGCGGCGTGGGCGGCAGGTCAGCCAGTTGGAAATCACCGGCCCGATTGTTGGGCTCGAGCGCGACTCGACGTACCGTCGGGCCACCTTGCAACTCGCGTCGCGCGACTTGCTGCTGGTCGCGACCGACGGCTTGACGGAAGCGCGCGACCGGTCGGGGCGCGTTTTGGACGATGACGGTGCGATGAAACTGCTCGAGACCGCGCCGAGCGATCCGCAGGCCTGTGCCGACGAGCTGGCGCGCGCGGTTCGTCGGCGCAGCGGCGGACGGATTCTCGACGATTTGGCCCTGCTGGTCGTCGGCATCGATGCGGATGATGCCGAAGGTACGTCGTCGCCGGGTAACGTCGCATAGCGGCCGGCGAAGCCGTTTCCGGCTCGACGCTCCGGGAACTGCGGGGCGTCGGGCCGGCGCTCGAGCGCGCGCTTGGCGCGCGCGAGATCCGCACGCCGCGCGACCTGGCGCTGACCTACCCGCGCGACTACCACGACTGGCGCGTTCCAGCGCCGATCGGCCGGCTCGTTCGCGAAGCGATTGCGCGCGAGGCCGCCGCCGAGGACGCGAGCGCCGAAGCGATCGTCGTCGGCCGGGTCCTCAACGTGCGCGAGATTCGCGCTCGAATTCCGATCGTGACGGCGCAGATCGAAGACGACAGCGGCCGGATCGAAGCGACCTGGTTCGGCCGCCGCGGGATCGTCGGCCACCTCGAACCGGGGACGCGCGTATTTCTGCACGGAAGGGTTGGGCTGAAGCGGACGCGAGGGCCGCGCGTCGTGCAACTCAACGTCCTTCATCACCGCGTGCTCGCACACGGCGAACCATACGTCGGTCGGATCGTTCCGATCTATCCCGCGACCAAGGACGTTCCGTCGCGTACGATCGCAACACTCGTCGAACGTAATTTCGAAGCGCTTGCGGAAACGTTCGTCGAGCGCCTTCCGAGGGACCTGGAAGTGCGCCTGAAGCTGTCGTCGCTGCGAATGGCTTGGCGTGAGATGCACCAGCCGGCTTCGCCCCAGAGCGCGGCTGCCGCGCGCGAACGGCTGCTTTTCGAGGAGTTTCTCGCTCTGGCGCTTGCGGCCGCTCTCAAGCGGGCGCGGCGTAACCTCGAGGGGGGCGCCGATCCAATCGCGGCCGACGGGGAAGTCTTGCGGGCCTTTGAAGGGTCGCTCGGGTTCGCCTTGACCGGCGCGCAGCGCCGGTCGATTGGCGAAATCGCCGCGGACATGGCGCGCAGCATCCCGATGAACCGGCTCTTGCAGGGTGACGTCGGCAGTGGCAAAACGCTGGTCGCCGCAGCCGCGATCGTGCTCGGGGCACGCGCCGGCGTGCAAAGCGCTTTGATGGCCCCAACCGAAATCCTCGCCGCGCAACATGCGGCCCAATTGGCGCCCTTACTGCTGCCGTTCGGAGTCCGGGTGGACGCCGTGTTCGGCAGCCAAGGCGCGCGCGCGCGCGCCGCGGCTCGCTCTCGCATCGGAAGCGGAGAGACCGATCTCGTCGTAGGCACGCATGCGCTCTTGACGGAGGACGTCGAGTTCAAGCGTTTGGGAATTGTGGTAATCGACGAGCAGCACCGCTTCGGCGTCGTCCAACGGGCGAAACTCCGTGCGAAAGGTCACGCGCCCCACACACTCTACATGACGGCGACGCCGATTCCGCGGACGCTGGCCCAAACGCAGTACGCGGACCTCGACCTCTCGACGATCGACGAACTCCCGCCGGGGCGGACGCCGATTCGAACCTTCGTGCTGCGAGGGTCGCGCAAAGGGCCGGCCTACGAGTTCGTTCGCGAGATCGTGCGCCGCGGCCACCAGGCGTACGTCGTCGTTCCGGCCATCGATGCGGGCGGCGAGGAGAGCGAAACGGACGTCGCGATCACGAGCGCGCTCGCCGAATTCGAGAACCTGCGTCAGGACGTTTTTCCGGAACTGCGGGTCGCGCTATTGCACGGGCGCATGCCGGGGCGCGAGAAGGAGGCCGTCATGAGCGCGCTCGGTCGTGGAGAAATCGACGTCTTGCTAGCGACCACGGTGGTCGAGGTCGGGGTCGACGTACCGAACGCGACCGCGATGGTGATCCTCGATGCCGATCGCTACGGCCTGGCCCAGCTTCACCAACTGCGCGGACGTGTCGGGCGCGGCGCGGCGGCCTCGTACTGTCTGCTGATCGCGCCGGACGAACGAGGCGACGTCGAGCGTCTGGCGATTTTGGAACAGACGACCGACGGTTTCGAGATCGCCGAGGAAGACCTGCGGTTGCGGCGGGCGGGCGAATTCGCGGGGACCGCGCAAGCCGGCGGCGAGGGTGGCGCGCTCGGCAGCGTTCAAGCGGATTTCGCGCTCTACATGCGGGCGAAACGCGAAGCCGACGCGTTGGTCGCGAGCGATCCCGCCTTGGCGCTGCCCGAGCACGCCGGGCTCCGGACGCTCGTTGACGAGAATGCGGGGGCTCGCGCAATGCTAGTAAGCTCGTAAAAGAAGAAGAGCGCTCGGGCTTGCGTCGTAAGGAGAGAGGATGAACGTATCGTCGCTCGTCGCTTTTCCGCTGCTCGCCTTAACCTTCGCTGCAACCGGCGCCCCGGCTATGGCAGCCGCTCAGGAGACCTCCGGCGCGAGCGCGCAGGCGGTGACCGTCACCCGCGCGACCTTGCCCAACGGACTTCGCGTGGTGGTCCTGCGCGACACGCTGGCGCCGGTCGTCACCGCGGTCATGAACTACGAGGTAGGGGCCGACGACGAGCCGATCTACGGGATCGCCCACGCTACCGAGCACATGATGTTTCGCGGCTCGAAATCGCTCGACGCCTCGCAGTTAGCCGAGGTCACGGCCGTCACGGGCGGTGATTTCGACGCCGATACGCAAAACGAGATCACGCAGTACTTCTACACGATGCCCTCGCAGTATCTCGATATCGCGCTCCACTTGGAAGCCTCGCGCGCGCGTGGGCTGCTGCTCGAGCAGAAGCTCTGGAATCAAGAACGCGGAGCTATCGAGCAAGAGGTGGTGCAAGACAATAGTCAGGCCCTATACCGGCTCGGCATCAAGGTTCAAGCGCACTTGCTGGCAGGCACACCGTACGCCGACGACGGTCTGGGTTCGCTCGAGAGTTTCGGGCGGCAGATTGAGGCGCCGCAACTTCGCGCGTTCTACGCTGCCTGGTACCATCCGAACAATGCTGTCTACGTTATCGCGGGCCACGTCGATCCCCAAACGACCATCGCCCAAGTGACGCGCGTGTTTGGAGCGATTCCCGCCGCGGCGCTTCCGGCGCGCAAACCGGTCGCGCTGCGGCCGCTCGTGCCCGCGACCTACACGGATGTCAGCGATCAAGCGTATACGGTCGTCTCGCTAAACTACCGCTTCCCCGGCTACGACGATCCGGATTTCGCCGCCGGCCAGGTCCTGGCGGACGTTTTGAACAGCGAGCGGAGCGACCTGTACGGGTTGGTCGCCGCCGGTAAGGCGCTCGGCGCCGAACTCGATCCAACGGAGTTCCCCAAAGCCGCGTTCGCGCAACTGATTGCGTACGTGCCGGTTGCGACGAAACCACAAGTCGCGCTCTCCGACCTGCGCGCGGTCATTGCGGGCTATCGGATGACCGGCGTCCCCGTCGATCTCGTCGCGGCGGCGAAAAACCGTGAATTGTCGCAAGCCGAGTTCAAAGGGAACTCTATCCAAGGCTTGGCGTTCGAGTGGAGCCAAGCGCTCGCGGTCGAGCATCGCCGCTCGCCCGACGACGACATTGCCGCGATCGGACGCGTGAGCGTCGCGGACGTCGATCGCGTGCTGCGCCGCTACCTCGACGATCGCAGCGCGACCGTCGCGTACGCGGTTCCGAAAGCGGCGGGTGCCGCGAGTGGCGGCGAAGGCGGCCGTCACACCGAGAACAACACGATCCCTCCCACGACGCACGCGCCGCTACCGGCCTTCGCCCAGCACGTACTCGCCGGGTTGAGCGTCCCGCCGACGACCACGCACCCCTCGAACTTCACGCTGCCGAATGGCCTGAACCTAATCGTTCAGCCGGAGCGCATCACGCACACCGTGGTGCTGCAGGGAACGATTCGCTCGAACGAAGCACTCGAGGCGCCGAGCCTGCCGGCCGGCATCGCGGGCTTGACCGGCCAGTTGCTTCCGTTCGGCACCGCTCGCTACGATCGGCTCGGCTACGCGGCCGAGTTGGACAAGATCGCGGCCGACGTATCGACCGGAACGTCGTTTTCGCTTAGCGTCGTCTCGCAAAACTTCGAGCGAGGGCTGGAATTGCTGGCCGAAGACGAGTTGCATCCCTCGTTTCCGGCGCCGGCATTCACCGCGGTGCGCGGGCGCACGATGGGTGAGTTGGAGGGCGAAGCGACGAGCCCGGATCACTTGGCCGAAGTCCGTCTGCTCGCAGATCTGTATCCCGAGGGGGATCCCGCCCGCCGCGTCGCGACCGTGGACTCGGTCGGGCGGGCGACGCTCGCCGATGTCAAGAGCTGGTTCGCCACCGCCTACCGGCCCGACCTCACCACGATCGTGGTGACCGGTGACGTGACGCCCGAAGCCGCACGCGATGCAGTCGCGCGCTACTTCGGAAGTTGGAAAGCCACCGGCCCGGCGCCGAACGTCGAACTCCCCGCCGTCGCCGACAACGCGCCGGCATCGACCACGATCCCAGCGACCGGGCGCGTGCAATCCAGCGTAACCCTTGCGGAAACGCTCGCGTTCCGTCGCTCGAACCCGGACTACGCACCGCTCGAAGTCGGCAATACGGTGCTTTCGGGCGGTTTCTACGCTTCGCAACTGTACCACGACCTGCGCGAGACGCACGGCTATGTGTATTCCGTCGGAACCGAACTCGCCGCCGGGAAGACGCGCTCGACGTTCGTCCTCGATTTCGGCGCGTCACCCCAGAACGTCGAGCGCGCGCAGACGCTGGCGCTTGCCGACATCCGCGCGATGGGGACGAACCTGCTTAGTGAAGAGCGGCTCCGGCGCGCGAAGGCCCTTTTACTCGGCGAGGTTCCCATTCGCGAGCAGAGCTACGACGGCGTCACCCAAACGCTCCTCGGGTACGCGAGCGAGGGTCTTCCGCTCGACCAAAATCTCATCGACGCGCGCGCGGAACTCGACGCGACGCCGGAAGCGGTGCGGGCCGCGTTCGCGAAGTGGATTCGGCCGGCCGGCTTCGCGCGCGTCATCGTCGGCCCCGCACCTAAGTGATTGCGGTCGGGTTTGACTTCGATCATACGCTGGGGCTCGATCACCAGCTCGAACGCACCGTCGCGCTCGATCTGCTCGAACGCGCCGCTGCCCGGGGCGGAACCGCGTTTGATGCGGAGACGGCCGCACGCGCCGCGACCGCGGCTATCGGTGCGTTTCGAGAGGGCGTGACCGGAATCGATGACGCCTTGCGTTCGATTGGGGTCGACCCTGGCGAGTTCCGCCGCGTCGCGCTCGAACGTGCGCCCGAGTTTGTGACCGCGATGCCGGGAGCGCGCGGGCTGCTGGCAACCTTACGCGAGCGCGGCGTCGCGACCGCCATCCTGACCAACGGTTGGAGTCCGCTGCAGGAGACGAAAGCGCGTTGCATCGGCTTTTCCGGCCCCGTTCTGGTGAGCGACGTACTCGGCTCGAACAAGCCGGCGCGCGCCGCGTTCTTGGCACTCGCTGCCGCGCTCGCCGCAGATCCCGCGGAGGTCGTGTTTGTCGGCGACGATCCCGCGCTGGACGTCGTCGGCGCGCTCGAAGTCGGCATGCGCGCGGCCTGGCTCGATTGGGAAGGTCGAACCTACCCGGCACACGGACCGGCGCCGACGTGGCGCATCGCTACCCTCTCGGAACTCGGTAGCCTGCTAGGTCAGGTGACACCGGCGGCGAACCCCGCCCCATGAGTTCGGGATGCGCCCTCGGCCGGACGCGCGATGCGGCTTAGCGGAGGTGAGTTACGCAGCCGAACGCTCCACGTCCCGAGCGGCCGCTCCTACCGGCCGACTCCCGGCCGCGTCAAAGAGGCGCTTTTTTCGATCGTCGGCGCGCGCGTCGAAGAGGCGCGTGTATTGGACCTGTTTGCGGGCAGCGGTGCGCTCGGGTTCGAAGCGCTCTCGCGCGGCGCGCGAGCGGCCACGTTCGTCGAGCGCGATCCGCGAACGGCGATGCGCATTCGCGCTGCGGCGCGCGGGTTTGGGTTGAAAGACCGAGTGACGGTCGTGTGCGCCCCGGCCGAGCGAGCGACGCGCGCGCTCGCGGGTCCCTTTGACCTCGTGTTCGCCGACCCGCCGTTCGCGCTAGGCCTGCCTCACGCAATCCTAGCCGGGCTTCTGGAGCGCGGCGCGCTCGAGCCGGAGGCGTTGATCGTCTACGAGCGTCCCGCGCGGGCGGAAGAAGTCGAATTTACCGGCCTGCGAACCGAACGCACCGCCCGCTACGGCGACGTAGCCCTCCAGTTCTTGAGCCTCCAGGCGTAACGTGGCCGAGCGCCCGGACGAAAAGCAAGCGCACGCCGTGTATCCGGGTTCGTTCGACCCCCCGACGAACGGTCACCTCGACGTCATCGCGCGGGCTGCGGCGATCTTCCCGCGTCTGACCGTCGCCGTCGTCGTCAATCCGCAAAAGCGGGATCCGCTTTTCGCCGTCGAGGAACGGGAAGCGATGCTGCGCGAGTGCACGGCGCGCTTTCCAAACGTCCGCGTGGAAGCGTTTCGCGGCCTCTTAGCAGATTTCGCGCGCGCGCGCGGCGCCGACGTGATCGTCAAGGGCCTGCGCGTCGTCTCGGACTTCGAGAGCGAGATGGCATACGCGCACATGAACCGCGCTCTCTCGGGCGTCGACACCATGTTTCTGATGGCGCACGAGAGCTATTCGTTCGTCAGTTCGAGCCTCGTGAAGGAAGTTTTTCTTCAGAACGGGGACGTCTCGCCATTCGTTCCACCGACCGTGCTCCGGCATCTTCGGAGCAAACACGAGTATACTGGAGGCTTGCATGTCGATCTACCGCGTCATCGATAAACTCGAAACGTATGTTACCGAAGGGACGTGGCTGCCGTTTGGCATGCGCATTCTCAGTGAGGAGCGCCTAATCGAGTTCATCGAGAAGATGCGTTCGACGCTCCCGGAGGAGGTTGGTCGTGCGAAAGTGATCGCAACCAACAAGGAACGCGTCATCCGCGAAGCCCAGGAGAAGGCGCAGTTGATCGTGACCGAGGCGACGCAGGCGCACTCGCAGTTGGTCGAGCAATCCGAAATCGTTCGCCAAGCGCGGATGACGGCCGACGTGGTGCTGCGCGAGGCCGAGGAGCGTGCGCGAAAAGTCCGCGAGGGAGCCGACCAGTACGCCGGTCGCGTGCTGACCGAACTCGAGGCGCGACTGGCGACCGCGCTCGGCTCGGTGCGCAAGGGCCAAGACGCGTTGACGGCCGCGCAAGCGCGGGTCGCCGCGCCGGCCGCGGGCCAGCTCGCCGACGATGCGGCCAAGAGCAAACGCGTCGCCTTCGATGCGCAGAACGACACGCTGGAAATTCCGCCGGTCGAGGTGACGTCGTAGCGCCTTCCCTGCACCCGCCGCGCCGCTCGCGCTCCAGTTGGGCGATCCTCGTACTGATCGCGGCGCTCGTCATCGCCGCTTTCGTTCCAACCCCGTTCTGGATCATTGCCCCGGGAACCGCTGTTGATTTGAGCCACGCCGTTGCAGTGGACGGGCACGCTCCTCCGAACGACCGGTTCTACTTGACCGATGTGACGCTGCAGCACGCCACCGTGTTGCTGCTCGCGCTCGCGGCGGTCCCCGGCGTGCGACTCGTACGTCAAGACGCGGTCGTGCCGCGCGGCATCACGCCGCGCACGTACGACCGCATCCTGGCCGACGCGATGGATCAGAGTCAAAGCGTCGCGGCCGTCGTCGCCGAGCGCGCGGCGGGCTTGCACGTGCCCGACCCTCCCGTGCACGTCTACGTCAGCGATATCCTACCAAGTTCGCCCGCCCGGGGCACGTTGCACGCCGGCGACGAGTTGTTGCGGGTCGACGCCACCCGCGTTGCGGGGACCGGCCAGGTGCTCGCAGCCATCGATCGGTTGCCGGCGGGCGCTCGGGTCGCGGTCGCGTTGCGCCGCGGCGTCCGCGTGTTTGTCGTGCGGGTTCCAACGATGCAACTCCGCGGGGCGACGCGTTTGGGAATCGTACTCGAACGGCGCGCTGAGAAACCGGCCCTCCCGGTCGGCGTTCGCTTCAATCTGGAGGACGTCTCGGGGAGTTCGGGAGGTTTGATGTTTGCGTTGCAGATTTACGGTGCGCTCCATCGCGACGCGCGACGTCCCGGGACCTCCATCGCCGGAACCGGAACGATCGCCTACGACGGCAGCGTCGGACCGATCGAGGGAACCCGTCAGAAGTTGATCGCCGCGAAACGAGTCGGCGCGCGCATCTTTTTCGTGCCGCGTGCGAACTACACCGAGGTCGCGAGCGAACGCGACGTGCGCGTCGTCCCGGTCGGGAACTTCCGCGACGCCCTGGCCGCACTTCGGAGCTAAGTTCTGCATTCGGTCGGGGTCTTCTGTGGGGCCAAAACGGGCGCCGAGCGGGTGTTTGCGGACGCCGCGAGCGCGTTTGGAACCGAAGTCGCCGCGCGGGGTCTACGGCTCGTCTACGGCGGCGGTAGCGTCGGGCTGATGGGCGTCGTTGCCGATGCGGCGCTCGCGCGCGGGGGCGAGGTTGTCGGCGTGCTACCGCGCGACCTGTTCGCGCGCGAGGTCGCTCATTCCGGATTGACGGAGTTGCGCCAAGTGGCCGGTATGCACGAGCGAAAGGCCGAGATGGAGCGGTTGTCCGACGCGTTCGTCGCTCTGCCCGGCGGTTTGGGCACCCTCGACGAGTTCTTCGAAATGGCGACCTGGGCGCAACTCGGGATCCACCACAAACCGCTCGGCGTTCTCGAGGTCGGCGACTTCTTTACGCCGTTACGCGCGTACTTGACGGCCGCGTGCGAGGCGGGATTCATCGCGCCCGAGCACCTCGCCCCGATCGCGTTCGCACGCGAGCCGGGCAAACTTCTCGAGCGCCTCGCCGGCGCTTGGCGCGAACGGACCGGCTAGCCGGAGGCCGCCGGCGCACCATGCGCAAGCGCGGTCATCAGTTGGATGCCCGTCACTAAAGCGCGTTCGTCGATGTCGAACAGGCCGTGGTGATTTGGGTAGCTGGTTCGCTCGTCGCCGCGTGCGCCGAGGAACACGAAGCACGACGGAACGCGCTGCGCGAAGAAGGAGAAGTCTTCACTTCCCATGACCGGTGGTGAGACGACGACGCGCGCGTCACCGAACGTGCCCACCAGCAGTTCGCGGACGTACTCGGCTTGCCCGGGATCGTTGGCGGTCACCGGGAAGCCGGTGCGGACGTTGAATTCGAAGCTCGCTCCGGTCGCTTCACACGTTCCCGCGAGCACGCGCCGGATTCGCTCCGGTAACGCGGCGCGCACCGTCTCGTTGAAGGTGCGAACCGTGCCGGAGAGTTGGGCTTCTCCGGGGATCACGTTCGAGGTCGTTCCGGCGTGCATCGAACAAATGCTGACGACGGCGGGCTCGAGCGGATCGTTCTGACGCGCGACCACGCTTTGGAGCGCGACGACGGCCGAACTCGCGACGTAGATCGGGTCGACCGAGAGGTGCGGGAACGCGGCGTGACCGCCTCGTCCCCGAATGGTGATCGCGAGGTCGTCGGCAGAAGCCAGCAGCGGCCCGGGCCGTAGCGCGACGACGCCGGTCGGAATCTGACCCGTAAGGTGGAGCCCGTACGCGCGCTCGATGCCAAACCGCTCGAGGATACCCTCTTCGATCATCTTGCGCGCGCCGCCGCCGCCTTCTTCGGCCGGCTGGAAGCAGAAGACGATCGTGCCGGGCAACTCGTCGCGTCGTTCGGCGAGCAGTCGGGCGGCCGAGAGCAGGATCGCGACGTGGCCGTCGTGACCGCACGCGTGCGTCGCGCCAGGGATGCTCGAGCGGTACGCGACGTCCTTCTCATCGGGCATCGGCAGCGCGTCCATATCGGCGCGAAGCATGATCGTGCGTCCTGGTTTTGCGCCGCGCAACACGCCGACCACACCCGTCGTCGCAATGCCCTCGTGCGTATCGATGTGCGCCGCGCGCAGGATCTCGGCCACGCGCGCGGAGGTGCGGCGCTCGGAGAAACCAAGTTCCGGGTGCCGATGCAGGTCGCGGCGGAGCGCGACGGCGTCGTCGAACAGCGCTTCGGGAATCGCGGTTGCGATACTCATCCTCTCCTCGTCAGACGGGTGGGGCTTGAACGTTGCGCGCGAATGCTTCGAGCCGAACGCGATCGAGCGAGCGCACGCGGCCGCGGTCGAGTTCGACCGCGCCGGAGTTCTTTAAGCGAAGGAGGGCGCGCGCCGCCATGTCGCGGACCGTTCCCGCGGCGGCAGCGATCTGGCCCTGCGAGAGGTTCTCGATGCCCGAGAGCCCGCGAGCCATGCCGGTCGTCGCAGGCGCGTACGAAAGCAAGAACTTAGCCACGCGTTGCAGGACGTGCGCGAAGGCGAGGTCGGCGATCGTGTCGATCGAGCGCCGGCGCGCTTGCGACATCTCCGTCAAGAACCCGATCGCAAGCTCGGCGTCGTTGCGGCAGGCGTGCGCGATCGCATCGGTTGGCAACAGGACGAGCGAACAAGGGACGAGCGCTTCGGCACGCGTCGTCGTGCCGCCGCCATCAAAGGTCCCGGTTTCGTTCAACGGATCGAAGGCCAGTCGCTCGCCCAGCGAGTGCGTCTTGCCGTCGGGCGAGAGCAGGCTATAGACGACCTTTCCGGTCCGCACGAAGGCGAGATACGGCCACATCTCGCCTTCGTCGTAAATGGCCTCAGCGGCGCGATACGAGCGCTCGGTCGCGACCCCCGCGAGGTCGCGGATCGTCGCCGGGCGGGCACTGCCAAAGGGCGTGCAGTGCGAAAGAAAGGCGGCCACGTCGGCGTGTTCTTCGATCCGCTCGATCCGGATCGTCCAGCGGCCGGAGCCGAGATTGCGCGCCTCCCAAGAGAAGCGCCCGGCGCGGCGTTGCTGCAGCTCGTTGCGCAGCGCCCGCGGGTCGGTCTCGTCCCCGAGTTCCAGCACCCCGCCCACGGCGAGCTTGTCGAACGTCTCGAGGATGACGGCGCTGCGGTTCGTCGCGGGAAGCGCCCGGCTGTCGAGCGCGATCGTCGCGCCACGCGTATTCGGCATCCCGCGGTTCTTCTGGACGGACGGCACTTGCTCTTTTCTTCAGGCCCGCTCGGGGCCGAGCCGACCTTTCCCTTGAAGGGGGCGCGGGAATGAAACCCCCGTACGCGCGCGGCCGGGTGCTCCGCCGGCTGGGCGACCTGTTCGCGTTCGCGCTCATCGTATTGGTGCTCTGGCGAGTGCTGGTCGCGCCGCGCTTTCTCGCTCCGCCCGGGCAGCCGATGCCCTCAACGACGTTGATCTCGCCCAACGGCCAAAGCTACCGGCTGGCCGGGCCGCCACATCGCACGCTCTTTTTGGACTTCTGGGCTTCGTGGTGCGAACCGTGCCGGCTCTCGCTCCCGCTGGTCGAGCGTTACGCCCGCGCCCATCCCGAAGTTGCGGTCTTGGCGGTCGACGTCGGCGAACCCGGATCGATCGCGGCCGGCTACGCGCGTACCCACGACCTGGCCCACGTGCTGCTCGACGCACGCGGAGCGACTGCGGCGAAGTTCGGGGTGGTGGCCTATCCCACCATGGTGGTGATCGATCCGCGCGGATTCGTTCGGGCGAAGTGGTCGGGCTTTAACCCCGCGATCGGACTGGCGATGGCCAATGCCGAGCGCGAGTTGGCGCGCGCTTCGGCGGCTACCGGCCCGTGAACGCGGGAGGCCGCTTGGCGAGAAAGGCCTGCATGCCTTCGCGGGCGTCGGCGCTGGCGATCAGCGTTCCGAAGGCCAGCGCTTCCAACGTAAGGCCGGCCTCAAGGCCGGGATCGGCACCCTGATCGATCGTACGCTTGGTCGCTTCGACCGCGAGCGGAGCGCGCGACGCAATCAGCGCGGCGATGCGCTTAGCTTCCGCCAAGAGCTCCGCCAGCGGCACGACCTTTTCGACCAAACCGGCGCGAAGCGCTTGCTGCGCGTCGATCGTCTCGCCACTCAAACACAGGTACATCGCCATGCCGCGACCGAGCAGCCGGGCCGCTCGCTGCGTTCCGCCGTACCCGGGCATCAGCCCAAGGTTGACCTCGGGCTGCCCAAACTTGGCTGTTTCGGCGGCGATGCGAATGTCGCCGGCCATCGCGAGCTCGCAGCCGCCGCCGAGCGCGAATCCATTGACCGCAACGACGATCGGTTTGCGCGAGCGCTCGAGCGCGCGGGTCAAGGCTTGACCGCGCCGCGCCAACTCGGCTCCGGCAATCGCGCCTTGGAGGGCTGCGAGTTCACCGATGTCTGCGCCGGCCGCGAAGGCCCGCTCGCCCGCGCCGGTCAGCACGATCGCGCGTACGCCGTCGTCGGCGGCCAGTGCTGCGAACGCCCGCGCGAGTTCGTCGAGCATCGCGATGTTAAGTGCGTTAAGGACCTTGGGCCGCGAGAGGGTAACGGTCGCGACGGCGCCGTCACGTTCGACCACGATCGTTTCGAAAGTTTGCACGCCCCCGCCTTCGGCCCGTTCTCGGCGGTCCCCGCTGGAACTCGTATGATATACTCGACTCGTCGCGCTCGGCCGCGGCGCCCTTGAAAGGAACCCGCTCGAACGATGCGCACGGCTTACCATGAGGCTTTGGAATCCGCACGACTCGATGTCGTGCGGCTCGGCGTGCTCGTCGTGGACGCTATCGCGTCGGCCGTCAGCGCCCTCGAAGGCCGCGATACGGCGCTCGCCGCGCGCGTGATCGCGGGCGACGACGTGGTCGACGATCTCCGCCGGAAAATCGAACAGTCGTGCATCGAGCTTATTTGGCGGCAGCAGCCCGTCGCCGGCGAGTTACGTCAAGTCGCAGCGATGCTCGAAATCGTCGTCGATTTGGAACGCTGCGGCGACTATGCCGTCGACATTGCAAAAAATGCAATCAAGCTCGACGACGCACCGCTACGCCCGGCGAGGGTCGAGATCGGACGGATCGCGGCCGCGGCTTCGCACATGCTCAGCGATGCGATGCGCGCGTATACCGAGCGCGACGCGGCCGGCTCCGATCGCGTCATCGCCCGCGACGATGAGGTCGACATGCTCTACGGCCGCGGTATCGAGGCGCTGCAGGACGAGATGCAGGCCGACCCCGCGCTCGTCCGCGCCGGAACGATCGTGCTATTCGTGCTGGCGACCCTCGAGCGCGTCGGCGACCGTGCCCAGAATATCGCGTGGCATACGAAAGAGATGCTCGGAGCGGCCTAGGCGTCCAAGGGACTTTCTGCGCGCTCAAATAAAAGGGCGCGAGATGAGACGTGTCGCGACCCGTTCCGTCGCACTGCTGTTGGCGGCTTGCGCACTACTCGCGACCCCCTCGATGGTGCTGGCTAAAGACGTTCCCCTGCGGATATATCTCGACGGCCGGCCGCTCGACCGCAAAACCTCGAGCGGGCTCGTCCACCGCGGCGTCTCGTTCATCAACGTGGTGCGGGCCACGAAGGCATTTAGCGGCTTGCTCATCTTTGGAAAGAACGACCGCTCCGTCCAGGTCACCATCCGGCAGCACCGCGCCGCGTTCGTGATCGGCCAACGAGGCGGTATGCTGCTCGAGCGGCCGACGATCTTCCCGGCGCCGCCCTTCGAATTGTACGGTGACATCTACGTGCCGCTGACGGCAATCGCGATCCTTGCCGACGTTCGGGTGAGCGTCGATGTCGAGCGAGGTGTTGCTCGTCTAACAACCGGCCAACAGTCCGGTCGGCTCCCTGCTGCGCACGCGTCCGAGAGCGGTCTGTCGTGGTTGCCGGCCCGAGTCGGCGCGACCTCGCGCTGAACGCACCTCTCGAACGCTCGGCGTTCGCGCTCGAGTCGGGCTGTGTGTATCTCAACTCCGCCGCGGGCGGCCCGCTTCCAGTCGTCACCCGCGACGCGATCGTCGCGGCCGTCCTGGACCAGGCGGCGCGCGGTATTCTCGGAGTCGCGAAGATCGAAAACCAGCTCGACGCGAGCCGCGTCCGCGTCGGGGCCATGATCGGCGCCTCCGGCGAGGACATCGCGTTCCTGCGTAACACGACCGACGGCGCGAACGTCGTCGCGCGCGGGCTGGATTGGCGCTCCGGCGACGAGATCGTGATTTGCGACAACGAGTTCGGTGCGAACGCTATGCCGTGGCTCGCGCTGCGCGAGTTCGGCGTAGTCGTACGCTTTATCGAGACCGCACGCGAACGGATGACGCCCGAGGTACTCGAACGCATCACGGGCGCGCGCACGCGCTTGGTCGCCGTCTCCTGGGTCTCGTTCGCCGACGGCTACCGTCACGATCTCGCCGCGCTTGCGAAGATCGCGCACGCGCGCGGTGCCCTTTTTTGCGTCGACGCCGCGCAGGCGCTCGGCGCCTTCGGTGTCGACGTGCGCGCTTGCGCCATCGACGCATTGTATACCGGCGCGCAGAAGTGGTTGCTGGGACTCGCCGGTACTAGCTTCTTGTATGTCGACAGCGCGTTGCGCGAACGGCTGCACGTGCGTTGGCGCGGCTGGCGCGACGTCGCGGATATCTGGGACTTCCTCGCATACGACCAACCGTTATCGTCGACGGCCGGGCGCTACGAGGGGGGCACCCAAAACTTTCTCGGCGTTCACGCGTTGGCGCGTTCGGTCGAGGTGCTGTGCGCCGCCGGCCTCGAACGGATCGCGGAACACGTCCTCGCGCTGAGCGACTACGCGGTTGCGGCGTTGCAGGCGTCCGGCGCCGAGGTCGTAACGCCGCGGGGTCCCGGAATCTCGTCGGGCATCGTCACCTTTCGTCTACCCGGCCGCGACTCTGTCGCCCTCGGCCGCTCGCTCGGCGCGCGTAAGATCGTAACGACTTACCGCGCGAGCGGCATTCGCATTTCGCTGCACGGCTTCAACACGAAGTCCGACGTCGACACGCTAATGGCCGCACTCGTCGAGGACGCCTAGGCGCCGCCTTCGCGGACTCCGCAGGGCGACATGATTGCGTCGGACATGCCGTGGATCAGGCGCTTGTCCGCGGGGGCGATCGTTGCGAGGATTCCGCCGAGGCGAACGCCTTCGCCGACGACGAAGAAGTACGGGCACAGCCGAACGCGCCCGTCCAGCATCGCCATGGCATCAGTCGCGCGATCGTAGTAGGGGACGCGGACGCGCTTGCCTTTGTGGAAGCGTTGAAGAACGTAAGGGGAGTGTTCGAAGCTCGCGAGACCCTCGCGGAGTGCGGCTTCCCACTCCTCCTTCGTCAGATCGTTGGCGACCTTAACGCCGTGCGAGCCCCAAGCCAACTCGGAGTAGCCCGACGGCTTCACAACGTAGTCGCGTTCGCTCTTTCCGAGGGTCGCGAGCTGCATCCAGTCGCGCAGTGGTTCCTCGCCAGCCGAAAGACCGGGGATCGTCGCTTGCGGCGGGAGCGGACGCGGATCGAGCACCCAGGTGCGCGGAAAGACGGTCAACAAGTTCGCGAACGCTTCAGGGCCGAGTTCCTTGCGCCAGAAGGTCGCAAGTTGCGGATCGTGCAGCAGTTCGAAGGCCAGCTTCTCTTCGAGATGCGCCTTCGGCGGCGGCGTCATCTTCACCCGATTGTGGCGGGCCGCGTATAGCATCAACTCGGACTTCGGAACGTTGAGCAGGTCGAACAACTCGAAGTTGCGATAGAGGACGTCGATTTTTTCTTCGCGTCCGCCGGGCAGGCGCACGAAGAGCGCTTCCTCGGTGAAGACGATCTCGTCCGGCTTGCAGACGTAGGTGTCGCAGAAGCCGCGCGCGCACATCGCGTTCGCGAGCCAGGTCAACTCGGCGCGATAGTCGCCCGACTCCTCGGAAACGACGATTGCGGTTACCGGCCGCTCGACGCCCGACGTCGAGCGTAGCATCGCGGCGAAACCGTCGGCCATGCCGTTCGTCTCGCCGACGGTATCGAAACCAAGGCCGCAGTAGGCCTGCGCCATTGCGCCGACAAACCCCATGCCGCCCGGAATGCTGTCGAGTTCGGCCGCGGTAAAGCCGGCGTCGGTCAGGATGAGGTCAGGCCGAATCACGCCGGCGACGTCGCTCTTGAAACGATTTTGGCGGCCGAGTTTGACGACCGATTCGGACTTGCCGCGGTCGAGGTAGTCGGCGACGAAGGCCGGGGCGGTTCCGCGCGCGGAGCGCCCGTAGAGCGATGCGAGCGCGCGGGTGAAGCGCAGCAGTTCGGGCCCGAGTCGCTCGATCGCCGCGAGTGTCGCGGGCGAGAGCCAGAAAGGTTCGGGAGAGAGCCGCCATGCGACGCGGTCTTCGTCGCCCCCGACGGCGCCAAAGAGTCCGGCGGGCATTTGCTCGTTGAGGAAGCGGACTTGGTCGCGGGGGGTGAGATCGGGAGTCGTTGCCGTGCAACTCATTGAAGTCGGCCCTATGCCCGCGGTGCCGCGGGAGACGGACAGTCGAACAGCTTGACGTTGGAATACGCGATGTAGCGTCTACGCATGAGTCCCCAGACTCTCGCGTGGCGTGCCTGGGTTGCGGCTACTTGAGCGTGACGGCTCCGGGAATGAGCAGAGCGTGATCGAGTCGCACCGTTCCAGCCTGGTAGGCGATCGTCAGGTGGAGCGTCTTGGAGATTCCCAGGGCTTCGAGGGAGACGTCGTCGAGCGAGCGCGAGGCCTCGTGGCGCTTCATGAACTCGAGCGTAACCGTCCGCGAAAACGTTTTGCCCCCGCTTGCGAACGTGCCGGTCAGGGGGATCTTCTCGGTGTTCCCTGGGACCGCGCTCCGTTCGGCGCCCGGACACAACGTGACGCTTACGGCGGCGCCGGCGACGTGCAAGAGGTCGTGCGAGCAGCCGCTACCCTGCGCGGACGCGCCGAGCGGAGCGCCGACTATCGCACCGAGCAAACCGATGGCCAGACCTCTCACGAGCGTCCCTCCGCATATTGGTGACATCCGATAAACGTCGGTGATTCGCGCTCCGTTCCTGCAAGGCCCCTTTGCATCGACTCCGCGCCGACCAGGACCACCTCGCGGGGAGCGACAATCACGCTCGCTGGCCATGCGCATCGACCTCATCGCTCTCGACCTCGACGGCACCCTGCTGCGTGGCGACGAGACCGTCTCAGAACGAAACCGAACGGCGATTCGCCAAGCGCTCGAGCGCGGTATCAGAATCGTTCTCGTAACCGGACGCGGCGTCGACATGCCGATTCGCATCTCGCGCGAGCTGGGGCTCAACCTGCCGGTCATTTGCTGTCACGGCGCCCTCACGAAAGACTTCGGCGCGAACCGGACCCTGGTGCACCTGCCCGTTCCGCTGGTGTACGCGAAGCCGATGGTCGAGTACGCCGAGGCGAACGGGCTCTCGATCGCCATCTACGCGGAAGAGTCGTTCTGGCGGCTGGAAGGTTCGGCGCTCGTGATGGACGACATGCGCGGTCCAGCCTGGCGCGAAGCGCCAAGCCTCTCCGACGTCCTGCGGATGGCCCCGACGTTCATTCGCTTCCTGGGCGCCGGGTCGGTGCGAGCGATGGAGCGCGAGTTCGGCGATTGGCCGCTCGCGTTCCGCTACGAAACGTGGGGTACGCTGGTCGAGTGCGCGGTCCTTAACCGCGAGGCGAGTAAACGCTCCGCGCTGGTGCGCTTGTGCGCCGATTTCCAAGTCGCCCGCGAGCGAGTGCTTGCGATCGGCGACTCGCGCAACGACGTTCCGATGCTGCGCTGGGCGGGAGTGGGCGTTGCGATGGGCAACGCACC
>JBDTCF010000009.1:0-3486 GCA_039923715.1 Vulcanimicrobiaceae bacterium
GCTAAACGAGGATCCGCGCCGCGCATGAAGCGGCGATTCGCGTCCAGAGCGATTTCGAGAAAGCGCGCGGGCGTGAGGCCCGGGAAGAACTTGGCAAGGTCTTCCGGAGCGCCGGCCCCGGGCGCAGCGAGCTCTTGGGGCCGGTCGTTAAAGGTGGTTTGCAAGGTGGCGTCCAGGAGCGCCCGCGCCTCGATGAAGGCCCGTGCAAAAAAATTGTCGCGACCCGCGCGAGCCTCTTCATACCGAAACCAGTTGACGAAGAACGTAATGTGACGCGCTTCCTCGAGCAAAACGCGTTCGAAGACCGTAAGGAGCGCGCGCGGAAAGTATTCGGCTTGCTCGGCCAGCGCGAACGCCCCGAAGCCCAGGAACGAGTCGCGACACTCGCCGAACCCAAAAACGAGAAAGCTCTCGCGCGTCGCTGGCGCCGGGGGCAGGTCGAGCTCGACCGCTTCAATCCCATAGCGGTCCAGGACGTGTTGCATGATTCGCGCGTGGAGGGTTTCTTCGTAACCCTGCAGCGCGACCGCGTGCCGGATCACCGGGTCGGCAAGCGTCTGGGCAAATGCGGTGACCATGAGGCCGGCGCGACGTTCGATCGTTCGGGCGTAACTCCAGAACGGAAAGCTGCGCAGCCGCGCCAGCAGCTCGCCCTCAAGTTGCGGCCAGGGTAACAGTTCCGGCTCGAACGCCACGTGCGATTCGACGAAGCGGCGACAAAAGAGATCGCGGTGCTCGAGCGTACCAATTTTCATGGGACGACCGTTCGTAGGACCGGCGAACCCGGACCTCCCGCGGCAGCTCCGAACAGGTCGCCCGGCAGCGGCTCTTGGACTGCCCCGAGGAGTCCAACGGGGAAGTGCCAACCACCCTGCCTGAGCCACACCGTTGCCGTACGTCGAGGAGTGCGAACGCCCGCGATGCCGACCGAACTGCGCGACTTTCTCATGCTCTCGTACGGGGAGCTTGAAGAGCTGAACTTGGCCGCCAAGGAACGGCGCAAGAACCGGACGCCGGCACACGTCGTCCAAGAGGAGCGGCTGAAATATTTGAGCGACGAGGGCCGCATTAAAGCCGTCACCGTCCTGTTCAGCGATCTCGAAGGCCGCCTCCACATGCTCGACTATGACAAGAAGTTCTTGCTACGGTCCAGCGATAACCTAACGTTCGACGGCTCGTCGATTCGCGGCTTCACCCCGCAGCGCGAGAGCGACTTACGCTTGGCGATCGACTGGGGCGCGTTCTACTGGGCGCCCGCCGACGTTTTCGGTCCCGGCAAGGTCCTCGTGTTCGGCGACGTTCTCGATCGCGATGGTTCGCCGTTCCGCGCCGACATTCGCGGGGCGCTCAAGCAGCTCTCTAGCGACCAGTTCGAGCAACACGGCCACACGCTCAATGCGGCCAACGAAATCGAGGGCTTCCTTTTCGAAGGGTTGAACGCGGAGCGTCGCTATCACGAAACGGGCTGCTTCGAGTACGCCAACACCGGCGGGTACTATCACTCGCTGCCCGGCGACCCGCTGCGCACGTTCATCGACAGCGTCGCCGAGGTGCAGCGCGCGATGGGTTTCGAGAACGAGAAAGACCATCCCGAAGTCGCGCCCTCGCAATTCGAGATCAACTACGGCTACGGCGAGGTCGTCGCGGCGGCCGACCAGATTCAGCTCTACAAGCTAATCTGCCGCCAGGTCGCGACCCGCTTGGGAATGACGGCGAGCTTCTTGCCGAAACCCGTGGTCGGCGTTAACGGCAACGGGATGCACACGAACGTTTCGGTCAGCAAGGGAGGCAAGAACCTCTTTTGGGAGCCGAGAGGGGAGGAGCAACTCGCGTCGTTTGCGTGGGAGTTCGTCGATCGGATTCTCACGCACGGAAACGACATTTGCCTGATGCTGAACGCGAGCGTCAATGCGTATCGCCGGCTCGATCCGCACTTTGAGGCGCCCAATCAGATCAAGGCCTCGCCGGTGGATCGGGGCGCGATGGTGCGTATTCCCATCGGCAACGAACGCACGTCTCGGGTGGAGGTGCGCTCGGTGGCGCCGGACGCGAACCCGTACATGGTGATGCTCGCGGTCTTCAAAACGGGTTTGCTCGGCCAGATCAGCGCCGAGAAAAATCTGCGTGGCGGGAAGCACTACTTACCGGGTAACATTTACGACGCGCTCCAAAACTTCCGTGAGTCCGTCTGGACCTCCGAGCTGCTCTTCGCCGATGTCAAGGAGCGCTACGCGGAGTTGAAGCAAGCGAGCGCGGACCGCTGTCCGCGCCTGCTCGGAACGTTCGTGAAAGCCCAAGAAGTCCAATACCATCACGAAGTCTACAACCAGTACCTCTGGAACTTGTTTTAACTCCTAGCGCGCTCACGACGGCGCCTTTTGGTCCGAAGGGTTCTCGCCGCCGCGCGGCGCGAACGGATATTGACCGGCGCGCTTTAGGAGCAACCGGCGCTCGCGCGTGTTTCGGGTGAGCGAGGCTGCGCGCCGAAACTCGCTCCGCGCGTCATCAAATCGGCCGAGCCTTTCGAGCAGCTCGCCGCGCACGCTCGGCAAGAGGTGATACCCCTTAAGGGCCGGCTCCGCCGCCAGCCCCTCAACGATTTCGAGGCCGGCCGCCGGCCCGAACGCCATCGCAACGGCCACCGCTCGATTCAACTCGACAATCGGCGAGGGCATGAGTTGCGCGAGCGCGTCGTAGAGCGCGGCGATGCGCATCCAGTCGGTTTCGTCGCCGGCTCGAGCACGCGCGTGACACGCGGCGATCGCGGCTTGCAACGCGTACTGCCCGTACGCACCGCCGAGTTTTTCAGTACGTGCGAGGGCCGCAAGTCCGCGACCGATCAATACGCGATCCCAGCTCGCGCGGTTTTGATCCAGTAGACGAATGGCCTCGCCATCAGGTCCGACGCGTGCGCGCGTTCGCGAAGCTTGGATTTCCATCAGCGCCACGAGTCCGTGGACTTCGGGTTCCTTCGGCGCCAGTTCGGCGAGGATACGACCGAGGCGCAGAGCGTCCTCGCAGAGCGCCGGCCGCATCCAGTCGTCACCGGCCGTTGCCGAGTACCCCTCGTTGAAGATAAGGTAGATAACCTCGAGCACCGAGGATAGGCGCGCCGCGAGTTCGGTATCGCCCGGTACTTCGAACGGCACGTGGGCTTCGGTGAGCGTTCGCTTCGCGCGAACGATGCGCTGCGCGATCGCCGGCACGGGAGCGAGGAAGGCACGCGCGATTTCGTCCGTTGTGAGCCCGCCCAGCAAGCGCAGGGTGAGCGTTACGCGCGCGCCGCTCGAGAGAACCGGATGGCAGCAGATAAACACGAGGCGCAGCAGGTCGTCGTCGCCGCCGGGGTCACCGTCAACCGAAACGCGATCGGCTTCGAGGTCGCGTGCGAGCGTTTCGTGCTTGCGCTCGAGACGCGTGTTTCTGCGCAAGCGGTCGATCGCGCGACGCTTCGCGATCGCCATGAGCCAGGCGCCCGGATTGTCC
>JBDTCF010000010.1:0-5220 GCA_039923715.1 Vulcanimicrobiaceae bacterium
CGACGTCTACGCGCTGACCTCGCCCTGGCACCTCACGTGGCACGTCGGCTTGCGCAAGGCCTACAGCGTCGGCGCGTTCGCCCTCGTCGGTTACGCGGTGCGACGCGCGCTCGACGACCGCGACATCTCGCGAAACGTCGGTTGGAACGTCGCGGCCATCGCCGTCTACAGTGCGTTCATCGAACTCGCGCAGGCCTTGGCCGGCTCGAACGAGGGGCTCGGATGGAATGCGATCGACGTGGCTTGCGGCGCGCTGGGCGGCCTGCTCGGCGAGCTCGCGGTCCGCGCCTTCGACCGGCTGACCGGTAGGCTCACACGGCGCTCAGTTCGCGAACCGCCGCAGCGTTGAAGTACGACGCCTGCGGATGATGCACCACGAGCGCGGCTGTCGACTGCTCCGGAACGATCTGAAACGCGTCGGTCAGCGCGGTTCCGATCGCCGACTCCGCGTCGAGCAACTCCCAGACCAAGGCGTGCTGCGCGAGGTCGGGACAGGCGCCGTAGCCCCACGAGTAACGCTTCCCGCGCTCGAGAGGCAAGCCGAGTTCGGCGCGAATGCGCGCGTGCGTATGGTCCGCCAATGCTTCCGCCGATTGCACCGAGAACCCGTGCAGAAAGTACGCTTCGCTGTACTCGCTCGCATGCTGGAGGGCGTCTACGCGCCGCGAAGGTTCCGCGCCGACGGTGACGACCTGGAGTCCCAGGACGTCGCTCGCGCGTCCCTCGTTCGGTTCGCGAAAGTAGTCCGCCAAGCAGAGATGATCGCCACCGACCTGGCGCGTGAACTTCAAGCGGCCGACTTCGCGCGCGTGGTCCGCCGGATCGTAGACGATCACGTCGTCGCCGCGCCCCGATGCTGGAAAGTACCCGTACACGACCCGCGGCGCCAGCAGCGGCTCGCGCTCGGCGCGTTCGTGGTAGCGCGCCAGCCTCGGCTCGAACTCGTCGCGCACGAGACGCTCCCACTGCTCGCCCTTGGCGTTCGCTCCGCCCCACGAGAGCCGGAAGAGGCTGCGCAGGTCGAAGTGCGACCAAAGTTCCCGGGGGTCGACGCTGCGTATGACGCGCGCACCCCAGAACGGCGGACGCGGGACGTCGGCGACCGCAAGATCGCCGCGCGCGCTTCGGCCGCTTGGGGCGACCACGACGGCCTGTCCGCGCGCGCGTAAAGCGCGTTCGGCCTCTTCGCGCCGCACGCGTTCGAACGTGCTGCGGCGCTCGCGTTCGCCCGTCAGCGCGTCCATGATCTCGAGGCCTTCGAAGGCATCCTTAGCATAGAAAACGCCGGGCTCGAAGTACTGCTCGTCGGCGGCGTACGCGATGCGGCGGGCGAAGTCACGGTTGATCGCCGCGCCGCCGATGAGGATCGGAAAGTTGAGCCCTTTAGAACCCTGCTCGGCCACGCAGATCGGCATCTGCTTCGAGGTCGACACGAGCAACGCGGACAGACCGATCGCATCGGCCTCCACTTCCCGCGCCTTCTCGAGGATCGTGCTCATCGGAACCTGCTTGCCGAGATCGTGAACGGTATAGCCGTTGTTCGTCAAAATCGTGTTGACGAGGTTCTTGCCGATGTCGTGCACGTCACCGAACACGGTCGCCAGCACGACGGTCCCCTTGGTGCTCGCATCGCTCTTCTCAAGGAACTGCTCGAGGTGAGCGACGGCCTTCTTCATCACCTCCGCCGATTGCAGGACGAATGGCAGGATGAGTTCGCCCGCACCGAACTTATCGCCCACATCCTTCATGGCGGGGAGGAGAACGTCGTTGAGGACGCCGACCGCATCCCGGGTCCGTAACGCCTCGTCGATCTTCGCTTCGATACCATCCTTGCGACGACGGAGGATCGCCTCGTGAATCCGCTGCTCCACGGGAAGTGAGTCATCCTCGAGCACGACCGCCGTCGAAGTCGGCGCGGCGGCCGCTTCCCAGTGCACGATCGCCCGTTCGAGGGCGTCGGCGCGACGCGCGAAAATCAGATCGTCGCATAGCGCCCGTTCGTTCTCGTCCAGCTCGGCGTACGGAGTAATCTCCTTGGGGTTGACGATTGCCATGTCGAGCCCGGCACGTTCGGCGTGATGAAGCATTGCCGAGTTCAGAGCGGCGCGCGCGGCCGGCTTGAGTCCAAAGCTGACGTTCGAGACGCCGAGCGACGTCAGCACGCCGGGCAAGCGCGCTTTGATCAACCGAATCCCCTCGATCGTCTCGCGCGCCGAGTCGCGATATTCTTCTTCGCCGGTCGCAAGCGTGAACGTCAGGGCGTCGAAGATGAGCGCTCCCGGCGGGATTCCGTACTCGTCAACGACGATCCGGTAGATGCGCTCGGCCACCTCGGCCTTGCGTTCGGCCGTTTTCGCCATGCCGGCCTCGTCGATGGTGAGGGCGACGATGGCCGCCCCGCTTTCGACGACCAGCGGTAAGACGGCGTCAATTTTCTCGCGTCCGTTCTCGAGATGAACCGAGTTGACGATCGGCCGTCCCGCGTAAATCTCGAGCGCCGCGCGTAGCACCTTCGGCTCGGTCGAATCGATCATCAACGGCGTCTCGACCGACTGCGCGAGCCGCTTGACGATGGTCGCCATCTGGAGGTCTTCGTCGGTTCGTTCGGTTAGCGCCGTGCAGATGTCCAGAACGTGTGCGCCACCTTCAACCTGTTCGCGCGCGACTAACACGATCGCGTCGTAGTCTTCCGCCAACAGCAGGCGCTTGAGCTTGCGCGAACCCTGCGCGTTGATGCGCTCGCCGATCAAGAGCGGGCTACCGTCTTGCTTCAGCGCGGTCGCGGTCATCGCCGAAGCCGCGAACTGAAGGGGCTTGGGTTCCGGGAGCCGACCTCGGCGTCCGGCGACCGCTCGCACGAACGCGCGCACATGCTCCGGCGTCGTTCCGCAACAGCCGCCAATCGCGTTGACGCCGAAGTCGCGCACGAACGCACCGAGTTCGCGCGCCATCTCCTCCGGCGATTCGGGATAGATCGTCTCACCCTTCGGGCCCATGAGCGGGAGGCCCGCATTCGGAATGACGCTGACGAAACAGCGCGAGTTCTCGACCAGGTGCCGAACGCCGTCGCGCATGTGCGCGGGACCCGTCGAACAGTTGAGGCCGATGACGTCGATCGGGAGCGCGTCGAGGGTGGCACAGACCGCCCGGATGTCGGTTCCAAGCAACATGCGTCCGGTAACGTCGAGCGTCGCTTGGGCCTGAATCGGGACCCGGCGCACACCGCGCCCAAACGCGCGCACGATGCCCGCGATCGCGGCCTTCATTTCGAGCAGATCTTGGGCCGTCTCGAGCAGCAAGAGGTCGACGCCCCCGTTGACCAGCGCTCCGGCTTGCTCGCCGTAGAGCGTTGCCAACTCCTCGAACGTGATTTTCGAGAGCGCCGGATCGGACGACGAGATGAGCATCCCCGTCGGGCCGAGCGAACCCGCGACGAAACGCGGCCGCTCCGTGGTGCTGAAGCGGTCTGCCGCCGACCGCGCCAGCTCCGCCGCGCCGCGATTGATCGCGATGACCTTCTCCCCCAAGCCGTACTCGTCGAGTTTCAAGCGGGAGGCGGTGAACGAGTCGGTCTCCAGAACGTCCGCGCCGGCCTCGAGGTAACCGCAGTGTATTTCGGAGACGAGATCGGGGCGGGTGAGAACCAACGCCTCGTTGCAGCCGTGGTAGCGCGCGCCGCCGAAGTCCTCGTCGGTGAGGCCGGCGGCCATAAGCGCCGTCCCCATCGCGCCGTCGAAGACCAATACGCGGCGGCGGAGAGCGTCAAGATATCCGTCCATTTGTTCATAGTATCGCCCGCCGTGGACGATTGACACCGACGAGTACGTCCAAAGTTATGAAATTGAGCCATGTGAAGACATTCTTGACCGACCCTAGAGCCGCCGCCCGTTGCCGAGGCGACGTCGAGCTGTGGCAGCTCGTCGAGCGCCTGCGTGGACTCCCGGTGGGCCGCGGTCGTCGCGACGAAGAGCGCCGGCTCGTTGCCGAGGAGATCCATGCGTCGGCGCGGCTGGCGGGTGCGGCGCTCGATCCTGTGGAGGTGCGCGCCCTGGTCGAACGCGGGCAAGCATTGGGCGAGCATCGGCTGGTCGACTATCTGATCGTCGTCGGCTACGCCGATGCCGCGGCCTGGATTGCGGGCCAAGCCGCCGTCGGCGACCGTCGAGGACACGCGTTCCTCAAGCTGGACGAGATCGCCGACCTACACGCCCGGGTGGGGACGCCGCTTGACCGTCGCACGGGCGCCCGCCCGCGCGAGGTGAGCCCCTGGCGGAGCACCGCCCATTCGGCTTTTGCAGACGGGATGATCTCGCCGCCGCCTTGGCTCATCAACTTCGAGCTGACGGCCTTCGTCGAGCGCTTCGCGCACGGCCCGACCGAGGGGGAATCCCCGGCCAAGTGGGTTGCGGCAGCCCTCGAACGCTTTACCCGCATCCAGCCCTTCGCGTTTGCAAACGGCAGGGTCGCTCGCCTGGTCGTTAACCTGCTACTGCGGCGGCTCGGGCTACCGCCGTTTGCCGTCGCTCCGCGCGACGCAGCGCGTTTCCGCGCTGCGCTCCGGCAAGCCGATTCGAGCGACCTGGGGCCGCTGGCCGCGCTGCTCACGCGCGTGCTGGTCGCTGGGCTTGCCAGGCTGGTGTCCGCGTCCGACCCGGACCAACAACTCGTACGCCTAACCGAAGCCGCCGCTCCGAGGGAACGCGCCGCGTTTTACAAGGCGGCGCAACGCGGCCGCCTGCGCACCGTCCGCCGCGGCAGCGAACTACTCACGACCCACGCCTGGATCGAAGAGTATCGCGCGATCCGCCCGCAGCGCCTAACGTAACGATTTGGGACTCCCGGCAAAGTACGCTCATCGCGATTCGATTGTCCCATGCATTGGTTTTTCGAAAACAGGACTTCAGGGACACGGGTAGCCGCCTTGATCGAAACTCGTTAGCTATTCCCAAAAAGGTCCTGTATTGGAATAGAAGCGGCACGAGAACGCTGCTTGACGTCGAAGCCTTACGTGATGCAGGACCGGTTCCCAGCGCTTGAACCTTACGATAGCGGCATGCTCGACGTAACTGATGGCCATCGGGTTTACTGGGAGTCTTGCGGTAACCCCAACGGCCGAGCAGCGCTCTGTTTGCATGGCGGACCCGGTTCAGGCTGCTCGCCGGGCCAGCGACGTTTTTTCGATCCCAAAGCGTATCGCATCGTACTGTTCGACCAGCGAGG
>JBDTCF010000011.1:0-7730 GCA_039923715.1 Vulcanimicrobiaceae bacterium
ACCTCGGGAAAGCGACTGGCGTGCGTGCGCCGTTCGACGCACGCGTAGACGACATCGGCGCCGCTGCTTTCCGCGCGGTCGAGGAAGTCGTCTACGGCGGCGGCGCTCAAGATCGGTAAATCCGAGGCGACGATCGCGAGCAGTTCGTCGGCGGGCGCGCCGCGGAGACCCGAACGCAAGCTGTCCGTCATGCGCGCTCCGTCGTCGCGACGTTCGTCGGCCCCGGCCAGCGCCGGATCGCCGTGGGAGCCGGCCGGCGCGACGACGACGATGCGGCCGATTCGCGGCGTTCCGCGCAGGCCCTCGATGGTTCGGCCGACCAGCGCGCGACCCGCGATCCGCACGAACGCTTTGTTCGGCGCGCTCGCTTGAAGCGCGCTCACCGCATCCGCGCCGCCGCCGGCCAGCACGACCGCGTTCAGGCGTGCATGCCCACTAGCGCCACCGCTCGCTTGCGACGAACGGCGCGACGTAGACGTCCGCGACCGCCGCTCGATCGACGCGTTTCGCCAAAGCGCGAGCGGTGAGTTCGTCGCAGCAGAGCGCGAACAGACACGAGCCCGAACCCGAAAGGAGCGACCTCGTCGCGCCGGCCGACGCGAGCGCGCCGTGCGCGCGCGCGATTTCCGGAAAACGCTCGACGGTCGGTTCGTGGAAGTCGTTCGATGCGAGCGCGACGACGTCCGTGAACGCTCCGCGCTGCAACGCGGAGAGCAGCGCCAGGCTGACGCTCGCGGCGCGGTTGCCGCTCGGAATCGGCTCGCGTTCGCGCCGTTCTGCCAACATACGGTACGCCTCCGCGGTGGCTATGGCGACCTTCGGACGAACGACGACGACCCACCAGGGGGGCAGCGCACCGAGCGCGGTGACGCGCTCCCCCGTCCCTTCGACGAGCGCCGCCGTTCCGGTCAAGAAAAACGGGACGTCCGAGCCCAGGGTGCGCGCGGTCGCAAGCCAGTCGCGCTCGGGAATGCCGCCGAGCCGACCCTCCGAGGCCGCCGCCAGCACGCTCGCAGCGTCGCTCGAGCCGCCGCCGAGGCCGGCGCCCGCCGGGATGCGCTTCTCAAGCGTGACGCGATAGGGCCGCGCCTCGACCGCCTCGAGCGCGCGCGAGACCGAGTTGTCGACGCCGAGCGCGGCGTCGCTCGCGAAGAACGCCGGTGCGGCCGATGGTTCGAGCCGGATCTCGTCGTACAGACCGATCGGCACCATGACGCTGCGCAGGGCGTGATAGCCGTCGGCGCGGCGCGCCAGGACCTCGAGCGTCAGGTTGACCTTCGCGGGAGCACGCAGGACCAGCACCAGGGCCTCGGTGCGCTAAGGACTTCGTGCTTCCTGCCCGAGGTCGGCAAGAACCCGCGACCCCGAGCGGCAAGACCCCGGCACGCACATGACCGTCAGCTACGATGCCCAGCACAACGAGTTTTGCGCGTACGTCCTGCACGAGCGCGAGACGCCTTTCGGCCTGACCCTCGGAAACTACAAGACCTTCGCAAGCAGCACGCCGAAGGGCGGCATTCGCGGACTCTGGGATGCGGACACCGATCAGATCATCTTCGGAGCGCATCAGATCGCCTATCGGTTACCCGACCGCGCGCGCACCTGGTTTCCGCATCAGGTCGAACGCGAATTCACGTTTCTACCGTACGCGCAGATCGCGGAGATCGTGCTCGACGATCGCGTTCGCGTCACCGAAGCGTTCTACGTTCCGCACGGCGCGCACCACGAGCGCGACGTCGCGTTCGTCGTCGACCTCACCGTCCACAACGCCTCGGCACTTCCACTCGACGTGGTCGTCTTTCCCTGGGCGCTGCTGGTGGGGCAGCGCTTCTACGGCGAGCCCGAGCGTGAAGTGCGGGCGCACGTCAACGAGCGGAACATTCGAGTCGTGAACGAGGCGACGGGTGCGGCGCGGTTCTGGGGTGGTTCGCGCGTGCCCGACGCGCTGCGGGTTGCGGCGCGCGAACAGGTCCTCGTCCAGGCCATGGGTCGCGGCGGCCTCGATAACGCGAGCGGCCTCAACGAGGTTACGCCGCGGTTGGCCGACGTCTCCGGCGGACGCATCTTCGGCGCGCTCGAGTTTCACCTGCGCGTCGGCCCAAACGCGCGCGAGGGGTTGCGCCTGGCGGTCGCGTTCGATCGCCGCGGCGAGGCGGAGGCGCTCTCGACCTTCGAGCGCCTTTTGGCCAATGCCCGGGCGCTGCACGAAACGCAGCGCTTCTACGCCGCGTCCCTTTCTGATGCGCGCTTGATGACGCCCTCGCCCGAGGTCAGCCGTGGCGTCGTTTGGGCGAAAGCCAACATGCTGCGAATCGTCAAGGAGTATCCGCAGGGCTGGGGGTCGACGAATTCGCCGCCGTCGGACATTTTGGTCTCGCGCGACACGTCTTGGTTCGTGCACGGCTTCGACTACTTCATTCCCGGCTTCAGTCGCAACGCGCTCGACGTCTTCAATCGGTTCGTTGAGGAATCGGGGCAAGTCGTGGAATACGTCCGCGGCGTCAGCGGTTTTCGCACCTCATACGATCTCAACATCAACGACGACACGCCGCTGCATCTCATCGCGCTGCTTCACCACTACAACGCGACGCTGGACGACGCGTGGGTCGCCCAAATTCTGCCGCTTGCGATTCGGGTCGCAGACTACCTGCTTTCGCAGCGCGATCGAAACGGTCTCGTCTTTTGCAACGCCAAGGGCGTCGACATGTACGGAATCACCTCCTGGCGGAACATCATTCCGTACTACACGCTGGACGGTGCGGTAACCGAAATCAACGCTGAATCCGTGTTCGCGCTCGAAGCGGCCGCTACGTTGTGCGCGGTGGCGGGCGATCGCGAGCACTGGGCACGTTACGCGGACGAAGCGCGGACGTTGCGCGAGAAGATGATGACCCACCTCTTCGATGCCGACGTCGGGGCGTTCGTGCTCAACTACGACAAAGATCAGAACTATCAGGACGACTTTACCGCCGACGAGATTTTCCCGGTACTCTTCGGCGTGGCCGACTCCGAGCGCAGGCGCGCGATCTTGCGGCGGCTGCTGGACGCCGACTTCGTGACGCCGGTCGGGCTCCGCACGATATCCACGGCCGACTCGTGGTACTTCCCCTCGCACGGCTTCGGGTTGCTCGGCGGCATCTGGCCCGATCTCACCCTGTGGTTCGTGGTTGCGCTCGCGCGCAACGGATTCGTTCCCGAGGCGACGGGGTTCTTGGAAGCGATCGCCCGCTCGATGGAGGCCGGCGCGGCCCGTAACACGGTCCCCGGCCAGTTCGCGGAGTGGTTCGACGGCGGCTCGCAAACAAACCGCGGGATGTACCTCTCGCCCTGGACGGGGGCCAAGTACCTGTGGGCGGTGGCCGAAACGGTCTGTGGCCTGGACGGCTACCGAACAAGCGGGCGGCCGCACTTCTCGCCGCTCATTCCGCCGGGCTGGGCCTGGACCGCTGGGGTGCGCGTCCACTGGGGCGGCCGGCGCTGCACGTACGTGATCGACGCGCGGCGCGGGACGATCTACGGCGACATGGCCGACGCTTCGGCCGAAGACCCCTACCGTTGCGTCTATGCCGGCCTCGACGTCAGCGACGAAGTAACGACCTCGCCGATCGAGGTCGGAGCCGTCGCCTTTGAAGACGAAGGGAACGGCGTGCGAATTTTCCTATGCAATCTGGCCGACGAAGCGCGCTCCGTCGCGCTCGAGTTCCGTGGCACTACGCAGCAGCGTCGCCTGGAAGCGGGCGAATTGATGGCGCTGACGATCGGGCATCCACGCGAGTTCGAAGCGGCAGCCGGCGCCCCCGACGAGCGGACGGCGGTACCGGCCGGGGTCGAGGTGCGCTGATGGGGCCGCGCGCGAACCTCGTCCTGACCTTGCTGGCGGCGACTGCGACCCTCATCGTCGCGATCCTGATCGGGAACGAGATGGGAAACCACGTCCTGGGCAGTGCGATCGAGCGCGGCCCGGCCATTGGGGCAACGCCGGTGGTCCCACCGCAGGACCTCCAGACGAACGCTCCGCCCGGTGCCAATTGGCGGCACGAGCAGGCCGTCAGCATTGCGACCGACCCCGCGTTTCCCGATCCGCGAATCACCCCGCCTCCACCACCGACCCCCGCTCCCGAACCGACCTTCGTAGCGACCGCGGTTCCGATCCGGACGCCGGCGCCTCCGGTTCCCACGGCGACGCCAACGCCCCTCAAATCAAAGTACACCTCGCCGCCGCTGCCGATTCCTCTGGTTACGCACGCTACTCGAGAGCCTTCGAGCGAACCAACGCCGGCGGGCGGAGACGTGCCGCCTCCGCCGGCCGAAACTCCCTAACTCCGGCTCCGTTGGCGTTCCTAATGTCATGCTTCAACACGCCTGATATGATAGGAACACAGCGTACTCTAACGGCAGAATGCGGGGCAGACGTGGAACGACAGGCGGCGACGGCAACGGCAACGGCAACGGTCAAGCGCGGGCTGGCGCAGATGCTTAAGGGGGGCGTCATCATGGACGTCGTCACCCCGGAGCAGGCAAAGGTGGCCCAGGAGGCCGGCGCGGTCGCGGTGATGGCGCTCGAGCGCATTCCGGCCGACATTCGCGCCGACGGTGGGGTGGCGCGCATGAGCCATCCGGCGTTGATCGCGCGCATCATGGAAGCCGTCACGATCCCCGTGATGGCCAAGGTGCGCATCGGCCACGCCGGTGAAGCGTGCCAGCTCGAAGCGCTCGGCGTCGACTACGTCGACGAGTCCGAAGTGCTGACTCCGGCTGACGACAAGTATCATCTCGACAAGCAGCGCTACAGGATTCCCTTCGTTTGCGGTGCGCGCGATCTCGGAGAAGCGCTCCGCCGGATTGCCGAGGGCGCGGCCATGATTCGCAGCAAGGGTGAGGCCGGCTCGGGAAACATCGTCGAAGCGGTCCGCCACATGCGTGCGATCCGCGACGGCGTCGCCGAACTCGCAGGGTGCCCGAAGGAAGAATTGGTTGCTCGCGCGCGCGATCTCGGTGCGCCGCTCGAACTCGTGCAGCAGGTCGCGGAGCACAAGAGGCTCCCAGTCGTTCTGTTTTGCGCAGGCGGTGTCGCGACGCCGGCCGACGCTGCGCTGATGATGTCGCTTGGCGCCGAGGGCATCTTCGTGGGCAGCGGAATTTTTAAATCGACCGACCCGGCGGCGTTCGCGCGTGCGATCGTCGATGCCACGACGCACTGGAACGATCCGCAGGTCGTGCTGCGCGCGCACCAGTCGATTCCCGAGCAGGCCAAGGCGATGGATGGCCTCGACATCCGCACGCTGCAACCCGCGCAACTTCTGGCCGCCCGCGGCAACTAGTGCGGCCCGCGGTCGGCGTGTTGAGCCTGCAGGGCGACGTCGACGAACACGCGCTCGCACTCGAACGAGCCGGCGCGCGAGCGCTGGCAGTCAAGACGCCGGAGCAACTCGAAGCGGTCGACGCGCTCGTGATTCCCGGGGGCGAATCGACGACGGTCGTCCGGCTGCTCGAGCGCTTCGGACTGAACGAGCCGATTCGCATTCGCACGCGTGCCGGAATGCCGCTTTGGGGGACGTGCATGGGGTTCATCCTCGCCGCGCATGACGTCGCGGACTCGGATCAGACGACACTCGGTCTGATCGATGTCACCATCCGGCGCAATGCGTTTGGGCGTCAGATCGAATCCGCCGAGATTCCGCTTTCGATTCCGGTTCTGGGAAGCGAGCCGTTTCCGGCGATCTTCATTCGCGCTCCGTGGGTCGAGCGCGTCGGTCCCGGCGTCGAGGTCCTAGCCCAGCGCGAGGGACATCCCGTGATGGTGCGCGCGGGCAACGTGCTCGGGACGTCGTTTCATCCCGAGCTGACCTCCGACCCGCGCGTTCATCGTTACTTCCTCTCGCTGCTCGCGAGCAGGTAGAATCGCAGAACCGGCTGATCGGCCTCGAACGCGAAGAGAACGCGAGCCGAGGTGGTATCGTACCGGGGCCGCCGCGAAGGGGACCGTTCGAGCGTCCGCGCATCGGTCGGCCGGCTCGATGGGGAAAACCACGTGCGATGGCGTAGTGGTTCGTTGCGATGCCTGAGTCGCTGACGGTCACCCACGTTCCGCCGGTCGAGGACGTCCTCGGCGAGTTCGTCGTGACCCTTGTGCTCACGGCAACGGCGTACCTCGAACCCTCGGACGGTACCGAGCCCGACATTCCATCGGCCGAAATCGCGCTGGACGTGGCAGGCGGTGCGTTCGACCGCATACGACCTCGCCTGAGGCCGGAGCAGCACGCAGCGCTCTCCGGGCTCCTCACGGAAGCCCGGATGGCCGTCGTTCGCAAGCGAGGCACCTGACATGCCTCGTTTTTTCGTTCGGACGCAGGTGGGGATTCACGCAGGATGGCGCGGGTGACCCGCAGGACGCGGGGAATTCACGCGCTCCCACGGATGGGATGGCGCGGGTGAGCGACGTCCTCGTTCTCAACTTCACCTACGAAGCGCTGAACATCACGAGCTTTCAGCGTGCCGTTAAGTTGCTGTTCGCGGGCAAGGCCGAACTCGTCCACGGGCGCGAGCGGCTGCTCTCCTCGCCGAGTTTCGAAATGCGGATGCCCTCGATCATTCGCATGCTGTACTATATTCGCCGTCCGATGCAGAAGGTCGCACTCACGAAGAAGAACATCTTGTTGCGCGACGACTACACCTGTCAGTACTGTGGGATGAAGGGCGATCGGCTGATGACCGTCGATCACGTGATCCCGCGCAGTAAGCGCGGACCCTCGACGTGGGAGAATCTCGTGTGCGCATGCATGCGCTGCAACAATCGCAAGAACAACCGCTCGCCCGAACACTCCAACATGGCATTGCGCCGCAAACCGCGCACGCCCAAGTACATCCCGTGGATTCAGGTCAAACGCAATACCCTCCCCGACGAGTGGCACAAGTTCTTATTCCTCTACAACGTCTCGATCGAAGACCGCGTCGAGTAGCCTGGCGCGCGCGGTCGTGACGCGGCGGGTTAGGACTTGCGCGCGGCTCGGAGGCCGAGGGCCGGCATGATGGCTGCTGCGAGGAGGGTCTTGACGACGTCCCCGACGACGAACGGCACGACGCCCAGCGCAAGCGCGGTAGCGGGGTTCGCCAGCACGTGCGCTAGCCACGCCCACCCGAACGCGAACACCGCAGCGGTTCCAGTCGCGACCGCTGCGAGCCGCCCGGCGAAGGTGCGACTCAGCCCGCGGTCAAGCAACCAACCCGTTACGTAGGCGGCGAGGGGGAACGACCATAGGTACCCCGCGCTCGGCCCGAGCAACCACAGCGCTCCACCGGCGTGTTCGGCGAACACCGGCAGCCCGCTCGCGCCTTCGATCAGGTACGCAATCATCGCAAGCGTCGCTTGCCGCGTGCCGAGGAGCGCCACGACCAAGACGACGCCGAAGGTCTGGCCGCTGATCGGGACCGGTGAAAACGGAAGCGGAATTGAAACCTGCGCCGAGAGCGCCATCAGGGCCGAGCCCGCGAGCACGAGCGTTATCGTGCGAGCCCACGCGGGCAGCGACGCTAGGGAGGTCGACCGTTCGATCATGCGTCGATTCGTTGGCGCAGGCTCGGGCGCGGCCCTTCGCGCGCGCTCCAACAGGACGGGTCGGGCGTTCTCCCAAACGCGGCGGGTCGTGGATCAGACGCGGACGCCTTACTTCGATGCCCTGATGGACTACGTCGATTCCGGCGTCGTGCCGTTTCACACGCCCGGGCACATG
>JBDTCF010000012.1:0-5061 GCA_039923715.1 Vulcanimicrobiaceae bacterium
GTCCGATGCGCGCGTTCAACGCAACCGGCAGGAGCGATTGCACGCCCTTATCGGAGACGGTCCCAAGGTACGCGAGCGGATTGAGAAAGTTGATGGCGACGACCGTGGCGTGCACGCCTTCGGGGACAGAGACCGCCATCATTCCGTAAATCAGAAGCCCGATTGGCCAGAACAAGCCGGCGACGATTCCGCCGCTGCGGCGGGTCCACGACGTGAGCGCAGAAATCGTCCCGTACGTCGCGAAAGCGAAGCCGGTTACGAGCAAGAGCGTCTGCAGCGTCCCGTTCCCGAAGGTTAGCAGCGGTAAGACGCCGAGAAACGCGAGGATTGAGAGCACGCCGATCACGACGGAGATCGCGCCTGCCGCCAAGATGCCGACGGCGTCGACGCCGGCGTATGCCAGCGCGATGCGAAAGCGAGCGGCCGGCTTGGTCCAGATGGTCGCGAGGGTTTCGTTCTCGCGGTTCAGCGACGTTCCGAGAACGGTCGCCACGATGGCCGAAAACAAGCCGGCGATTCCGATCAAGGCTGCGATGGGGATACGCACGCCTTTGCTTGCCAGCGCTTCGTACAGGCTAACGCGATGCGCTCCTGCGGCGTGGCTATCGATTCGAACCGAAGCCCCGTCGTTGAACGACACGCTGCCCCAGTGGCCACGCGTTAGCGCCAGGACGATCAACGCCAGCAGCGTCCCGACCACCACGACGATCAAGACGGTTCGCAGCACGCGCCGAACGCGCAGATATTCGGGGTACACCATCACTCGACTCCCAGATTCGTCGGCCGATCGGCCGCGACGACGTTCATGAATATTTCCTCGAGCCCGACATCGCGCGTCGTGACGCTCTTCGCCCCGAGTTGCTCGATGCGCGCGGCAACGGCAGCGCTCTCGGCGTGGACGTAGACACGCAACATGCGGCCGGAGCGTTCGGTGCGGCGAATGCGCACGTCGCTGCCGAGCCCGTCCAGGCTCGGAATCGCGTGCTCGAAAATCGCCTCCACGACCTTCTCGCCGGCACGCAGGTCGTCGACGTCGTCGTCGAGCACGAGCCGCCCGCGCAACAGAATTGCGACGCGGTCGGCGGCACGCTCGACCTGGCCGATCTGGTGGGAGGAAAACAGCACCGTCGCGCCGCCGGCGGCGGCCTCGATGATCAGGTCGAGCACGACGCGCTGGAAGATCGGATCCAACCCGCTCGCCGGTTCGTCGAGCACGAATAACTCCGGCCGAATCGAAAACGCGAGCACCAGCGCCAGCGCCGTGTGTTGTCCTTTGCTGAGCCGCTCGACGCGTTTGCGTTGGTCGAGACCGAAGCGCGCGATCAGTTCGGCGGCGCGCGCGGCGTCGTAATGCTTATACGAGCGGCGCTGAAGTTCTAGGTGCTGCGCAACGCTCATGCTTTCGTAGAGCGCCGGCCGTTCGGGGACGTATACGAGGCGCTCGAACGTTTGCGGCTCGAGCGGTTTACCGTCGATCGCAATCGAGCCGCCGTTGGGCCGCGCAAAGCCGAGCAGACATTTGAAGGTCGTCGTCTTCCCCGAACCGTTCGGTCCGAGCAAACCACAAACCGAGCCGCGAGGCACCGCAAGGGTCACGTCATCGACCGCCGCGACGTCGCCGTAACGTTTCGTCAGGTGGTCGATCGCAATCGCAGGGTTCACGATTCTTCTTTCTGATGGTTGGTGGAGTACCAGCGGTCGAGCGCCTTGCGGACCAACGCTTCAAGCGCCGGACGATCCAAGCCGAGCGATTTCGCCTCGCGGACGGCGTCCGTAAGGCCGCGCAAAACGACGGCGTCGAGCGCCTCGAGAGCGTCGTGGACCGTGCCGCCCGTCCGCACGAAGGAACCGCGGCCGGGGCTTGTCTCGATGATCGCCTCACGTTCGAGATCGCGATACGCGCGGGCAACGGTGTTCGGGTTCACCGTAAGCTCGACGGCGAGCGCCTTCACGGTTGGAAGCTGCTCGCCGGGGGCGAGCGCGCCGAGTACGACGGCCCGCTTTACCTGCTCGATGACCTGCAGGTAGATCGGGACACCGCTGCTCGGGTCGACCGTGAAAATGGCGGGCATCAGCCTGGAGTTCTGTCGCTAGATCCGGACGCCCCAGCCGGGGAACAGCTGGGCGGAGCGGGTGGTGCGCAGGACGGTGGGGCTCGCGGGGCTTGGGTTCGGGACGGGGCGGTTCGGGTTGGCCATGTCGTTCTCCTAACGTGCTGTTGAACTAGTACACTAGTATAATAGCATGTTTTCCCGGGCCGTCAAGGGGTTCGCCCACGGCTCGGAAAAGCGCGAGTGACCTGCAGGAGGCGGGGAATTCACGCGCTCCCACGGATGGGATGGCGAGGGTGACCCGGGGAACCCTCGTGCCATGGATCGTCCGTTTGCGGCCGGGACCGGCCCCGCCGCCGGAAGGGGCCGCGCAGCCCCGGTCTCTGCGCCACCGGAGGAACCGGTCTTGTTCCGCGGCCCGCACTCGCTGCGCGTCCCGCGCGAAAAGGCCATGCTGTGGACGTGCCTGCTGTGCGCACCGCTCACGATCGGGCTCGTCGGCCTTCTCTTCAAGAGCGTGAGCGTTTCGGAGTTCGCGCTCCTCGTGGTCGCCGGAATGGTCTACGTCTCGATTTCGCGCGGACGCTTGCTCGGAAGCAGCGTGCGCATTCACGAGCGGCAGTTTCCTGAGGTCTACGCGATCGTCGAAGAGACCGCTGCGCGCCTGGGCATCGCGCCACCGCAGATCTTCGCGCGCGACGACGTCTTCGTGCCGATTGCCGCGGTCGGAACGGGTGAACCCTACGCGCTGATCATCTCGAGCCAGTACTTCGAGCACCTGCGCCCCAACGAACTCCGCTTTTTGATCGCCCGCGAGCTGGCGCACATCGCCGCCGGACACACCCGGCTTTCCTCGCTGCTGAGCGCTTCGGGGCGCGAGAACCCGGCGGTCGCGCTCGTGTTCGGCGCCTGGCTGCGGCGCACCGAATACACCGCGGACCGCGTCGGTTTACTCTGTACCCCGAACATCGCGGACGCGATTTCGGCAATCTCGATCACGACGTTCCACAGCTTGGGGCGACGCGTCGATATGAGCGTGCTGGCCGAGCAGCGGCGCGAGATCGAGGCCGAACCGTCGCTGCGGATGGGCGAATGGATATCCGGCACCCCGTACGCAACGAATCGGATCGCCGCGCTGGCCGCGTTCGCCGGAGGCCCGCTGGCGCGCACCTGGCGCGAAGCGCTCGGGCGGCCACGCGCGCCGCTGGTCAGCGACGAGCCGCCCCACGAATCCGGCGGCCGCGTGATGAAGCGCGACTGCGCTCCAAACTACCGTCGCGCGATCGCGACCGCGATCGACTTGTTCCTGGTCGGGACGATCCTCAAGACGGCGTCCGCCGGCGTCGAGTATAAAGTCGAACCGACGAAAGCAGCGGATGCGACCAACGCCATGCGAGAGCTGTCGCTCGCGCTCCCGGCGAGTCCGCTGCAGTCGCTCGCACACTGGCTCTCGCAGCACGGCGTCTCCTTCAGCTTTGCGAGCCCCTCGGTCGTCGCCGTTTTTGGTTTCCTGGTCTATGGGACGCTGCTCGTCGCGATCTGCGGTCAGACCTTAGGCATGATGGTCGCGGAACTGCGGGTCGTGACGATGGGATTCGAGCGGGTTGGCGTCGCCCGCGCCATCTGGAGGTACGCCTTAGCAGCCGCCATGCTTTCGATGGTGCCGCTCATTCCGTTCTACTTCATCTTCCGGATTCAGGCCCACGACCGGCTTTCCCGAACGCGGCTCGTTCGTAATCGCGCGATCGATCCGCGCCGGATCCGCTCGTGAAAATCGGGAAGATTTTCGGCATCGAAATCACGGTCAGTTTGAGCTGGCTCTTCGTGTTCGCGCTCGTGGCGTGGTCGATCGCCAGCGACTTCGGACCGTTACGCGGAATCGCGCTCGCGCCCGGACAACGCGTCTTGCTCGGCGCGATCGCCTCACTGCTCTTCTTCGCCAGCGTCTTGCTCCACGAACTCGCGCACTCGCTGCTCGCGCGCAAGCGCGGCGTGCCGGTTCGCGGCATTACGCTGTTCATCTTCGGCGGCGTTTCGACGTTCGAAGGCGAGCCGCGCTCGGCGCCGACCGAGGCGTGGATTTCCGCGGTTGGGCCGCTCGCGAGTCTGGTCCTCGGGCTCGGCTTTTGGGGCCTGGCGCTCGCGTTGGGGCCGTCCTCGGCGATCGGCCTGGTCATCTCGTATCTGGCGTTCGCCAACATCGTGCTCGCGATCTTCAACATCTTGCCGGCGTTCCCACTCGATGGCGGGCGGGTGCTCCACGCACTGGTGTGGCGCGCGACCGGCGACCGGCTGCGGGCGACGCGCATCGCCGCCAACATCGGCGCGGTACTCGCCGGCGGCTTGATCGTGTACGGCATCGGCGTCACGCTGCTCACCGGATTCGGCGGTGGCTTGTGGACGACGTTCATCGGCTGGTTCTTGCTGCAGGCCGGGAACGCAGAGCGGCGGCAGTCCGAACTCCAGGGCGCGCTGGTGGGTCACGTCGCAAGCGAACTTACCGCACCGACGACCCCGCGCGTGCCCGCCGACGCGACGGTCGAACGCGCGTTTGCGACGATGCGCGAAACGCAAACGCGCGTGCTTCCCGTCTACCTCGGAGAGCGCTTCATCGGGTTCGTCGCGATCGACGACCTTGCAAAGCTGCCACCCGATCAGTTCCCGGCGACCTACGTCACGGCGATCATGACGCGCCTCGAAGCGACGCCCACCCTGGCGGCCGGGGACGACGCGCGCGAAGCCTTGGCGCAGATGTCGCGCGACGGCTCTCAAGCGCTCGCCGTGGTCGACGCGGCCGGCGATTTGGTGGGCCTGATCACGCGCGAATCGGTGTTGCACTGGCTCTCGACTCGGCTATCGGGTGCAACCAGCAAAGCGGTCCAGCCCGCCGACGCCGCCTGATGAAGGCGATCCGCGTCGCCGCGGCCGGCGGCCCCGAAGTTCTCCTACTCGAGGACGTTCCTCAACCGGCTACCGGTCGGGGCGAAGCGTTGGTTCGGCTGGCGGCGAT
>JBDTCF010000013.1:0-20377 GCA_039923715.1 Vulcanimicrobiaceae bacterium
TCGCTCCTCGAAGCGCTCGGGGCGCGGCTGCGCTCCGAGGGACACGGCACGATTACGATCGACTCGTCGAACGTCGCCTCGCACCGCGCGCCGTATACGCTCGTGCGCAAGCTGGCCGCTTCGTTCGACCTCGTCGGACCGCTGCTCGGGCGCTTCGGCGAAGCCGAGGTCCCGTTGCCCGGCGGCTGCATTCTGGGGACGCGCGCGACCGACATGCACGAGCAAGCGTTTCGCGCGCTCGGCGCCGACGTTTCCAACGCGCACGGGTACTTGATCGCGAAAGTGAAGCACGGCAGGCTGCGAGGCGCCCAGATCGAGTTTCGCACGCCGAGCGTCGGCGCGACCAAGAACGCCATGCTGGCGGCGGTCGTGGCCGACGGCACGACGATGCTCCGCAACGCGGCGATGGAGCCTGAAGTCGTCGATCTCGCCAACTTTTTGATCGCGATGGGTGCGCGCGTGGCCGGTCACGGGAGCGACACGATCGCGATCGAAGGCGTCCGCGAACTGCACGGCGGCGAGTACGAAATCATCGCCGATCGGATCGTCACGGGGACGCTGCTCGTCGGCGGTGCGGCAACGCGCGGCGACGTGACCGTGACGCGCTGCGTCCCCGCGCACGTCGACGCGCTCGCGCAAAAACTTGCCGAGTGCGGCGCGAAGGTGACGCGCGGTGTGGATTGGATCCGCGTGCAGGCCGAGCGCGTTACCGGGGGGACCGATATTTTGACGGCTCCGTATCCCGGATTTCCGACGGATCTGCAGCCGCAGATGTTGGCGTTTTTGTGCACGGTTCCGGGTTCGAGCGTCATCGAAGAGACGATCTTCAATGCGCGGTTTTCATACGTGAACGAGTTGGCGCGCATGGGCGGCGACGTCCGCGTTGGGATCGAAAACAACACCGCCTTGATCAAGGGTGGCGGGACGCTTTCGGGCGCCCCGGTCGAAGCCCCGGACATCCGTGCCGGCGCGGCGCTCGTGGTGGCCGGGTTGGCGGCCCAGGGCGAGACCGAGATCATCGGTCTCGAATATATCGATCGCGGCTACGAGCGGCTCGAGGAGATGCTCGCGGCCTTGGGCGGCCAAGTTCAGCGCTCGAGCGGGATCGCGCCGTTCACGGAACCGGCCGGCGCCTTCGAGACGGCGAGCTACCCCAAGGTCTGAGTGAAGGCACGCCCCGGCTCGCTCGGGGAACCAAGAGTCCTGGGGGCGGGCGCAGAAAGGAGCGCCCCACGCGGTAGCGATTTTTTACGGCGCAATGCTAAGCCGGGTAGAGTACACCGGCCGAGGGGACCTCACTGGACATCGGGATCGACTTGGGGACGGCGAACGTCCTTGTTTACGTCAAGGGCAAGGGCATCGTGCTGCGGGAACCCTCCGTTGTCGCAAAAGACGTTCGGAACAACCGCACGATCGCCGTCGGCGAAGAAGCACGCCAGATGCTGGGGCGGACGCCGAGCAACATTCAAGCGATTCGCCCGTTGCGCGACGGCGTCATCGCCGATTTCGAAGTCACCGAGGCGATGCTCAGCTACTTCATCAAGAAGGTGACCCGCGCGGGCTCGTTCATGAGCTTTTTCCGGCCGAAACCCTCCGTCGTCATCTGCGTCCCCGCCGAAATCACGAGCGTCGAAGAGCGCGCCGTTCGCGACGCCGCCAAGTTGGCCGGCGCGCGCAGCGTCGACATCATCGAAGAACCGATGGCGGCGGCCATCGGCGCCGGGCTTCCGATCGATGGTCCGCGCGGAAACATGGTCGTCGACATCGGCGGCGGCACGACCGACGTCGCCGTCATCTCGCTGGGCGGCATCGTCGTCTCACAATCGCTTCGCGTTGCCGGGAACAAGATGGACGAAGCGATCATTCGCCACATTCGGCGCGTGTATAACTTGATGATCGGCGAGCGCACGGCGGAAGAAATCAAGATCCAAGTCGGATCCGCCTGGCGCCTCGATCCCGAACGTTCGATGGAGATCCGCGGACGCGATCTGATCAACGGACTTCCCAAAACCGTGAAAATCACGAGCGAGGAAGTTCGCGAGGCGCTGCAAGAGCCGACCCAGGCGATCGTTGAGGCCGTCAAGGCCGTTCTCGAAAAAACGCCGCCCGAACTTGCCGCCGACATCATCGACCACGGCATCGTCCTGACCGGAGGCGGCGCGCTGTTGGCGGGACTCGACACGCTCCTCGGCGAGGTCTCCGGGATCCCGGTAAACGTTGCCGAGGACCCGCTTTCGTGCGTTGCGATCGGAACCGGTCAGCGCGTTCGAATCTGAACGGGAGCGTCGGGCGATGCGGATCCTCGAGGCGGGCTCAATTCCGCCCGGGGAGTTGGTCGATCGCGTGGCGGAAGAAGTCTTTGCCGGCCGCACGGTCATCTTCCCGACGGACACGCTGTACGGGCTCGGCTGCGATCCGGTGCAACCGCAGGCGGTAAGCCGACTCTACGCGCTCAAGGTTCGCGATGCCGGAAAGCCGCTGACGTTGCACCTGGCAAGCGCGCTCGAAGCGTTAGAGTACGCCGCCGGGAACGCGCTGGCCAAGCGCGCGATCGAAAGCTTCTTGCCCGGACCGCTCACCGTCATCGTGCTTCGACCGCGTCACGTCGATCCAGCGGTAACGGCGGGCTTGCCGTCGCTCGGCGTCCGGGTTCCCGGCCACCCGCTGTGTGTGGCCATTCTCGAGCGCTGCGGCCCGCTCGCGGCGACGAGCGCGAACTATGGCGGCCGGCCTGCGTTTACGGGAGAGGGAGCGCGCGGCGAGCTTCCGCCCGCGGACCTGCTGGTCGACGCGGGGCCGACGCCGCTGCGCGCACCCTCGAGCGTCCTCGACTGCACCGGGGGCGTGCCGCGCCTCGTTCGTGAAGGAGTACTGACTGTGGAGACCTTGGAAGCGACGTTGGGTCGCATCGAGCGGCCGTCGGCCGAGGGCAACGCGTGAGGGTGCCGATTCGCCCGCTTGCGGCCGTCGTGCTGGCGTGTTGCGTCGCGCTGGGCGGTCGGGCGCTGGCGGCCGGGCAGGCGAGCAGTAACTTTGCCGGCTTCGACTCAATCCAAACCGACACGATCGACTGGAACGCGAACACCGGCGCGTTTACGCTTCCGAAGCGCTTCACGGCGACGCGCAGTGGCTCGAGCGTCGCCGCCGATCGCGCGACCGGGAACTCGAAGTCGAAAATCGTCCACGCGACCGGCAACGTCGTCGTCCACCAACGCCCGAGCGGCGACTCCAACTCGAAACTCGGCAACGATCCTTCGACGCTGACCTGCGATAAGCTCGACGCCGATGCCTCGAGCAAGCTCTACACGGCGACGGGTCACGTGCACTTCGTTCAAGCGGACCGCGACGCGACCGCCGACTCGGGAACCCTCGACGACGCCACCAACACGCTGCACCTCAGAGGCAACGTCCACATCAAGGACGGCGAGCAATATCTCGACGCGGCCGACGTGCTCTACAATACGTCGAGCGGCGACCTGAAGGCGAACGGCGACGTCATGGTGCGCACGCCGGCCCAAGCGCCGGCCCCGAACGTGCCTGCCGCCGCGGCGTCACCCAAGCCGAAGCACCGTTAATGGCGCGCCGCGGGAGCGCGGAAGTCGGGCTCTTCGAAAAAGAGTTGCCCGCCCCGCTCGCCGCGCGCATGCGTCCGCGCACGTTGGCCGAGTTTACCGGCCAGAGCCACATCGTCGGCGAGGGCCACGCCTTGCGCCGCGCGATCGAAAACGACACGGTGCCCTCGATGATCCTGTGGGGTCCGCCCGGCACCGGGAAAACGACCTTGGCGGATATCATTGCGCGCGCGACCGGCGCGCGGTTCGTTGCGCTTTCGGCGGTCAGCGCGGGCGTCGCCGACCTACGCGCCACGGTCGCCGAAGCGCAGCGCGCGCGGACGCTCGGCCATCGCAGTGTTTTGTTCATTGACGAGATCCATCGCTTCAACAAGGCGCAGCAGGACGCCGTGCTCCCGTACGTCGAGGACGGAACGCTGGTGCTGATCGGTGCGACCACCGAAAATCCATCGTTTGAAGTCAACTCCGCTCTGCTCTCGCGAGCGCGCGTTTTCGTGCTGCACGCGCTCGAGGACGACGAAATCGGGCGTATCGTCGACCACGCGCTGGCCGACGCCGAACGCGGACTCGGCGCGCGCAACGTGGTGCTCGAGCCGGAGGCGCGCACGGCGCTGGTGGGTTTGGCTAACGGCGATGCGCGCGTTGCGCTGGGGACGCTCGAGTTCGCTGCGGCGTCCGCCGGCGCGAACGCGGATGGCGTGGTACGAATCGACGCGGCGCTGGTCGCCGACGCGCTGCAGCGCCGTGCGACCACCTACGACAAGACGGGCGACGCGCACTACGACACGATCAGCGCGTTCATCAAATCGATCCGAGGCAGCGATCCGGACGCTGCCGTCTATTGGCTGGCGCGGATGATCGACGCCGGCGAGGACGCGCTGTTCGTCGCGCGCCGGCTCGTCATTTTGGCCTCGGAAGACGTCGGCCTCGCCGACTCGCGTGGGCTCGTGGTTGCAATCGCGGCGCAGCAGGCCGCGCACTTTGTCGGTCTCCCCGAAGCGTTCTACCCGCTAGCGCACGCTACGCTCTATCTGGCGACTGCGCCCAAAAGCAACAGCGTCGGGCGCGCGTACTCGGCGGCGCTCGCCGACGTCGAAGGAACGCGCAACGATCCGGTCCCGCCGAACCTGCGCAACGCGCCAACCGGTCTCGCGCGCGCGCTCGGGCACGGTCGCGACTACCGCTACGCACACGCCGACTACGCCGCCCGCGATGCCGCGGGCGATTTGCCGCCGGCAGAGCGGCTCGAACCGTATTTACCCGAACGACTGCGCGAACGCGCGTACTTCGAACCGGGCGGCCAAGGGGAGGAAGCGCGTTTGCGGCCGTGGCTCGTGCAGCGCCGCAAAGCGCTGCCGTGAACCGCATCTATCTCGATTTTGCGGCGACGACGCCGCTGCGCTCGGAAGTTCTGGAAGCGATGCTGCCGTACTTCTCCGAGGTCGCCCACAACCCGAGTTCGCTGCACGGCGAGGGTCGGCGCGCGCGAGCTGCGCTCGACGGCGCGCGCGAACGCGTCGCGACCCTCCTGGGTGCGCGACCGCGCGAGGTCATCTTCACGGGCGGAGGTTCCGAAGCCGACAACCTCGCGATTCTCGGCGTCGCACGCGCGCGCCGCGCGCGCCATGTCGTGACCGCGGCGAACGAGCACCACGCGGTCCTCCATGCTTTCGACCGCCTACGCGAGGACGGCGTCGACGTTACGATCCTGCCGGTCGATTCCGAAGGTCGCGTCGCTCCCGAGGCTTTCGCGGCCGCGTTGCGCGACGAGACGGCATTTGCATCGATCGCGCTTGCCAACAACGAGTACGGAACGGTGAACCCGATCGCGCAACTGGCCGCGTTGGCCCACGCGCGCGACGTTGTCTTTCACAGCGACGCGGTGCAGGCGCCCGGCATGCTCGAACTCGATCTTGCGAAGTTGGGGGTCGATCTGCTCTCGCTTTCGGCGCACAAGTTCTACGGACCGAAAGGCGTTGGCGCACTCTACGTTCGCGCGGGAACCCCGCTGGCAGCGCAGATGCTCGGCGGCGGACAAGAAGCCGGCCTTCGGGCAGGGACCGAAAACGTTGCGGGCGCCGTTGGTTTCGCGCGCGCGTTCGAACTTGCGCTCGGCGAGATGCCGGCGACGCCGCGGCGGATCGGCGGGCTGCGCGACCGTCTTCTCGAGGGGCTGCTCGCGCGGATTCCGCAGTCCGCCTTGAACGGACCCCGGGCGCCGCGCTTGCCGAACAATCTCAACCTCGGCATCGAGGGCGTCGACGGACCGACGGTGGCGATTCGCCTCGATCTAGAAGGGGTCGCAGCGTCCAACGGAAGTGCCTGCAACGCCGGCGCGGCCCAGGTGAGCCACGCCGTTATCGCGCTCGGCGAGCGCGCCGCCGCCCGCGCATCGATCAGGTTCTCGCTTGGCCGTGCTTCGAACGAGCAGGAGGTCGGACGGGTTCTGGACGTTCTACCGGAAATCGTAGCGGAACTGCGTGAGGGAAACCTTTCCGTGGGAAGAAATGAAGGCGGCCCGCTCGGCCGGTCCGACTGTTGAAGGAAAGAGGTCCGCGATGAATCTTGATCCCGTCGTAGGGTCGCTCGTTTTGGACGTCCTCGTGGGCGTTGGCGCGTTCTTATTGGGTCTCGGGGTCTTCATCGCGTGTCTGCGGCTGGGAGGTGTGCTAACGCGGGTGGGGACGACGCTGGACGAGGTCGACCGCCAGCTCGCCGCGCTCTCCGGGCCGCTTGCTCAGACGCTTTCGCACGTGGGTGGGATTGCCGACACCGCCGATTCGACGCTGGCGCGGCTCGGGGGCGTCGTCGGCTCGCTCGAGGGCGTGGCGGCCAACGTGACCAAGACGGCGACTCTCACGCAGGAAGCGCTCGCACCGTCGATCGTGAATCTCGGCTCGGCGCTGGCCGGCATTACAGCGACCCTCCGCCGCTTCACCGGACGCCCGGGTCCCGATGCCGGGCTTTGAGCTCGACGAGCTGGTGACGGGCATGCTGACGGGAGCGCTCGTCGGAGCGGGCGCCGCGATGCTGCTCTGGGCGCCGGCAAACCTCGTCGAAGATCGTTTGCGTGCCGGTCCGCGGCGCATCCTCGAGGGGGCGCGTGGCCGCGTCGAGGATGCGTTAGCCGAGGGCCGCGAGGCTGCGGCTCGGACCCGCGCCTCGCTCGAACACCTTAGAACCTAGGAGAATCTTTTGGACATCAAAGTACAGGTCCGCGAGTCGGAGGACGATGCGTACGTCGTCGAGCTGAGCGGCGAGATCGACGTCTACACATCGCCGAAGGTCAAAGACGCGATCACGGAACTGATCGATCAGGGTCACTACAACCTGGTCATCAACCTCGAAAAAGTGCGTTACATCGACTCGACGGGCCTGGGCGTGCTCATCGGCGGCCTCAAGCGCGTCCGCGAGCACGGCGGCTCGGTCAACCTGGTCTGCACCAACCCGCAGATTCGCAAGATATTCGACATCACAGGCCTCGTAAAGATCTTCGGGATATTCGAGAACGAGCAGGACGCGAAGAAAGCGCTCGTGTGAACGCCGCGACTGCCGCGGTCGGCCGGATCGAGACCGTCGAACTTCGCATTCCGCGCAAGGCCGAGTGGGTCGCGGTCGCGCGCTTGGCGGTAGCGGCCGTGGCCAACCGCTTGGCGTTTTCGGTCGAGGACATCGAGGATCTCAAACTTGCAATTGCCGAAGCGTGCACCAACTGCATTCGGCACACGAACGGCAACGCATCGATCGATATCGTGTGCGAGGCCGAACCGGATCTCTTGCGGCTGATCGTGCGCGACCACTGCTTCGATCTGCCCCCGCAACGCCCGCGCGCGGTCGGGGAACCGGCCGGCGACGCCGGCGGCCTCGGGATTTTCATTATCGAATCGCTAATGGACCACGTCGCGTTCGAACCCACCGCGAACGGTCCGACGGAACTCGTGATGACCAAGCGCGTCGGCGCGTAACCGGTGAGCACAAGATCCGTCGAGGACGGCGAACGGTGGGATCGGCGTCGGGCGCGCGAGGCATTCGGGGACTTCGCCGGGGTGCGCGTCGCGCGCGAACGTGGCGACCGGTCGGTGCAAACCGAAGCTGACTACGCACGCCTGCGCAGCGATCTCGTCGTCGCACACCTCAATCTCGTTCGCTACCTGGCCGTGAAGTTTTCGAATCGTGGCGAAGCGCTCGACGACCTCATCCAGGTCGGGACGGTTGGATTGCTCAAGGCAATCGACCGTTTTGACCTGAGCCGCGGCGTCGAGTTCACGACGTACGCGACCCCGACGATCGTCGGCGAGATCAAGCGCTACTTCCGTGACAAAGGCTGGGCGGTCAAAGTACCGCGCCGCCTTCAAGAACTCAATCTTAGCGTCAACCGGACGATCGAGAAGCTGACCGTCAAGTTGGGCCGCTCGCCGACGGTCGGCGAACTCGCCGAACAGTTAGGCACAACGCAAGAAGACATCCTCGAAGCACAAGAACTCGGCCAGGCGTATAACTTGCTCTCGCTCGATACCGAAGTCTCGGGTGAAGGGGACAAAAAATCACACACGCTCGCCGACTACGTCGGTCACAACGACGCCGGGCTCGAGATCCTCGAAGATAAAGCGAATCTCGAGCGCGCGTTCGAGGTTCTGACGCGTCGCGAGCGCATCATCCTGTTCCTCCGTTTCTACGAGAGCGTCTCGCAGACCGAGATCGCCAAGCGCCTTAACGTCTCGCAGATGCACGTCTCCCGCCTGCAGCAAAAAGCGCTAGAAAAGCTAAAAGCCGTCCTTAAAGAATAGCACGTTCCGCCCCACGCACGGCTGCGCGCTCATATCGCCCTTGTCTTTGAATGCGGACCATCAAGCGCAAGGCGCCGGTTGAACTCGCGGGATCGTTCGGTTGCGTGCTTGCGCTCACTCCAGTTGCGTATACGTTCTAAGGCAAACGCTTATGACGCTGCGCGACGCCGACGGCGGCCTTTAACGCGAAGAAGTCATCGTAGCGGTGACGTTCCGATCCCCTCGAGCGCTGTGCACGCAAGGTGGCACACGTCTTCGAGCGTCATCACCTTAGCGGACGAGTTCTTTGTTGCGGCGGCGGGGGCGCCGTAGGAGACCCGAGAGCTGCTCGATGGTCTCGGGCGATTCGGTCGGCCAAGCGCGTCAGAAGGTTCGCGAGCGGTTCGAATGCGGCGTGGTGGGAAGCTTGCCTCCCCGGGCGAGGTCAGCCCGTCGTCGAGGCTCCCGGCGGAGGTTTTCCGAAGGGGACGCGACCGTTATGACAAGCCAAGAACTTCGCGCGTCGTTTGTCGACTTTTTCATTTCCAAGGGGCACCGGCATCTGGCGCCCGCGTCCCTCATTCCCGATGCGATGTCGACCACGTTGTTCACGATCGCGGGAATGGAGCAGTTCGTCCCGGTGTTCTTGGGTGAAGCGCCCGCGCCCGCCCCGAGGGCGGTCACGGTGCAGCGCTGCCTGCGCGTCGCGGGCGCCAAAAGCGACATCGAAAACGTCGGGCGGACGGGGCGGCACGGCACGTTCCTCGAGATGCTCGGAAACTTCTCGTTCGGCGATTACTACAAGCGCGAGGCGATTCTGTTCGCGTGGGAATATCTCACGCAGCAGCTCAAACTCGACGAAGACCGTTTGTTCGTCACGATTCACACCTCGGACGACGAGGCCGCGCGACTTTGGGAATATGAAGTCGGTTTGGTCTCCTCGCGGATCACGCGCTTCGACGAGGATAACTTCTGGACGATGGGCGCGACCGGACCGTGCGGGCCGTGCAGCGAGATCTTCTACGATAATGGCGCCGCGCACGCCAGCGGTCCCGACGATCGTGGACCGAACCTGGGCGCGCGCTTCGTCGAGATTTGGAATCTCGTCTTTCAGCAGTTCAATCGCACCTCCGACGGGACGCTGAGCGACTTGCCGCGCACCGCGATCGACACCGGCGCCGGTTTCGAACGCATGCTGGCTGCGGGCAACGGCAAAGCCTCGATGTACGAGACGGACTTGTTCGTCGATCTCGTCGCGGCGCAGCCTAGCGCGGTTACGAACTTCGCGCCGGGCGAGGCCCTCGTTCGCCGGCGCATCATCGCCGACCACGCGCGCGCGACCACGTTCCTGGTCGCCGACGGAGTCGCTCCCTCGAACACGGACCGCGGGTACGTGCTGCGGTTCCTCATTCGGCGTGCGGTCCGCAACGGCCGGCTGTTGGGGTATCCATCGGGTTTTCTGGCCGAACTCGTCGGCGCGGTCGTTACCTCGCTCGCGCCCGGCTATCCCGCCTTGCTCGCGGAGCGCTCGCGCGTCGCGCAGACAATCGGTGCCGAAGAGGCGGCCTTCGAGCGGACGCTCGAGCGCGGCAGCGAGATGCTGGATCGCCTGATTGCGCAGGCGAAGACCGGCGCAGCGACGATTGCCGGAACCGAGGTGTTTACGCTGCACGACACCTTCGGGTTTCCCTCCGAACTGACGCGCGAGATCGCGAACGAAGCCGACGTCGACGTCGACATGGCGGGGTTTAGCACGGCGATGGAAGAGCAGCGCGAGCGCGCGCGTGAAGACGCCGCACGCAAACGGCGCGTCGTTAGCCACGCCTCGGAGGCGGACGCTCCGTCCGGTTTCGGCGCGAGCTCATTCGAAGGATACGAGGGGCTCGAAACCGAGGGAACCGTGGGCGCGATCCTCGTTGAGGGCAAGCCGGTCGACGCGATTGTGGCCGGCGACGAAGCGCAAATCGTTCTCGACCGCACGTCCTTCTATGCGGAGCAGGGCGGCCAGATTGGGGATCGCGGAAACCTGAAAACGGAAGGTGCCAGCTTCGAGGTCGCGGACGCGCAACATGTCGGCGATGCGATCGCGCACGCGGGCACGGTACGCGAAGGGAAGCTCGCCGTTGGCGACCGCGTGCGGACGACCGTCTCTTCGTCGTGGCGCGAGGAGATTCGACGTCACCACACCTCCGCGCACCTCTTGCAGCGTGCGCTCAAGGACGTCCTCGGCGAGGAGATCGCGCAAGCCGGCTCGTGGGTCGGCGCCGATCGGATGCGCTTCGACTTCCGGTCGTCCGGCGGGGCGCTCTCGACCGATCAGCGGCGGCGCGTCGCCGCGCGCGTCAACGAATTGATCCGGGCCGACTATCCGCGCAGGGTGCGCGAACTGCCGATCGCCGAGGCTCTGAAGACCGGCGCGATCACGATGGCCGGCGAGAAGTACGGCGAACGCGTTCGAGTCATGGAATTCGGTCCGTCGGTCGAGTTCTGCGGCGGAACGCACGCGCACTCGACCGGCGAACTCGGCCTGTTCGTCATGCTGGCCGAATCGTCGATCGGCAGCGGCATTCGGCGCATCGAGGGGATCGTCTCGAAGGCCGCGGAGTCGTACGTTACCGCGCAACAAGACCTGGTCGGGACGCTCGCGGAGACGCTTTCGTCGCAACCCGAGGTGTTGGTCGAGCGCGTCGGCCGACTGCAGGCCGAGGTGCGCGACCTGCAGCGCGCGCTCGCGGAGATCCGCGCGCGGCTCGCGGCCTCCGACGCGCAGGCGTACGCCGAGCGCGCCGAAACCGTTGCGGGATATACGCTGGTCGCGGCAGTGGTTCGCGAGGCGAACGCTGAGGCGACCCGCTCTCTGGCAAACGCGATTCGCAGTCGGCTCGCCAGCGGCGCAATCGCGCTCGTCGGGATCGACGGCGATGCGGTAGCGCTGTTCCTTTCCGTCAGCCCGGATCTCGTTGCGCGCGGCGTCCATGCCGGCAACCTTCTCAAACGAGCGGCGGCGAGTGTGGACGCGCGCGGTGGCGGAGGCGCTGCCCAGGCGCAGGGCGGTGGCCGGAACGCGGCCGGCGCCCAGGCCGCGCTGGTGGAGATTCGCGCGGCGTTGGCTGAGTGAAGGGACTCGCCGGGTGCTTTGCGGCGGTCGCGTTGGCCCTGCTCGCGCGCGCGGCGCCCGCGCAGACCGCGGGCGACGTGTTGGCCGCCTACGAACGCGCGGTCACGCTTGTCCCCACGCCGAAGTTCGTGCGGTTCGAGTACTCGGTCGAACAATTTGGACCGCGCAATCTTTCGCAGACGCATCGCATCTATCGCAGCGGGCTCATGCAGCGCGACGAGATCCTCGTGGTCGACGGAACGACGCTCAAACACCCGACGATTCGCATCATTCGCGATCGTAGCGACCGGTACGCGGTCGAAAACGTTGCGCCGCGGACGACTGCTTACGCATTCACGTACGTCGGAACGGTTGGGCGCGGAGCCGGGCTCGGATACGCCTTCGATGTGACGCCGCTCCGCGCGAGCGCCTTCGCGGTTCGTAGGGTGACGATCGACGCGCGGCGCTTCTTGCCCACGGCGATCGCGTTCGCGACGACGGCCGGACGTGTGCGCGGAGAGGGACGCCTTCTCTACGGTGCCTTCGGGCGTTACTGGCTCGTCCGCGAAGCGACCGTCACGACGAAGATTGCCGACCGTAACGCACGCGAGCGGATCGCGTGGTCGAAGTACGCGTTCCCTGCAAATCTGCCGGCCTCGACGTTCGCCCAGCCGCATCCCTTGGCGACGTTCACGCCGCAGCCGAGGCTGTAGAGAGCCGTGCCGGGGCGGGCTGCTGCGAGCGTTCGAAGGATGCGCTTCGGCTCGCCTTGGGGGTGGCTCGCCCTGCTGGGGCCGCTTTTTGTCTACGGTTTTTCGCTCCAGTCGAACGTCGCGTTTTGGGACACCGGCGAGATGCAGACGGTGCCGTACATCCTCGGAGTCGCGCATCCGACCGGCTTTCCGGCGTTCGTGCTCGCCGGCTGGTTGTTTACGCACGCCCTGCCGTTCGGCTCCGTTGCCTGGCGCATGTCGTTGCTGTGCGCGCTGGCGATGGCGGTCGCGGCGCGGTTGGCCTACTCGCTTGGGCTGCTCTTCGATGCGCCGCCGCCGCTGGCAGCTTGCGGCGCGCTGATCTTCGCCTTCGGTGAGATCGCGTGGACGCACGGCACGCGCGCCGAAGTCCACGCGTTTGCGGTCGTTTTTGCGGCTGCCGTTCTGGTCGCCGTCGTGCGCTGGTACCGTTCGGGAGAACGGCACGCGCTGTGGGCCGTCGCGCTCGCGCTGGGTTTCGGGTTGTCGACGCATCCCGTCATAGGGCTGCTCGTGCCCGGCGTTGCGCTCGTCGCGCTCGGCCGGCGGCGCGAGCTCGGTGCGCGCGACGCCGTGCGTTTCGTCGCGCTCGTGCTCGCCCCGCTCCTCCTCTACGCGTATCTGCCGCTGCGCAGCCAGTACGCGTACGCGCACCGGCTCGATCCGACGCTCTCGCTCGGTTTGCCGCCTGGGCGCCCCTATTGGGACTACGATCATCCGGGCACCCTCGCCGGGCTTCGTCGCGAAGTAGCCGGAAGCGACTTCGACGTTGGGCGAGGGCTCGGCGGCGTGTTGCGCGCCGGCGCCTACGGGCGCATCGCGGGGAGGTATGCGCCGCTTTCCGCCAGCGAACTTGGCATCGTTGGCGTGGCCGCCGCGCTGTTTGGGTTGGGAGCCGCCGCGCTCGCGGAGCCGTTGCTCCTCGGCGGCCTCTGCTTGGCGGCGTTTTTGCCCGTTCCGTTCGCGCTGAGTTATCGTGCGGAGTCCGACGTCGAACGCTACTTTCTCGCTTCATTCTGGCTACTGGCGGTCTTTGCCGCGGTCGGCGCCGGCCGGCTCGCAAAAGCCCTTGAGGGGCGCTCGAGTGCGCGCGGAGCGGCGCTCGGAGTCCTTGTGCTCGGGGGCACCGCGGCGGCCTTGGTCTTCGCGAATCGCGACATTTTCGAACAGCGCGTGCAGCCTGGCGCCGCACCGTACGTGGACCGCGTGATCGGGCGGACGCCGGCCAACGCGATCGTGATCGCGAGCTGGGCGTTCGCGACGCCGCTCGCTTACGCCGCGTACGTGGAGGGGCGCATGCAGCAGCGCGTGGTCGAGACTGCCTTCGTCTCCGACGACACGCCGTACCTCGCTCGTTGGACACGCGAGCGACCCGTATACGTCGTCTCGTCGTCCCTTCCAGTCGTCCCCGGCTTTCGTTTCCACCCCGTCGATGCCGGCGATCCGATGCTCTTAGAGGTAACCCGATGAACGCGCTCTGTGTCGGTGCAGTTGCGACGCTCTTGATCGCGATCAGCACCGGGCTGCGCTCGACGCCGTACAACAACTACGTGCTCTTGGCCGAAGCCGTGCTGCACGGCCACCTCTGGATCGAGTGGCCCGGTTCGGCGATCGATGCCCTCAAGTTCGGCGGACGCTACTACGTGATCGAAGCGCCCGTCCCCGCGCTCTTCCTGCTTCCACTGGTCGCTGCGTTCGGCACGCACGCGAACCAGACGCTCTTGGCGACGCTCTTCGGCGGCGTCGCGGTCGGCGCCGCCTGGCAAATCGGAACGCGACTCGAGGTACCGACGAGCGCGCGGGTGTTGCTGGTCGCGTTCTTCATGATTGGAACGGACCTGTGGTGGTGCTCGATGTACGGCGATGTGTGGTTCATCGCGCACTCGAGCGCGGTCTGCTTCACGATGCTCGCGCTCGCCGAAGTCCTAGGGAAGCGACGCGCCTGGATCGTTGCGCTGTGCGGGGGACTGGCTGCGGGTTCGCGCTTCAATCTCGTGGCCGCGCTGCCGGTCTATGCCTATCTGCTCTCGCGCGAGCGTTCGACTGGCGATCTGCGAAAAGTAGCGCTCGCGTTCTGCGCAGTCCTCGTTCCCTTCGCGCTGGCATGGGTTGCGTACAATCTCGCCCGCTGGGGCGTACCGAACGACATCGGCTACGCGACGTGGTATCACCAGGACCAAATCGGTGACCCAACCGGACCGCCCTTCAAGTTAAAGTACCTCCCCATCGAACTGTACTCGTTCTTCGTGCTGCCACCGCTGTTCGCTCGACACTTTCCCTACATCAGCACGACCAATGCGGGTTTGGCGCTGACTTGGACGAGCCCGGCGCTGGTCTTCGCGTTCTTCGCGCGCCGGCCGCGCGCGGTCGTCGGCGCGATGTGGGCCGCGGTAGCGCTGCTCGCGATTCCGAACCTCGTCTACTACGCGCAGGGAGCGACCCAGTTCGGAATGCGCCACGCACTCGATTTCGAACCCTTTCTACTCGTCTTGATGATGCTGGCGGCTAGGACGGGTCTGCCCGTCTGGGCGAACGTTCTTTGCGCGTATTCAATTGCGGTCGGCGTGTGGGGTCTGTGGTTTTGGCGAACCTTCTGGCGCCCGCTCTATTAGGCGCGCGCGTCTAGTGCGGTTTCGGATACCCGGTTCGCTGGCGGCGACGCTGCTCGCGCTCGTCCCGATCTTTGTTGCGAGCCACTTCCGATCGACGACGTATAACAACTACGTGCGCTTAGCCGTCGCGATGCTGCACGGCCGAATGTGGATCGATTGGCCGGGGCGCATCATCGACGCGGCCGCGTATCACGGTCATCACTACGGCGTTGACGGTCCGTTCCCGGTCATCTTCGTGTTGCCGTTCGCCCTGTTCAAAGGTCTCGAAGCCAATCAAACGCTCCCGGCTTCAATCCTCGGCGCCGTCGACGTCGGGCTGGCGTGGATTCTGCTGGGCCGGCTCGGAGTCGCGCGGACGCCGCGCGTTTGGCTGACCGCCTTTCTGTTCGCCGGCACGGACCTCTGGTGGTGCGCGATGTTGGGCGACGTGTGGTTCTTCGCCCACATCGCCTCGGTAGGGTGCACGTTGCTAATCCTCATCGAACTCGCGGGGAAGCGGCGCGGCTGGCTGATCGGCCTGCTGACGGTGTGCAGTTTCGAGTCGCGCTTCACCACCGCCCTCGCAATTCCGATCTATGCTTACCTCTTGGGGAGCGGCGAACTTGCGCGTTACTGCGGCGTCGAGCCGCAGGCGTTCTCGGCGCGCCGCGCGCTCCGAAGTTACGCTACGGTCCTGCTCGGGGGACTCGTCTTGTGGGTTGCCTACAACGAAGCGATGTGGGGCCTCCCGATCGATATCGGCCACACGTTGTACTTCCATCAGGATCCGTGGGGCCGGCCGAGCGGATCGCCCTTCGGCTTGCGATACGTTCCGTACCAAGTCTACTCGTTTTTCATGCAGGGTCCCGTTTTGGTCGAATGGCTGCAGCAGGCACAGTGGCCCGTTTTCAAAGCCGACCCGCACGGGATCGCGCTGACCTTTACGAGCCCCGCGCTCATCCTCGCCTTCTGGGCGAGGGCGCGACGGCGGTTGATCGCCGCCTTGTGGCTGGGCGCGCTACTCGTCGCCGCCCCCGCCTTTTTGTACTACCTCAACGGTTGGTATCAGTTCGGAATGCGTCACGCGCTCGACTTCGAGCCGTTCTTGCTCGTCCTGATGGCGATCGCCGTGCGTCGGTCCATTCCGGTTTGGGGAATGGCGCTGTGCGCGTACTCGATCCTCGTCGGAACGTGGGGCGTTTGGTACTGGGATGCGTTCTTCAGGACCGGTGACTAAGGTGATACACCGAGGCACGCGTTTCGAACGCGTCAGCGGCGGATGAACGTCTGCCAGTACCACAAGCCGTACGCGCCGGCGAGCGCAGAATATGCGCAGAGAATGGCGCCCCACCGGGGCAGTCCGCGTCGAGTTCCCAGAGCCATGAGGGCGAACGCAAAGGGTTCGAAATCGAGCGCGTGGCGCATGCCGAACTGGGCGACCCCGTTAGAATAGTAGAGCAGGGACGGCCCCGCAACCAGTGCAGTAGCGGCCCACAAGCCGCAAACCAGCGGCAAGGGGCGGCGCGCGAGGAAAGCCAGAACGAGCGCGGGGCTCGTCCAGATCAGCGCTTGGCCGCCGATGTCCGGCACGATCCACGGGAATGCCGGTTTGAAGCTTGGGGGCTGGACGAAGAACGACCACGCTTCGCTCGGCAAAAAGCGTAACGCGAACTGCGAGCCGCCGCCCGACATTCCACCAACTTCCGGCCGCGCGTACCAGGCTGCGAAGCCGATGTCGGTCGCAACGCCCCAGCGAACTTCGTTGTACCAGATCCACAGCGCGAGCGCCGGGACGACGACCAACAGCGTCGGGGCAAGCCGGCGAAGCGCTTCGCGGATCGAGCGCGGAAGAAAGCGTTGGCCGCGGATGCCCTCGAGGGTGAGGAAATAGGCGTAGACCGGTAGCGCGAGCACCAGCGGAAAGCGCGATTCGGCCGCACAAATTCCCCACAAGAACACCAGTGGCGCGCGGCGTCTGCCGAGCAACTCGACAAGCGCGAGCAGCGTGAATGCGACGGCGCTTGTGTGCGCCACGAACCACACGTCGCCGAGCGCGGCCGTCCACCACAGGTCGGTCCCAGCGAACAGAAATAGAACGAGCCACACGCGAGCGCGCACGCCGCTTCCGATGCGCCGGCAGAGTTCCCAAGCGGCGCCGGTGGCGACCGCACCGAGGGCGGTCGCGAGCAGCGTCTGGTTCGTCGCCTTTCCGAAAAACAGCACGAACGGGAGAAGCAGAACTGCCGGCATGGGACCTTCGATGACATAGCGTTTGCCGGCGTAGAGGAGCGCGTCGATGTAGTCGCCGGGGAAGTCGATCCAGGACCGGCCGTGCCGCCAAGCGTCGGCGAGGAGGACTTGGTTGTTGTACGGCGTCGTGCGAAACTCCGACGAGAGCAAGATCGCGACGAAGGACACGAAGCCGACGATAACCGCCCCCCAAACGGCGAGTCGGCGATCCGCGTCGCGTCCCTCGTCGCTACGAACGGAGATCGACTCCATGGCCGCTCAGCCCGCCGGTGGCACGATCCGCGGCGCGCCTTGACGCTCGCCCCGAATCGTGATGCGATACAGTTCGGAAACCGCGTTGGTGACGGTAACCTGCAGATTCCTCTGTTGAGGTAGCGTAAACGGCGTCTCGCTCCGCACGTAGAGCGGGCGTTTTTTTAACCAGCCGGTGTAGTGTGTGGCGTACTGACCGGCGCCGGCGGTCACCACGAGTCGATGACCCAGGCTGTGCTGCACGTCAGCGGCATACGCAAGGGTCGGGGCGGTCAGCCAGGTCGCGACGACGATTGCGTCGTCGGGGGTCAAGCGCCGGATCTGCCCGATGAAGTCTTCGCCGCCGCGGTCGTACCGTTGGGAGAACAGGTGCGCGTTGGCGTGAAATAGCCAACCGCTAAGCGCGAAGAGAATCAGTGACGCGCCCAGCGTTGCGGGGAGCGCGCGCTTGCGTACGTATCCGGAAATCAGCCGGAACGTGCCGTAGCCGACGAGCAGCGCGACGACCCAATACGAAGCCAGGAAGTAGCGGTCCGCGTCCGATTCGTCGAAGTTGAGCACGAAGACCACGGGTAGGAATGCGGAGAGCACGAGGCCGAAGGTCGTCAAAAGCCGCTCGCGTGCGCCGATGGTTAAACCCACGGCAGCCAGCGCGAGCGCGACGGCGCCGAACTGGGCGAGCAGGGTGGGACCGTAATCGTTCGCTACGCGCACCCAGCGTTCGGGCGTCAACATTCCGCTGAGGCCATCGCCAACCGGCCCGCCCATCGACGCGAGATAGCTGAAGAACTTTGCCGGTGTCGAGGGATTGTCGTAATTCCAGATCGGCTGACCGACGAGCCCCAGCACCGCCGTCGGTTCGAGTCCGTGCGCAACGACGTATGCGGAGCGAAACGGAATGTACGCGTAAGCGAGAATGGGAACGCCGATGAGCGCGGCCAAGGTCACTGCCGAACGCGGCGTAAGCGCTCGCCAGCGCTCGGCCGTTAGCACCGCGAGCCCGGGCGCAAGCATCAGTTCGATGGGGTGCGTCGCGAGGCCGCATCCGATCGAGGCGGCAAGCACATAGGCATCGCGCGCGCGCCCGTTGCGGGCCCAGCGCAAGGCAGCGGTGTACCCGATCGCGGCCCACATCATCGCGAGCGAGTGGACTTCCGCTCGGCTCGCGCGCGTCCAGACGAGTTCCGTGAAGGCGAAGACGCACGTCGTTCCGAGCGCGACGAGCGGAGGCAGACCCAGCGAACGCGCGGACAGGTAGAGGCAACCGGCCGCTACCGACATCGTTACCGCGCTCATCAGCGACATGCGCCAAGCGACATTCCCGAACGCGACGGTGTGGCTAAAGACCCATCCGATGAGAACGTAAAGCGGAAAACCCGTCCGGTGAGCGATTCCAAAAAGATATGGGACGGTTTGCGCCTCACCCGTGTCCCACATTTGGATACTTGGGAAAAGCGACGCAACGTAGACGGTAAGCGAACCTGCGAATGCGACCGCGAGCAACGCTCGTGAGAAGATTGATGACGTTCGCAACACGCCGGAGGGTTAGTCGACCCGCGGCTCGCGGCCTGTCACGAGTCGGGGTCGCTGGCGCCGCGCGCGAAGGAAGCCGCATAGAGCAGCAGCGCGACGGTGTAAATCGTCAACAGGGCGACCGTCGGGATGGTGGACCAAACCAATCGCGCCGCAAACGCTAGCGCGAACGCGAGGCTGAACAGCGCGAAGCGACGGTGCGACCGCGTCGTCATACCATACACTTCGACCTCGTAAAAGGAGCGGTTCGCTCCGCGCGCACGGAGCAAGGCGACCAGCATGGCGCCGAGCGTCACCGCGAGGCCGATCAACGCCCACGTCACCCGCCCTTTCCCGTCCGCATCCTGCGGGTCATCCCCGCTGCGCGCGTCCGGCCGGGAGGCGTTCGTACAAGCCGTTCGGGTACGATTCGGCGTTCGGTGCCGTCGACCGCCTCGCCGTGCGCATGGCTATGCCTGTTGCCCGCGAAAGCCCCGACACCTCGTGGAGGGAGATGTTCGTGGATCCGATCGAACGCTTTACCGGTCGCGCTGCCGACTACGCGTACGCGCGTCCGTCGTACCCCGAGGCCGCGCTCGATGCGCTCTTCGCCGGCCTCGGCGACCCACGCGGACTCGTCGCCGTCGACCTCGGCGCCGGTACCGGCATCTCGTCGCGTCTGCTTGCAGCGCGCGAGGCGCGGGTCATCGCCGTCGAGCCCAACGCGGCGATGCGCGCCAGCGCCGCGCTGGCGGCGAGCGTGACGTGGCTCGACGCTAGGGCCGAGTCGACCGGCTTGGAAGTGGCAAGCGCCGATCTGGTAGTCGCGTTTCAGGCCTTTCATTGGTTCGAGCGACCGGCGGTGCTCCACGAGATCGAGCGCATTCTGCGGCCCAATGGGCGTGCGGCCGTCGTCTACAACGAACGCGACGAGAGCGAACCCTTCACCGCCGCGTACGGTGAACTGGTAGAACGCTACGCAATCGACCAGACCGAACGCCGGCGCGTCGACGGTCGCCACGGGTTCGCATCGTGGTCGGCTTGGCAGCCGGTGCGCGTCATCGAGATCGGCAACGAGCAACGCCTAGCTCGCGCCGGAGTTCATGCGCGCGCCAACAGCACCTCGTACCTACCGCATCGTGGTAAAGCCGGAGATTCCTTGCATGGCGCGCTAGACGCCTTGTTCGACGAATGGGCGCGCGACGGGAGGGTTATTTTGCGCTTGAAGACCAGCATCGCCCTGGGCGACCGGGTCGATTCGATGGAAAGCGGCCGTTTGTGAGCTTGAAACGCTACGCCACCATGCGCGACTTCGACAAGACGCCCGAGCCCTCGGGCGCTCGCCCTGCAAAGGGCGGCAAGCACTTGCGCTTCGTCGTGCAGATGCACCGCGCGACCCGGCTCCACTACGACTTCCGCCTCGAAGCCGAGGGCGTCCTCATGTCGTGGGCGATTCCCAAAGGACCCTCGCGCGATCCCGCCGAGCGTCGTCTCGCCATGCATGTCGAAGATCATCCCTTCGACTATCGCGATTTCGAAGGGATCATTCCGAAGGGCAACTATGGCGCCGGCGAGGTCGTGGTGT
>JBDTCF010000014.1:0-6117 GCA_039923715.1 Vulcanimicrobiaceae bacterium
ATCGCCTTGGTCGGGCCGCTGGGCCGACCCCACGACGGAATGGGCGGTGCGGCGACCGTATCTAGCGTGCTCGCGCTCTTGCAGCGTGCGTGGGCGGCGGCGATCGGCGGAAAGGTGGAACTCGCGACGGCGTACCAAACGAGGCCATCGGCGGATAGCTCGCACGGGCCGCCGCGCAGCACGTCGTAGGCGCGGCTTGGAATCGAAACGGCGACGTCGCTCCCCGGTACGACGACGCCGGTCGGGGCGGGTGGAAGCGAACCACCGCCGCTGCAGCCTGCCAGCATGCCGACGAGCACAGCAGAAATCGACCGCGCTGATAGTGCGAAGCGGCTTGGCGACGTCCCTGTGGCCCCGAGCATGCCCAAAAGTGCGACGTGCGTCAGTTGACACCCTGGCGCACGCGCTGAGCCGTCGGGCGGTGGCGGGGCCGGAGTTTTCCCCAGGCGCCCGGAACCTCGCCGCTATGGAGCTGCGGATCGATCGGGAGGCCGTCGACGCGTCCCGCGCGCTCGCTCGAGCGATCGTCGCGCCAATTTCGGATTTCATTGCGGCGCATTCGACCGTTTCCGTCGAGCGGGCCGTCGCGCGCTTGCTCGGGGTCGACGGCACCGGCGGCGACGACGTTCCGATCCCGAACTTGGTCGGCGAACGCCTCGGTTTCGAGCGCCTCAGTACGGGCATCGCTCGTTGGCTCGGCGCCGGCGTGGCCGAAACGGGAGCCGCGCCCGCCGAGGTCGCGGCCAAGCTGATCGGCGGTTCGCTGCATGCCGAGACGCTGGCGGGCGTCCCCGACGGCGCGGCGCGCGCGGCCCTGGCTCCCTACGTCGCGGGCGGCTTAGCCCGCTTGGACGAGCGACGGCGCGAGCGCAAGGTTCTCCTCGCGCGCCTACCGCAGGCGCCGCCGCCGCTGCTGTACGTGATCGTCGCGAGCGGGAACATTTTTGAGGATCGCACCGCCGCCCTCGCCGCGGCCGAAGCCGGTGCGCAGATCATCGCGGTCATCCGCTCGACCGGCCAGTCGCTGCTCGACTTCGTTCCGTACGGACCGACGACCGAAGGGTTCGGTGGAACGTACGCGACCCAGGCCAACTTCCGGATCGTGCGCGAGGCGCTCGATGAGGTCTCCGAACGCCTGGGCCGCTATGTGATGCTCACGAACTACGCGAGTGGGTTATGCATGCCCGAAATCGCGGCCACCGCCGCGCTCGAGCGGCTCGACATGCTGCTCAACGATTCGATGTACGGGATCCTCTTCCGTGACATCAATATGAAGCGGACGTTCGTCGACCAACACTTTTCGCGGATGCTCAACGCCCGCTCCGGCATCATCATCAACACCGGCGAGGACAACTATCTCACGACCGCGGACGCCGTGGAACAAGCGCCGGCGGTGCTTGCGTCCCAGTTCATTAACGAGGAGTTCGCGCACCGCGCCGGGCTGCCGGACGAACAGATTGGCCTCGGCGACGCCTACGAGATCGACCCCGATCGCGAAGACGGTTTCCTCTACCAGCTCGCGCAAGCCCAGCTCGCGCGCCAAATCTTCCCGCGCGCGCCGCTCAAGTACATGCCGCCGACCAAACACATGACCGGCGACATCTTCAAAGGGCACCTTATCGACGCGATGTTCAACCTCACGTCGGTCACCACGAAGCAGACGATCCACCTGTGCGGAATGCTGACCGAAGCCATCCATACGCCGTTCCTCGGCGATCGTGTGCTCTCGATCGAGAACGCCCGCTACGTCATGAACACCGCGCGGCACTTGGGCGACGAGATCGAGTTTAAGCGCGGCGGGATCGTCGAGCGGCGCGCGCAGGAGGTGCTTGCCGGCTGCCGAGCGCTCCTCGAACGGGTCGCCGAAATGGGCTTGATGCGGGCGATCGAGGCCGGTGTGTTTGCGGACGTGAAGCGTCCCGCGGACGGTGGTCGCGGCTTCGAGGGCGTACTCGAGCGCTCGCCTTCGTACTGGAACCCCTTCGAAGAGGCGTTGAGTTCGCCGCGAGCCGCGTCGTTTACGGGCGTGACCGCATCGTGAGCCGGGTCGTCAAGCCGTACGGCGACACGTTGGGCGACGGGAAAGTTCAGCTCTCGTTCACGCTGCCGATCGACTGGAGCGAGGCGGCAGACGAAGCCGCCCGCCAACTGGTCGCAAAGATGGGCTTCGTCGACGTCGCGGTCGCCGAGGGCCGGCGCGTTGCGAGCGGCTTTTCGTTCTTCGTCGTATACGCGTCGTCGCCGACCGGCGTCGACGTCGACGCCATCGGCGCGCCCACGGCGAAAGCGCATGTCCTCTCGATGGAAGACGTCGACGGGTTGATCCGGGAGCGCGTCGGGCGAAAGGTGAGCGTCGCGGGCGCCTGCATCGGAACGGACGCGCACACCGTCGGAATCGACGCGATCCTTAACATGAAGGGCTACAAGGGCGACTACGGCCTGGAGCGCTACAAAGAGTTCGTCACGTACAATTTGGGAAGCCAGATCGCGGTCGAAGACTTGGTCCGATTCGTGAAGGTCAACGCGATCGACGCGGTCCTGGCCTCGCAAGTCGTGACCCAGAAAGGGAGCGACGTGACGAACTTCACGGCGCTGGCCGAGCTTCTCGAAGCCGAAGGTTTGCGCGAGCGCGTCATCTTGATCGCCGGCGGTCCGCGCGTGACCAACTTGCTCGCGAACGAACTCGGCTACGACGCCGGCTTCGGACGTGGAACGTTGCCGAGCGACGTCGCGGCCTTTATCGCGCAGCGCATGGCGGAACACTCCGCCGCTTGAGACGGACGCGCGGCCCGATCCTGGCCTGCGTGTTGGCGGCCTGCGTCATTCCGGCCGTCGCGTCGGCAGCCGACCGTTCTTCCGTCGCCGGCTTAACGAAACCGAGCGACGGCGGGACGCCGTGGACGACGTCCGACATCGCCGCACTGCGCCGGCGAGTCGATGACGCGTTCGCGCGCTCTGCGGGGCTGCGGGGAGCGCACGTTGGTTTGCTCGCGGTCGACGCGCGCTCGGGCGCCGTCGTCTACGCGCGTAACGCCGAAGACGAGTTCATCCCCGCCTCGAACGCCAAACTTGTCACCGGTTCGGCGGCGCTCGCACGTTTGGGACCGGCGTTTCGCTTCCACACCGAAGCCGTGTCCGACGGCGCCATCGTCGCCGGCGTTCTGCAGGGACCGCTCGTGATTCGGGGCGGCGGCGACGCATTGCTGAACGAGACCGCGCTCGACGACCTGATCGCCGCGCTCAAGCGCCAAGGTGTCCAGCGTTTACGCGATGCGCCGGTCATCGATGCGTCGTATTTCGATCGACAACCGTATCCCGAAGGTTGGACGATGGACGACATGCCGTACGACTACGCGGCCGTCGTCGGCGCGGCATCGTTCGAAGAGAACGTCGTCCATCTCACGGTCACGCCCGCTCGCGCGGTCGGCGAACGCGCGTTGGTGGTCGCTTCGCCGTACGGTCGCGTCGACGTGCCCTCCGAGGGTTGCGCGCCGACGATCGACGTGCGCGTGATTCCGTTGGCCACCACGGGGGCGCGCGGCAGCGCCGCGAACCTCGACCTGCGGCGCGACCCGTGGGGTTGCATCGACGTCGTCGGGACCATTCCGTTGGGCGCGAAGCCGGAACGTCTGGACGCAGCCGTCCCCTCGCCGGCCGCCTACCTGCGCGGTGCGCTGCTCGCGAAACTCGCCGCGGCGGGCATTGCGATCGAGCGAACGAGTGGAGCGATGGCAGGCCCGATCGGCGCCGAGACCTTTGGTAAAATTCCCGCCGCTGCGACGGCGACGACATTGTGGACGCACGCTTCCGAGCCGTTGCCCGAACTGTTAGCCGACTTCTGGTACCCGAGCGACAACCTGCTCGGCGAGGTCTTGCTCAAGGCGCTCGGCGTTGCACGCAGCGGCACGCCGGGATCGAGCGCCGCCGGGCTCGCGCTCGAAACGGACTTCCTGCGCTCGGCCGGCGTCGACCCCACGACCGTCGACCTTTACGATGGTTCGGGACTCTCGCGCTACGATCGCATGACGCCTCGCTCGCTCGTCGCGCTCCTGCGGTACGATTGGCGCTCGCCGTCTCGGGATACCGTGCTCGACGCGCTACCGGTCGCGGGCGTGCGCGGCACGCTCGCGCACGCCTACGTGGGCACGCCCTCGGAACGGCGCCTGTTCGCGAAGACCGGGGGAATGCTCGACGTTACCAATCTCTCCGGCTACCTCGCGACCGAGCGCCACGGCGCGCTGGCGTTCTCGTTCCTCATCGGCGACGCGCTGGGCGACGACGGCGCGATCGCGCAAACGCGGGCTCAGATCCTGGGCGCGCTCATCGGGGGGTGATCCGGCGCCACCTTTCATGCGGCTCTCACGCGCGATCTGCTTCGCAACGCTTGCGTATGGGAACGTAAAAAACGACGGAGGGCGACCATTCCGGCTGAAAACGGAGGAAATGTCGCCTTCACACGCGGAGGACGGAAACGTGGCTCGTTTGGTTTGGTCCCACGGGTTTCTCGTCGTCGGTGCAGCGCTCGCGTCCGCCGTCTTGGCGGGCACGCTCGCGCCTGCCGCCGCCTCGAGCGAGGGCTCGCCGGCGCTCGTACGCCGGGCCCTCGCGACGTTTGCCGGCGAGCATCACGGTACGCTTGTGGCCGAACGGCATCTCGCGTTCTCGCTCCATGCCGGCCCCTTCGGACGCGACGTCAGCAACGACATCGGCGTGGTCATCAACGACGGCGACTTCGTTCGCACGAAGTACTACGCGCAGACCAGCAACGGCAAGATCGACGACGAAGCGACGCTGCGAAGTGCCGAGCGCGACGCCAACCGCGAACTCGACGGCGGCCGGGGATTTTTCAAGCGGCCGATCGACCCGCGTTACGCCGAGGACTATCGCTTCGATCCGGCCGAGTGCGCCGACTGCGGCGCCGACACGCGCACCTTTTCGTTTACGAGCAAGGTACGCGACGAACAACACGGCGACGGTACGGTGACGATCGACGAAGCAACCGGTCACGTTCTCTCGCTCTCGTATACACTCGACAAGGCACCCCCACACGCGAGTTCGGCGCACGTCGTCGAGACGTTCGGCCAAGCGCTTCCCAAGCTCTGGACCTGCGTGCGCGTCGCCGAAACGTTTCGCGGTCGCCTCGGTCCGATCGGCGGCTCGGCCTCTATGCACTACACGCTCGACCACTTCCGGCGGCTCGTCGCGAAGAATGGCGCGAGCGCGACGCTCGACGAAGCGCTCGCCTCGCGCGCGCATTCTTAAAAGCGGCTCAGGCTACGCGTTCGCGCGCGATCCGTTCGAACGCCGCCAGCGCCGACGCGACGGCCTGGTCCATGTTGTAGTAGCGGTACTCCGCGAGTCGCCCGACAAAGGCAACGTTCGTTTCGCTTGTTGCCTTGGCCGCGTACTTCGCGTAGAGCGCCCGGTTGGCCGGGGTCGGGATCGGATAGTACGGTTCGCCCGCGGAGCGCGGGTACTCGCGGGCGATGGTCGTCGCCGCGTGTGCTTGTCCGGTTAAGTGCTTAAATTCGGTGACGCGGGTGTAGGGTTCGTCGCCGGGAAAATTTACGACGCCGACCGGCTGGAAGCGTTCGCGCTCGATCGTTTCGAACTCGAACCGCAGCGAACGGTAGGGTAGCGCTCCGAAGCGGTGCTCGAAGTAGGCGTCGATCGGGCCGGTGTAAACGAGATACCGGAACCGAACCCGGTTGCCGAGTGCTTCGAACGACGTCCCGAGCGCGACCTCGATGCGCGGGTGCCCGAGCAGGCGTTCGACCAACGCCGCATAGCCGTCGCGCGGCATCGCTTGGAACCAATCCGTGAAGTACCGCTCGTCACGATCGAAGCGGACCGGAATTCGCCCACAGACGCTGGCGTCGAGTTCGCGCGCCTCAAGGCCCCACTGCTTGCGCGTGTAGCCCGCGAAGAGCGTCTCGAACAACTCGCGTCCAACGCGCGCCACGATCGCGTCCTCGGAGTTTCGAATCGCGCGTCCGCGCTCGCGCCGGCTCTCAAAGTAGGCCTCGACCTGCGCCGCTGACAGGTTCAAGCCATAGAGCGCTTCGAGCGTCCGCGCGCCGAGCGGAAGCGGAACGTCGCGGCCGCCGACGCGGGCCA
>JBDTCF010000015.1:0-3183 GCA_039923715.1 Vulcanimicrobiaceae bacterium
TTCATCTCGTTCCCCGCGCTGCTCCTGGTCGGGCTCCCCCCGATCGTCGCCAACGCGACCAACAATACTGCGATGTGGCTTGGCACGCTCTCGAGCGTGGGCGGCTACCGCGAGGAGCTGGCCGGCAACCGGCGACGTTCCATCCCGTTGCTCGCGATCGGACTCGTGGGCGGGGTCTTGGGCGCGATTCTCCTGCTCGTGACCCCTGAGACGATCTTTACGCGGCTCATTCCCTACCTGCTGTTGTTCGCGACGCTCGTTTTTGCGGCGAGCGACCGGCTGCGCCATTCCGCCGGCGCGTCCGAATCGGCCGTGGGCCAACTGCGGCACGGCCTCTTCTTATACGTTGGCGTATTGGCGGTCGCAATCTATGGCGGATATTTCGGCGCCGGTTTCGGCATTTTGATCCTGGCCTTGTTCTCGCTTGCCGGGTGGGGCGACGTCCATCGCATGAACGCGCTCAAGTCGCTCATGGCAGCCTGCGTGAACGGCGTCGCGGTGATCCCGTTCGCAATCGACGGCAAGATCGCGTGGGAAGAAGCGGCCGTGGTCTCGATCGGGGCGATCCTCGGCGGCTACTTCGGCGCACGGTTGGCGCGGCGCGTCGAGCCGCTGTACGTCCGGCGCTTCGTCATCGTCGTCGGAATCGCGCTCACCCTGATATTTTTCGTCCACCGCGCGTAGCACGGGAAGCGGACTCTACGGCGCGCAGACCGTCGTGATTCCCAAGGCGCGCGCCGCGGCCTCGAGTTGCGCGTCGGCGGTGAACAGCGTTGCCCCTTCGCGAGCGGCCAGCGAGACGTAGGCGGCGTCGTAGGTTGAAAGGCCGAAACGGCGTGCGAGGTCGAGGTGGCGTCCCATTTGCGCCGGAACGAACGGATCGACGGTGAACCGGAGACTCTTTAAGAGCGCAAGGGCCGCCGCGACGTCTGCGGCTTCGAGGCGACGGCGACGCTCGGCGACCGCAAGAATGTTCTCGATTTCAAATGGGAAAATTCCGGGCACGAGCGCCCCCTCACGAATAACGGTTGAGAGTAGCGCGTTCGCCGAGGCGGACGCTTCGTCACGCAGCACCCACTTCGCAGCGATGGAAGCGTCGACTACCAGGCCCATTTAGCGTCGGTGACCCACGTGCGCGAGATCTCGCAAGGTCTCGCCAGGCTCTCGCAATGCGCCCGGTTTCTTGCTCTGCTTGCGCTGAAAGGCGCGAAAACGCTCGGCAAGGTCATCAGGCGATACGCGGGTAGGTTCGATCGGGCGAAGTTCCGCAATCGAAACGCCGTTGCGCGTGATCACAATCCGTTCGCCTCTCTCGGATACGGCATCGAGCAGCCGAGAAAATTGCGTCTTCGCCTCGTAAACTCCAATAGTCCGCATTATAGACCTAGTCTCGTCAACCCAAGACGGCTTCGAACGTTGTTTTGAACGCCGAGGCATCGAGGTTGGTGTGCGCGGCGAGCCGCGAGAGGCGCGGTTCCTGGAAGTCGTCGCGTTCGAGTCGGATCATGTAGTTGCGCGCCACCTCGTACGATTCGGTCGCGACGTCGACCGTACGCACGCGGATGCGCCCGGTCTGCGGATCGAGCAATTGGGTGAGGTCGACCGGCACGACGCGACCGCCCGAGAGCGCGATCAAGGCACCGCTTCCGCCGCCGAGCAAGTAGCGGACGGCGCCGTAACCGAGCGTTCGCGCGTACTCGACATCGAACGGCACGGGTTTTGCGCAGCGCAACTCGTAGCCGATGTCTTTCGAGACGACGGTCGTTTCCAAACCGAACTCGTCGAGGCGCCGGCGAACGGCGTCGCGCAACAGCGTTCCGAGCGGAACGTCGGCCAGCCGGACGTGGCCGTAGGCGTCCCGCGCGGCGTGTTCGAGCGCAGCCAACGCGCTCGCCGAGAGCCGTTCCGCGATACCCTCGGCGATCACCGCCACGCCATGGTCGTGGCCGAAGGCGAGCCGTTTCACGATCGCGCCGACGATCGTATCGACCACCGTCGAGAGTTCGAGGTCGCCGTTCGCGCCGAATTCCTCGGGAATCACGGCCAAGGTCGCGCCGGCCGCTTTGCACATGCCGAGCGCGAGCGCTCCCGACTTGCGGCCCATGCTCACGACGAGGTACCAGCGTTCGGTCGTCCGGGCGTCTTCCATCAGGCTCTCGAGGATGTTGGTACCGACCGAGCGGGCCGTTTCGAAGCCGAAGGTGGGTGCGTTGTCGGGGAGCGGTAAGTCGTTGTCGATCGTCTTGGGCACGGTTGCGACTCCCAGCCGTCCGCGGGTCCGCTCGGCGATCTTAGTTGCTCCGTAGGTCGTGTCGTCGCCGCCGATGCAGACGAGGTAGCGCACCCCCAAAAGCGTTAGCGCGTGCACGCAGCGCGCGAGCGTCTCCTCGTCTTTCGCCGGATTCGTGCGTGACGTGCGCAGGATCGAACCGCCGGTGAAGTGGATGCGCGAGACGTGGTCGATATCGAGTTCGACGACCTGCGAGGTCTCGCCGCGCGCCAGATGCTGGTACCCGTCGTAGATGCCGATCACCCGGCAACCGCTGTTGATCGCCTCGATTGTCGCCGACGCGATCACGCCGTTGATTCCCGGTGCCGGTCCGCCGCCGACGAGAATCGCCACGGTCTCCTCGCGACTCATTGCGGCGTCTTAACCACGCTCTCGCGCGCCAGGATGCTCATGTCCTCGCGCCCGTGACCGGCCGCGATCGCTTCGTCCATCCGCGCCGCGATCGCTGGCAACACCGCCAAGTGTCCGCCGCCGGCCGCCGCGGTCTCAAGCATCAGTCGTGCATCCTTACGCGCCATCACGAGTTCGAACGAGGGCTCGAAATTCGCCTCGGCGATGCGCTTGCTGCGGAACGCGATCCCGCCGCCGACGTTGAAGCGCGAGAAGAGTTCGAGCACGTCGTCCGGCGCGAGGCCGGCGCTCTTCGCCAGGGCAAAGACGTCGGCCAAACCGGCGACCACGAAGAGCAGCATCGCGTTGCCAAGGAGTTTTGTGGCCGCAGCCTTGTCGACGCGGTCTCCGAGGTACCACAACTCGCCGCTCATCGTCTTGAGCTCGGCTTCTATCCGCTCGAACGTCTCGCGGCTCCCGGAGCACAGCATGATCCCCGTGCTCTCGCGGCACATTTGGGGTGACATGAAGACCGGCGCGTGCAAGAACGAGAGGCCGGCGCG
>JBDTCF010000016.1:0-5643 GCA_039923715.1 Vulcanimicrobiaceae bacterium
GATCTGGCGCTTCTCGAGGCGTCGCTCGATCCCGGCGCGATGCTCCCCGGCGTTTTGCCAGCCGCTCGGTGGGGCGTCGGCGACGATCTCGAGCCGACCCTGGAACGTGGAACCGGCGCCGATACCGCACCGCTCTTTGCGGAGCGTTCGGGCCGCGGCACGTTCGCGATCGCGTGCGCGCTCTGCCGCCACGGCGATTCCGGCTCGGGAATCTACGATTCCGCCGGCAAGCTCCTTGGAGTTTTGGTCGCGTTGCGGGGTTGCGCGCGACCGTCGCGTCACCACGATCGAGGCCGAGCCCCTCCCGCCCCGGCAGACGCTCACCGCTCGCCGAGCGGGATTCCCGCGGCATTCCGGACGCCCGACACCGCCCCCCGCGGCGCGCTCTGCCAACTTTGCGGTGGGACGTAGGAGCGCATTGCTGCGCCGCGCATCAGCGCAGCAACGATTTCCGCTACAGAGGAGACTCCCCACATGCGTGTTCGAAACACGGTCCGCTACGCGATCGGCGCTATGGCGGCCATCTCGTTGTTTGCGGGTTGCTCGAGCCGCGGCTCTCAGGTCGCTCCCTTCCTCGGCCCTTCCGGCCAGAGCGGACCGCAGTCGACCGTTCGTACGGATAGCCGGTTCGTCTATTCGACCGGGCTTGCCAAGCGGTACCCGCAGGTCGCTCGCCCGGCGGAAAAGAGCTGGATGAGACACGTCAACGCGCGCCGGCCGCTCACATACATCGCAGATTTTCTGGGAGGGTCCGTCACGGTGCTCGACCGGAGCGCGAACCTGATCGGCTTCATCGGCGGACTCACGAACCCCAACGGCATCTTCGTCGACTCGAACCGTAACCTCTGGGTCGCGAACGAATACGCGAACGACATCCTCGAATTCGCACGCGGCACGACCTCGCCAAGTACCGTCCTCGCCGATCCCAATCAGTACCCAGTCGACGTCACAATTTGTCCGAACGGAACGGTCTATGCGTCGAACCTTTTCGCGGGACCGTCAGGAACCGGAAGCATTTCCGTATACGCCGCCGGCAGCACGAGCCCGACCGGAATGTTAAGTTACCCGGGGCAGAACTGGAACTACTTCGTAACCTGCGACACGGCCGGAAACGTCTTCACCACGCTGTTTACGTCCAGCGGTGCGGCGGCGGTCGTAAAGTATCCCGGCGGCAATCAATCGGGCGCCACCGTGCTCGCTATCCCCTTGCTCTTTCCCGGCGGCATCAAGCTCGACAACGACGGCAACCTGCTCGTTAACGATCAGCAAGCGCGAACGGTTACGGAGTACACCGAAGCGGGAAATCCGACCGGGAACTCGATCACCTACGGCGATTCGACGAACGATTGGGTCGACATCGCCGTCACTCGGAACAGCCGTGTGGTCGCCGGCGCCGACGCGTTGCTCATTCAGGGGACGTCCGTAGTGTTTCCTAGTGGCGCACCGCGTCAGATCTACCACGTTCCGACCGGCCCAAGCGGAAACATGCCGTTCGGCATTGCGTTCGATCTGGGACAAAATGGCATCTAGTCCGCTCACGCACAACTCCAAGGAGAGCACCACGATGAAGCGTCTTCTTTCGTTCCTCGCGCTCGCGACCGTCGCGTCCTTCACAAGCCAGTCTTCCCCGCTTCCCGCTCGAGGAGCCCGTCCCGAAAGTCACGACGCAAACACGCGTCTAGGCCCCGGTCGATACGCCGGACTGGCTTTCATTTCCGATATGAATAGCAACGCGGTTTGGATCTGTCCGACCGGAAACATCAGGGTCGGTTTTCTGCCCCCGACGGCGCAACTGCAAGGCGTCTCGCAGCCGGTGCAGCTCGCGACCGATCGAAATGGGACGGTCTACGTTGCCAACAGCCAACTCGACGCCAGCGGACAGGGTTCGGTTACCGTCTATCCGCGGGGCCAGACCTCGCCCAGCGCCACGTTGACGAGCGGACTCAATACGTCGACGGGCGTCGCCGTCGATTCTTCGGGGACTGTTTACGTCAGCAACAAGTACACCGCCACAATTCAAGTCTTCCCAAAAGGCCGGCGCGTACCCGCGGCGACGATGGCAAAGAACCTGACCGGCCCCGATGGTCTGGCCGTTGATCGTAACGACAACCTCTTCATCGCCGACGGTTCGCGCAACGACGTTTTAGAGGTCACGCAGGGCTCCTTAACACCGCAGCCGCTTCATCTGCAGGGGGTGGCCAGACCCGTGGGCGTCGCGGTCGACACTCAAGGCAATCTGTTTGTGAGCAATCTCTCCGGAGGAGCCTCCAACATCACGGCCTACGCGCCGGGCTCGCGGACGCCGACGCGCACGTTCGTCCTACCGTATTCGCCGAATACGCCGGGGACGATCGGCGAACCCGTGATGCTCTCGCTGGGGCCGGCCGATATGTTGATCGCGAGCGCGTTCATCTCGCTGGTCCCCGTTGACGGCGTACTGTTCGGTGGTCCTGGGGTCATCGGAGGATTCGCCTCCGGGCAGTCTGAGCCGGAGTGGAGCGGTTACGGTATCTCCGCCTCGGATACGGTCTTTCAACCTGCGCGTTGAGCGCTTTCGCTTCAGAACTGTAAGAGAGGAAACCATGGTCATGCCGCTTTCAAGCAAATGCGGGCTGCTCGCCGGCGTTGTTTCAACGATCGCCCTCTTCTCGGCGGGATCGGCCCAGATCGCACCGGCACAAGATCCACGCGCGTATCTTCGCGTCTTCCGGTTGAGCGCCTCGCAGTGTTCTAAACTGCTTCGCTCGAGCGAGCAACCACGACGGCCGAGTTGGTTGTCCGGCCGCGCGAAGACAGGAGTCGGCCTCGTTTATGCATCGCAGCCTTTTGCAGACATCGTCAACATCTCATCCGTTGGCGCCGGCGGTCTCACTCCGGCCGGACAGTTGACGCTCGGTCAGAACTCGGTCCCAGTCGGCTTGCACGTCGACGCGGCGAAAAACCTGTATGTAACGATCTCGGCGCTGTTTGGCTCGCCCGCAATTCCGAGCGTCCAGGTGTTCCCGCCCGGAGCGAGCCAGCCGAGCGCCGTGTACAAGCAAGGTCTCGCGGGCCCCTTGGACGTTGCCATCGACAAGCACGGGACGCTCTACGTCGCCGATCTCGAACAGCACGGGGGCGGCGCCTGCAACGCTCGGGTGGGCGGGAGCGATGGGCGAATCGTGGTGTTCGCAAAGGGCAGCATGAAACCGACCGCAACGATCACCGACGTTCCGGGCTGCCCGCAAGGTATCGCAGTTGACGCGAGCGCGAGCCTCTATGTGTCGTACCTGTACTATCCACCAAGCGGTTTGGCACTCAGCGATGTGCGCGAATATGCGTACCAGTCGACCAAGGGCACCGAGTTGAACCTGAATGTCCCCGGAGGTCCCCAGCTCGGCGGCCTTTCCGTCGACACCAAAGGTAATCTCATTATCTCAAACGTCCAAGACGACGCCACCCTCGGACAGTTGCTAACCTTTGCGGCCGGTTCGAAGACCCCGACCAGCGCGATCCAATATGGCGGGGAAGGCTGGCATCCGCACTTTTTCGTACGCCGCGGCGATCGTCTGTTTACGTCGGCTTTCATCTCCGAGAACCTGACCGGCACGCTGGCCGAGTTCGACTATCCGAGCGGGCGGGAACTTTTGGTGCAAAACCCAACCCTCACCTCTACGCCGTTCTTGTACGGATTCGCAGCCAGCCCGTAAAATGGAGGCCGCGGTGCGAGGGTCGAAGGCATTCGTTGGTGCGGCGCACCGCTGACCAGAGGAGAGGAGCAACGACGATGGCGCGCGGCCCCGACCACGAAGATCCGCTCGCCGCGTTGCGACGACTCCTGCGGGATCTGCGCAACGCGGCTCGTCTTCCCAGCAGCCCGATCGTCGAGCGCCTTTGCCCCAGAGTTCCGCTCGCGCAACGGCAAGCGGCAGTTGCGAGCGTCGTAAAGATCGCGCTCTACCGCCTCCCGAGCCGGCAACGCGAACTGTTGAAGCGGTACGATCTCGAAGGTGAATCCGCGGCCGACGTGCAGGACGCGCTCGGCCTTTCCCCACGCCAATTCTTTCGCGACCGTCATGCCGCTCTGTTGCTCTTGAACGCGCAACTTCTCGGTCCGCTAGTCGACTCGCTCGAAGATGCTCCCGCGCGCGCGCCAGCCGCACAACGCCACAGCCGCGGTCCCGAACGGCCGGCGATCCCAGCGCCGCCCAAAACTCTCCAACGGGCCCGCTCGGACGCCGTCGTTGTGGGCGAGGCCGAACTCGTTCGTCGAACGCTCGCGCGCAGTCTTTACCAATCGGGTGACATCGAATGCTTGCGGGTTTTCAAGGACTTGGCGCTGCAGATTCGGGAGCCGGCACGCCGCGCAGATCTGTTGCTCGATCTCGCGGACGCGGCTGCGGAATACGACGAGGAAGCGATCGCGCAGGATGCGGGGAGCGCCGTCGCACGTATCGTAGGCGACGAAGCGGAGGCGATTGCGGAACATCTGGATTACCTTTCAGGCAGACTCGCTCGAACGCACGGCCGACTAGGCCTCTACCCGGGGCGAGGCCGCCTCGTGCTACTCGCGCGCGACCACCTTACTGCGGCGCAGCATTCTCGATGACGCTAAGCGGCTCGACGCACGCTCGGCGCTTTCTGACGCACTTGGCGACGTCGCGCTGCTGCATTTCGCGCATGGCGCATTCGCGGAAGCTCGAACGGCTTCGTTCGAGGCGAGCGGCATCATCGAAACGTTTGAGCTGTGGTCGCGGCCGCGCGCGATCGAAATTCTCGCCATGGATGCGGTGCTCGATGCTTGCCTCTCCGGACGAGTCGCGCCGGCGATTCGCGCGGTGTCCTCGTTTTTGGGCCGTGCAATAGAATCGGGATGGTGTTCGACCGCCAGCCGGCTCGGCGCCGATCTCGTGGGTCTCAACGGCGTCGGCGGCGACTACGATGAAGCGCTGCGGTGGTACCGCCGATTGGCTTCCTCGCCGCTCGACGGAGCGCGGCCCTCCGATCGCGTTCACTTGACGATGGAAGCCGCGCACGCGCTTACGATGGCCGGGAAACCTTCCGACGCGCTCTCGATTCTCGGATACGTTCGACCCGGCAACGGCTGCACGAGCGCCGAAACGCCGACCTGGCACGCCTTCACTTCTGCGGCGCTCGAACGACACGGCGACGATCGCGCCGCCCTGGGCGAAGCCCGCCAAGCCCTTGACGGATACTGCGCGCAGCAGGTCGCGCGGGGCGTCGGTGACGCGCACCGCCTGATCGCGATCGCTCAGGCGAAACTCGGCGACGCGCGCGCCGCTACCGAACACATTCTCGAGGCGCAGCGTTTGATCGAGATCCACGGAACGCCGTACGCCGTGCTGCGCACGCTCGTCGCCAAGGCCAACATTCTGGGCAGCGCCCCACTCAAGATGGAAGCGATTGATTTCGCACGCCTCCTTTTGAAACTTGGCAAAGAAGGCGCCGAGTCCGCCGGTTGAACCCGCGAGTGCAGCTCCTACGAATCTTGGAAGGCCGCCAAGGCGATTTGCCCAAGCGCAAGGCCGCCGTCATTCGGAGGGACGACGGCATTGAACCAGGCGCGCTCACGCAAACGCTCGGCGAGCAGCGTCACTAGCAGCGCGTTCTGAAACACTCCGCCGGAGAGTGCCACGCGTTCCT
>JBDTCF010000017.1:0-50491 GCA_039923715.1 Vulcanimicrobiaceae bacterium
GATTGCACTTCACGCAGGCCCGATTCAGCGCGACGATATTGGACTTCATCCTAAGCGACCGAGATGAAGGAACGGGATATTCCTACTTCGTGGGAAGCGCCTTTGTGCAGCCGGGCGTCATCCAGGATTCTCTTCCTAACGAAAGGATGCACTGCTCGCAAACGCGCTGGGAGATCGTTCGGGGCGTAGGTTACGTCATCTCCCGCACCAGGCTGTATGGCGATAGGGGGATGCCGGTCTATGATACCGTGGTTGGCGTAATTGAACCGAGCGATCTTAAAGAGTTGACCACGGCCACCGCCATTCGCCCGTAAGCCACGCGCCGCGAGCGCGTCGTCCTGGACCAGTCCGGGTTGCCATCCTCGTCGAAGAGATCGGAGTCGGGGTTCTCCCGGGCCAACTGCTCAAAAAGCGCCCTTGCAATGACCTCAAGCCCCTTTCGGGTGAGGGGTAATGGGAAGCTCACGATCTCTTGCGGAGGTCGAGGCTCTTTGAGATTCTTACTCGGGTCCCAAACTCGGTCCAAGGCGGCTCCCTCATTCCGGCGCGGCCGCACTTTAGAGGCAGCCGCTATCCTTTAGGGGCACTTCGACCTTTATAGGCAAGGCCTCGCCGGGGCGTAGAAAGCGCGAGCCGAAGAGGTCGCCGCGATGTATCGACCCAACCCGCTCGATCGGCTTCTGGTAGACCTCTTACCGGCACACTCGCTGTATGCCGTCGGCGGCCGCGTGCGCGACGAAGTCCGGTCACGGTTGGAGGGTCGCGAGATCCCGGTTAAGGACCTCGACTACGTCGCGGTTGGGGTCTCGCTTGAGGAACTGGTCGCGCGGCTGGCCGTTCGGGGCCGGACCGACGTGGTCGGGGCCTCGTTTGCCGTCGTTAAGTGGACCTCGGCGGGGACCACGGTCGACGTGGCGCTGCCGCGGCGCGAGCGCTCGACCGGTCTCGGACACCGCGATTTCGCCGTAGAGACAGGCCCTGACGTCTCGCTCGAGGATGATCTCGCGCGGCGGGACTTTCGGATGAACATGCTGGCCCGCGCGATCCCGGATGGGACGCTCGTCGATCCCTACGGCGGGGTCGCTGACATTCGAGCCCGCCGCGTCGGGCTGTTGCGCAACGCGGCGTTCGTCGAGGATCCGCTGCGTATGTTACGGGCGGCGCAGTTCGCGGCGCGCTTCGACTACGAGATCGCCTCCGGCACGATGGCCGCGATGCGCGAGGCGGCTTCCCTAGTCGCAACGGTCTCGCCCGAACGGATCCGCGACGAACTGCTCAAACTGTTGCTGGCCGCCCGGCCGTCGCGCGGGTTCGAGTACCTGCGCGACAGCGGCGTGCTCGCTTTCGTGTTGCCGGAAGTCGCGGCCGGAATCGCTGTCGAGCAGAACGAGTGGCACGCGTACGACGTCTATCGCCACAATCTCGAGACCCTCGACGCGACGCCGCCCGGCGACGTCACGCTGCGCCTTGCCGCCCTCTTGCACGACGTGGCGAAGCCGCAAACGAAGGACGGACCGCACTTTTATCGGCACGAGATCGTCGGCGAGGGCGTCGTGCGAGCGCTGCTCGACCGCCTTCGGTTTCCCGCCGAAGAGGTCGCGACGGTCGCAGGACTCGTACGCCATCATATGTACGTGGCCGATCCGGAGGCGTCGTCGGCAACGTTGCGCCGTTTCGTGCGCCGCGTCGGGCCCGAACAGCTCGACCGCCTGTTCGCGTTGCGCGCCGCTGATATCGCCGGCAGCGGGCTACCCAAGCGCGACGATGCCAACGAGCGCTTCGAGGCCCGCGTCGCTGCCGTACTCGCCGAACGGCCACCCTTCGCGGTCCGCGACCTGGCGGTCGGGGGTGCGGACGTACTCGCAGCGCTGGTCGCGGCCCGTCGCTTGCCCGCCGGTTCACGCGGCGGCCCGCGGGTCGGCCAGATTCTCCGCGCGTTGCTGGATCAGGTCCTCGAAGATCCGGCGGCCAACCAACGCGAAGAGCTTTTAGCCCGCATCCGAACACTCGCAACCGAAGCCCCCCCCCACTCCGACTCCCCACGCGAGCGTTCCACGAGGAACTTTTCCCGGTGAAACATAAACCGACGACATGAGCGACGAGTCGGCGCGGGCTTTCGAGGCGGGGGTGCTGCTGGGGGTGTTGATCGGCGACGGACACTTCGGCGGCGATCGGCTTCAGCCGCAGATCACGCTCAAAATGCACGTTCGGCACAAACCCTTGCTCGATTGGTTGCTCGACCGGTGTCCGGGCGCTCGTTTGTACGGTCCCTACGAGTACGCCAATCGGCGCTTCTATCAGCTCATGATCCGGGGTAGCGCGCTCCGAAACCGCCTCGTTCCGGCACTCGACGCGCTGCCGTGGCCCGAGATCGACGAGCATTCCTATGCTCGGTACGTCGCGATGAAGCGCCGCTACGGTCTCGAGGCCGGCGATGCACTCGGAGCCCAGGAGGGGTCGGGAGCGTGAGCCGGACGATCGCTATCGTCAATCAGAAGGGCGGCGTCGGGAAGAGTACGACGGCGGTGAACCTGGGCGCCAGCCTCGCGATGCTCGGCCACCGCGTGTTGCTGGTCGACGGCGATCCCCAAGGGAACGCTACCAGCGGCCTGGGGATCGATAAGCGCCTGCTGGAGCGCTGCCTCTACGACGTGCTCTTGGCCGACGCCCCGGTCGCCTCGGCGATCGCGTCGACCCCGGTCCCCAACCTGTGGCTCATTCCCGCGACGATAAACTTGGCCGGGGCCGAGATCGAGCTTGTCTCGACGATCGCCCGGGAGACGCGGCTCAAGCGGGTATTGGGCGCCATCGTCGACGACTACGAGTTCGTGCTGATCGACTGCCCCCCGTCGCTCGGGCTGCTGACCGTCAATGCGTTGACCCTCGCCGGCGAGGTGCTGATCCCCGTCCAGGCGGAGTACTACGCGCTGGAGGGGCTTTCGGCGCTGACCGGCGTCGTCGAACGCGTGCGCTCCGCACTGAACCCGACGCTTCGAATCGGCGGCGTGCTGATTACGATGTTCGACGGCCGAACGCGCCTGGCGACCGAGGTGCTCGACGAAGTGAAGGCCTTTTTCCCCACGCAAGTTTTCGCGACGCAGATCCCGCGCAATATCCGGCTTTCGGAGGCGCCGTCGTTCGGCAAGCCGGTCGCGCTCTTCGATTTGCGCAGCCGCGGCGCCCAAGCGTATCTCGCTCTGGCCCGCGAGGTCGCGGGCGGATGAGTCGGCCGCAGCGTGGGCTCGGGCGCGGCCTCGAGTCGCTCCTGCCGCGGAATCCCACCGGCACCGGCGGCGTGACGCAGATCGCGGTGGACCGGATCCGGCCGAATCGGCAGCAACCACGGACCCACTTCGATCCCGATGCGCTGCACGAGCTGGGACAGTCGATTCGCGAGGTCGGCATCCTCGTGCCGGTGATCGTCCGCTCCGGCGCCGAGGCCGGCGTGTACGAGTTGATCGCGGGCGAGCGCCGCTGGCGAGCGGCCGCGGCGGTCGGCTTGGCGACCGTTCCGGCGATCGTCCGCGAGGCCGACGACCGCGCGAGCCTCGAATTGGCGGTGGTCGAGAACCTCCAGCGCTCCGACCTCGATCCGCTCGAAGAGGCCGCGGGCTTCGCCCACCTGATCGACGAGTACGGCTTCACGCAAGAGCAGCTTGCCGAGCGGCTCGGCAAGGGCCGGCCGACAGTCGCCAACGGGCTGCGCCTGCTCGCGCTGAGCGATTCCATCAAGGCCGAGATTCGGGCGGGCCGCCTCAGCGGGGGGCACGGTCGCGCTCTGCTGGCCTTTCCCGAGGGCGACCGCGAGGGCGTTGCGAAACGCGCGATCCGGGACGACCTGCGCGTGCGCGATCTCGAACGCCTGGCCGCCGAGCACCGCCGATCGCCTCAGGCGTCGCCGGTCGCTCGAACGTCCTCGCCGGCGCGTCCGAGCGAATTCGAAGCCGCCGAAGAGCAGCTTCGCTTCCGGCTCGGCACGCGGGCCGCAATCGTTCCGGCCGCGCGCGGCGGGCGCATCGAGATCCGGTACGCCGACGGCGACGATCTGACGCGACTGGTCGAGCTGCTCCTCGGGGGAAAGCCGTGATCCGCCTGCGCGTGCTGGCCGTGGCGCTGGCCCTGGCGACGTCCGTTCTTGCGCCGCCGGCGCGCGCCGCCGAATCGCACCTCGCCCCCGCAGCGCGGTCCGTACTCGTCCGCTACCTCGATGCTCTGGCGAAGGGGAACTACGACCGGGCATTTCGGTTTCTGGCCGCTGCCGACCGGAAGTACTTCAAAACCGCCCGAAACTTCGGATCCATCTTTGAGGCGGACGACCTACACCTCGATTCGTACACGATCGTCGGCTCGCGCTCCGGCGGTTCGCTCGGCTACCTCGCGCTGGTTTCGGAACGCGTACGGTTTCTCGATCACGCGCATCAGGCGCCTGGTTCCGCGACGGTCAAAGTCCCGTACGGCCTGCTGCGCGTCGGGAACGGCTACGCGGTCCGCGATCCCGGGCATCCCTGGAAAGCCTTTCGTCCGGCCGACGCGGCGGCAACCGTTTCGGGGTTGCGCGTGACCGTGCGCAAGGTCTCGCTGTTTAGCGACCGGGTTGAGGTGGTGCTCACCTTCGCGAACGTCGCTGAAGGCTTCGTAACGCTCTTGCCCTACGGACGCAGCACGTTGCGCGACGATGGCGGAACGATCGCGCATCCGCTCGCAACGAAGCTTCCTGGCTTGACGGATAAACAACTGTACCTTGGACTTCGGTTGGCGGCGCACGCGCGGTATACCGGCACGCTAGATTTCAAGCTGAATACCGCTGGGGTCCACGCGCTGACGCTCTCGGTCAACCCGTCGTTACGCGACGGCGCAGACGCACCGTTCGAGGTGCAATTACCGGCAACGGCGGTCCCCGCGGACGGGTGAGGCCTCGCTCGGCGAGACAAGGAACCCGGCGCGAACGCGCCAAAGCGCGGGATTGCGTCGGTCTGGAAGCATACGTTGCGCCGACCGCACAACGGCGTCCGTTTTGAGGAGTGTTTCCATGCGTCGTCCTGCCCAGTTGGGTATCGCCGCGGTTATCCTGGCCGCGAGCCTATCTGCGTGTTCGGGCGCGGGCGGGACGGGTTTCAGCTCCGATAACGGAGGCGGGAGCATCGACCACGTCGTGTTCACAAACAGTGCCGGTCAGGCCAACGTTTTTTCGGTCGGTCCGAACGGCGTTGCCCCACTTGGATTGCCGGGTCCAGCGGTCGCCATTAACGCGCAAGGGACGAAAGGTTCGCAGCAGTTCATCGTTCCGGGAACGACATTCGCGTGGAACGCCGCCTTCGCAAGCAGCGGGTCGAGCTACGCATCGAACAACGAGGGGCAGTTGAAAGACTGCGGCATCGCCACGCCGACCGGCAGCGGATTGCTTCCCGACATCTCGGTATACAGCCCGACGCGCGCGGCGCTCTACTGGCAGCCGCAGGGTCCAACTGGTGCCTACGTCCCGGTTGGGCCCAAGGACCACACGAACCAGGTATTCCTGGTCGCTCCGGATGCGAGTGGACCGAACGGGGTTGGTCCCGCGCTGGCGCCGGAGCCGCAGAACTACTGCATCACCGTGACGGCATTCGGTTCGGGCGCGACCGCTTCGGTTCAGGTCGCCGTAACGAATTCACCCTAACGCGCGCGGACGGCTGCGCGGCATCTACGCGATCCTGGGCGACTCGCCGGAGACGCTAGGGCACGTCGAGGCACTCCTGGCTGCGGGCATCCGGCTGGTCCAATATCGGCCCAAAGCCAACGTCGACCGGCAATTGCTGCGGCAAATGCGCTCCCGCACCGCGGCGGCGGGCGCCGTTTTAATCGTTAACGACGATCTCGAAGCGGCGCTCGAGGCGGACGGCCTCCACGTCGGGCCCGAAGACGTCGCCACACTCGAGGCCGAGTCGCTCCGCGCGCGGCTCGGAGAGCGCTTCCTTGGCGTCTCTTGCGGCACGCCGGCCGAAGTTCCGTGGGCGCGCAAGCTCGGCGCAGACTACCTGGGCACCGGACCCTTTGCGGCAACCGCTTCGAAAGTCGATGCCGGTGCGCCGATCGGCGCTCGCGGGCTGGCGGCGGTCGTCGCCGTCGCCGGAGACCTGCCGGTGGCGGCGATCGGCGGAATTGGCCTGGCGGAACTGTCTGCGGTCGTAGCCTGCGGCGCGCGCATGGCGGCCGTCATCTCCGCGCTGCGCGATGCGCCGGGCGAGCGCGCTGGCGAACTGATCGAGTGCTGGGAGAGGCTCGCCACCTGAGCGCTCCGGTGGTCTGCTCGATCGGCACGACCGACGCTTGGAACGCGGTCGGTCTCGGGCTCGACGCGCGGGTTCTCGCCGAACTCGGCGTGCGCCCCGTCGCCGTGGTGGCGGCGGTTTCCGCGCAAGATGCCGGCGGTCTGCACGCGCTCGTCGCCCTGTCGCCCGACGCAATTCGCGCTCAGTGGGCATCGCTCGCGGCCTTGTCCCTCGGAGCGTTGCGCATCGGCGCACTATCGGGGATCGACGCCATCCGCACCGTTGCCGAGATCGCTCGAAACGCGGGCCTCCCGACGGTCTACGATCCGGTCTTGCGCGCCAGCGCCGGGGGCCGCTTCGCGAGCCCGGCCGAGCTGGTTGGTATTATGAACTACCTACTACCAACGACGACAATTTGCACCCCGAACCTGGCCGAGGCCGCCGCGCTTAGCGGCCGAACCGTCGACGACGAGACGAGCATGGTCGCCGCCGGCCTCGCGATCCGAGCGCGCGGCGCGCGTGCGGTACTCGTTACCGGCGGGCACCTCGCCGGCGATCCGATCGACGCGCTGATCGATGAAAACGGCGTGCGCGTGCTGCGCGGCTCGCGCGTTCCGGGCGAGATGCGCGGCACCGGATGTGCGCTTGGCGCCGCGATAAGTGCAAACCTCGCTCGCGGCCACTCTCTCGATGAGGCCGTAAACGAGGCTCGTGAATTCGTACGCTACAAACTTGCCGCTGCCGTTGAGGTCGGCGGAATGCGGCTGGCCTACTAGGGTTTGAGAACCGGCGTTACCGGTAGGACGATTTCTCACCGAAGCAGGTGCGACAGTAAACGGGCTTGTCGCCGCGTGGTTGGAACGGGACCTCGGCGGGTTGGCCGCATTGGCTGCAGGTCACCGAGAACATCTCGCGCGCTCCGCCGCCGCCGCCGCCGCCACCGCCGTAACCACCACGAGCGCCGCTCGACGCGCCGCCGCCACCGCCGCGCTGCGCTTTACGCGCCGATCGACAGTCGGGGCACCGATTGGGTTTGTTTTGGAATCCCTTACTCGCGAAGAACTCTTGTTCTCCCGCGCTGAAGGTAAACTCCGCACCACAATCCGTGCAGGTCAGCTTCTCATCGGTATACAAAAGCGAGTCTCCTTGGTTGAAAATGGGGCAAGGCTTCGACTCGCTACGTACCAGCTGGAGCATCGCGCGGACTCGAACCCGTTGTCTGCGAGGATAGTAGCATAGGCCCCCCAGCCACGCAAGACGCGCCCCGGCGCCGCCGGATCATGTCCGGGATGCGTCCGACCGGCCGTTTACACCTCGGTCACCTGGTCGGTGCGCTCGAGCAATGGGTCCGCTACGTCGAGGAAGGCGAGGCGTTCTTTGAGATTGCCGACCTGCACGCGCTGACGACCGCGTTCGAACGTCCGGAGTCCTTGGTCGAACCGCGCGACGAGATGGTGCGCGATTGGCTCGCCGCCGGAGTCGATCCCAGCCGCGCGACGATCTTTCAGCAGTCCCTCGTCCCGCAAATCAGCGAGCTTCAGGTGCTGCTCTCGATGATCGTACCGTTGCCCTGGCTCGAACGCGTGCCTACATTCAAGAGCCAAATCGAAGCGCTCGGCGCGCACGTGTCGACCTACGGCTTCCTGGGCTATCCGCTGCTGCAGCTGTGCGACATCGCCGTCTTTCGCGGCGACACTGTCCCCGTCGGCAAGGATCAGTTACCGCACCTCGAGTTCGGTCGCGAGGTCGTACGTCGCTTCAACCACCTCTACGGCCCGACGCTGGTCGAGCCCCAGGCGACGCTCGCAGCGTTTTCCGAAGTCCCCGGCACCGACGGTCGCAAGATGTCGAAGTCGTACGGCAATGCAATCGATATTGCCGACGACGAAGCGACCACGACCAAGAAGGTCCGTTCCTATTTTACCGATCCGCTGAAAGTCCGCCGCAACGACCCAGGCCGCCCCGAAATCTGTCCGGTGTTCAGCCTGCACCACCTTAACAATCTTGCCCGCGTTCCGGAAATCGAGCGCGACTGTCGCAGCGGCGCGCTCGGCTGCGTCGACTGCAAAGCCGAACTCGCCGTTTCCCTCAACGACTACCTTCGCCCGATTCGCGAGCGTCGATCGCAATACGACGGCGCGACGATTCGCGAGATCGTCGAGGTCGGCAGCGCCCGTGCCCGCGAGGTCGCTTCCGAAACCCTCGCCGACGTGAAGGCTGCCCTCAAGCTTACCGACTGACGCTCCCTCGCCCCCGCGCCGGGCGGTAGCGGTTAGCTTTTAAACTGCGGGATGGCGGCGGCGATGCGATCGAGAGCCAGGTTGATGTGGTCGACCGAGGTCGCGTACGAGAAGCGCAGATAGCCCTTGCCCGCGGCGCCGAAGCACGAACCCCCGAGCGTTCCGACGTGCGCGCTCTCGAGCAGGAACGAGGCGAGCGCCTTGTCGTCGTTCGTAATCGCCGTAACGTTGGGGAAGGCGTAGAACGCACCGTCGGGCACCTTGCAGCGCATGCCCGGGATGCGATTGAGCCCGGCGACGAGCACGTCGCGCCGCTTGCGGAACTCCGCGACCATCGCTTCAACCGGCTCGTCGGGGCCTTCGAGCGCGGCGATGCCGGCGCGCTGCACGAAGGTCGCGACGCACGAGAACGTGTTGTTGTTGAACAGGGTCACCGCTTTCGCCAGCGGGACCGGCAGGATTGCGTAGCCGAGCCGCCAGCCGGTCATCGCGTAGGCTTTGGAGAAGCCGTCGACGATGATCGTTCGCTCGCGCATGCCGGGCAACGTCGAGATCGACAGAAACTCGCCGTCGTAGAGGTTACGGCTGTAGATTTCGTCGGAGAGCACGAGCGCGTCGGTACGCGCAATCATCTCGGCGATGCGCACCAGCTCGTCGCGCGTTAACACGCCGCCGGTGGGATTGTGGGGCGTGTTGATGACGACGAGTTTCGTACGCGGCGAGAGGGCCGCGGCGAGTTTGTCGAGGTCGAGTTGGAAATTCGTCTCCTCGAGGAGCGGTACCGGGACGGCCTTCGCGCCGAGATACGACGCGCACGACGCGTACGCGGGGTAGGCCGGGTCGGCGTAGACCATCTCGTCGCCGGGGTTCAGGATCGCGCTCAGCACGTTCCAGATGACCGGCTTGGCGCCGGCGCCCACGACGACGTTCTCGCGATCGAACGGCTCGATCTTGCGGAAACGCGAGGCGTAGGCGGCGATCGCGTCGCGCAGCTCGGGTATCCCGGCGGATCCCGAGTAGTGCGAGTAATTCGCTGCGATCGCATCCATGCCGGCGCGCTTGATGTGCTCGGGCGTGTTGAAATCGGGCTCGCCGATCTCCATGTGCACGACCTCGTGTCCGCGCGCTTCGATCTCTTTGGCGCGAGCGAGAACGTCGAACGCGCTTTCGGTTCCGAGGCGCGACGACGCGCTGGCGATATGGATCGGTGATGTCAACATGCGCTTAACTCTCAATTCCCGCGGGCGTGATGGTACGGCTCATCTTCGCCCCCGCCCGAGGCGAAAGCCTCCGGCGCTTCAGCGTGGCGGCGGCGCGCCGGCCTTGGGCTTCGGCGCGGGGGTGAGCGCGTCGCGGATGATGTCACGGGCGACCGGAGCGGCGACTTCCGCGCCGTAACCGCCCGTCTGTTCCATGTAAACAGCGAGGGCGATTTGCGGGTTCTTCGAGGGCGCGTAGGCGGTGAACCAGGTCGTGTTCGGGCCATTGCCGCCGCCGGTTTCGACCGTACCTGTCTTGCCGCCGTATGGAACGCCGGGAACGTCCATTCCGTAGGCGGTGCCGAAGGGCTGCGTCACCTCGTTCATTCCGGCGCGGACTTCACGGAGAGCCTCTCGGGTCACCGGCAGTTGCCGGATTACCTCGTGTGCGAACGAGCGGACGACGCGGCCGGACGGGTCGCGGATCTCGGCGACAAGATGCGGCCGGAAAAGCGTCCCTCCGTCGACGACGGCGGCCACGGCGTTGGCCATCTGCAGTGGGGTCGCTTCCATCGCACCTTGGCCGATCGCCAGCTGACACACGTCGCTCGGCTCCATGGGGACGCCATAGACCTTCATCGTCCATGCATTGGTGGGCCAGTTCCCGGGAAACTCGCCCGGCAGATCGACCCCGAGTTTTTGGTCGAGCCCAAAAGCGCGCGCGTAGTAGCGCAGGCGCTGGTGTCCCAGGCGATAACCGAGTTGATAGAAATATCCGTCCGACGACGCAGCCAGCGCCCGTACAAAATCGACCGAGCCGAGACCGCCGGCCGCGATGTCGCGGAACAGGTGTCCGTGGCAGTTCCACGCGCCGCTGTCGTACAGCACTTGATCGCGGCCGATGACGCCGCTCGAAATCGCGCCGCTTCCGGTGATCATCTTAAAGGTCGAGCCGGTCGCCGTCGCGGCGCCGATGGCGCGGTCGTAGAGCGGTCGCAGCGGGTCGTTGAGATAGCGCGCATACTTTTTCGACTTGATGCCGGTCGCAAAGTCGTTCGGATTAAAGTTCGGATTGGAAGCGAGCGCGAGGATTCCGCCGTCGTGCGGATCGATCACGACGACCGCGCCCGCGAGCGGACGATGCATGAGCGCTGCGCGGGCTCGCAGTTCGCGCGCGAGCGCGCGCTCAACGATCGTTTGCAGACGCCAGTCGATCGTGAGCACCAAGCTGTTGCCCGGGACGGGCGTGGTCGGTCCCAGGCGCCGGACCAGTTGCCCTTGCGCGTCGACCTCGATGCGCTCGCCCCCCGGCGTTCCGCGCAGGTACGAGTCGTATTGCGCCTCGAGCCCGTCCTTTCCAATGACGTCGTTCGGCGTGTAGCCGCGTGACTTGAGCCGGGCGTATTCGTCTTCGGTGATCGCGCCGACGGAGCCGAAGATGTGCGAACCTTCGGTACCGTACGGATAGTTGCGAACGGGCTGCGCCTCGACGTCGACGCCCGATAGGCCGTTCTGCGCTTCGGCCAGGCGTGCGATTTGGGCCGTCGAGAGGTCGCTTGCGAGAATGACGGGTCCGTACGGCTCGTAGGCCGCGACCTCGTCGAAGGTCTTGTAGTTGACGCCGCGGTGGTGAAAGAGACGCGCCCAGAGTTTCGCTTCGGGAAGCCCTAGCGTTCGGGCGAGCACGCGTAGGGTGGCCGCGGGGTCGCGCACTTCGGAAGGTACGAGCGCGCACACGAACGACGGCCGGCTGCGCACGAGAACGACGCCGTGGCGGTCGAAGATGCGGCCGCGTGGTGCCGCGACGGGGATGATCCGGATCTGATTGGCGCGCGCCGCGCGCGCGTAGCTCGCGCCGTCGACCAGTTGCACTTGCGAGAGCCGGTACACGAGCGCAGCCAGCGCCAACGCGACCGCCGCCAGGAAGACGATGACGCGCCAGGCGCGACGTCCGATCGGCCGGCGCGCCGGCCGCGCGCTAGCGGCGCTCGACATGGAGCGGGCGCAAGCGCGGAAAGACGACCAGCAAAACGAGCGCCAGGGTGGCGTTGAGGGCTGCCGACCAGAGCGCGGCGTGCAGGGTGAAATCGTCGACGACGAACGCACGGCCAAGTGCCCGCAGAGCGAGCCAGAAAGCGAATGTGCGCAGCAAGCCTGCGAGGCCGACCAGCGGGACGAGCACGAAGAGGGTGTCGCCGAAACTGGTCCGGCCGATTCGTCCGACCAACGCGGCGGCCAAGGGCGTCGCCAGCATCCACGCCGCGCCGGTCCAACCGGCGAGCGCGTCTTCCAGCACGCCCGCCGCGAGTCCGAACAGCGCGCCGCGCCAAGCGCCGGCGCGCGCCGAGAACCACGCGACGACCAGCAAGACCAGGCTCAGCGCGCCGCCGTGCACCCCGAGGCCGTGCAACACCGTCGTTTGCGCGAGCCCCGCGAGCACCAACGCAATGCTTGCCGAACGCCACGACGCCGGAGCGACCAGTGGAAGCGGAGGGGCGGCACTGCTGCCACGGAGCGGAAGGAACGTAAATCCCGACGGTTGCGTGGTGCTTAAGCTCCCGAGTTGGCCGCGGATGCGCCGGCCGCAGCGGCGTGCGGCGGCATGACGACGACGGCGCCGAGACGTCCTAGGCGCACCGCCGGCGTAAGGACCGCGGTTTGGTACAGCGCACCCTCCGGGCGGTAGATCTTCGCGATCTTGCCAAGCGCGAAGCCGGCGGCGAACGAACGGCCCGCGCCGGTAACGACCGCGTCACCGATGCGCAGGCGCGCGTCTTGCGAAACGTATTCGAGCGCGATGGTGCCGTCTTGCGGAACGCCGACCGCGATGCCCCACCACCGACCGCGCTGCACGACCGCCGGCAGCTTGCTGCCAGCGTCCGTCACCAGTAAAACAAAACTCGCGAACGGATCGACCGCGACGACCCGCCCGACGACGCCTTCGTCCGTCACGACGCCCGCGTCGCGGACGATGCCGGCGTGCGCGCCGCGGTCGAGCGCGATGGTTCGCGCGGCCGACTCGGGGTCGTACCCGACGACCTGTGCCTCGAGGCCGTCGTGCCGGGCGAGGACTTGCGCGGCGGCGAGCGCGCCGGGCGCGCGCGCCAGGGCTTCGGCCAGCGCATGGTTCTGCTGCTTGAGCGCGTGCGCTTCCGCACGCAGTTCTTGGTTGTCGCTCTGGAGGCGTGGAATCGCCATCGCCCCCGCGGCTCCGCCGCGAACGGCTTGGAAGACGCCGGTGAGTCCGACTTGAACGGTCGTCGCGGCGGTGCTCAGCGCGACCGAAATTGGGCTCGGGCGCCCAGAGCGGGCGGCATCGATCTGAACGAGAGCGACGAGGGCAGCGACGACGACGGTCGCGACTACGACGAAAAGCTTTCTCTCATTCCGATACGTAAAGATTGATACCACCTCGTCAGCCGGTCGGCTTCGGGACGCAACCGCTCGAGCAGCGTCGGCGAGCCGAGGATCTCACCGGCGCCGCGGGCGACGCACAACAGCGGTTCGGGAGCGACCGTGGTCGGGACGTTCGTGCGCGCGCCGAGTTCGCCCGCCAGACCTGCGATCAGCGCGCCGCCGCCGGTCAACGTGATTCCCGTTTGCAGCAAGTCCGCGGCGACCTCGGGCGGAATCGAATCGAACACGGACCAGATCGCGCGCGCGATGCCGTCGATCGCGTCTTGCATCGCGTCGCCGACGAACCGCTCGTCGATCGTCCGCGTCCGCGGCGCGGCGGCGTGAAGGTCGAGGCCGCTGATTGCAATCGGCCGGTTCCCCGGCGGACGCCCGGCATAACCGAGCTCGATCTTGAGCCGCTCGGCGGTCAGCGAGCCGACCATGAAGCGGTCGGAGGCGAGCCGGGCGGCGATCGCGCGGTCGAAGGTTTCGCCGGCGATCGGGATCGAGGCCAGCCGGATGACGCCGTACAGGCCGAGGACGGCGATTTCGGTCGTCCCACCACCGACATCTACGATCATCTGGGCGCGGGCGGAGGACAGGTCGAGTCCTGCGCCGACCGCGGCCGCGACGGCTTGCGGCACGAACGTCGTATAACGGGCGCCGGCGGCTTTAACGGCTTGCTCGACGGCCTTGCATTCGATGTCGGTCGCGCAGCCGGGGACGCATGCGATGAGCCGCGGTGCGATGCGCGGCCGAGTCGCCAGCGCGCGATCGACCAAGCGCGCGATCAGCGTCTGAGCCGCGCGAAAATCGGAGATCGTTCCACGGCTCAGCGGGCGTACGACGCGCAAGCGCCCGGGTGCGCGACCTTCCATCTCCTTCGCCGGCCGGCCGATTGCGATGATCTCGTCGCTTTCATCGTAGGCGACGACCGAGGGTTCGCTGACGACGACGCCGGCGTCGCGCTCGTACACGACGGTATTCGCGGTCCCCAGATCCAACCCGATGTCAGGGCTGATCGTCGAGCGGATCGAACCGAACACGGCGCTCACGAAGCGATCACGGCCCGCTCGGCGGCGACGGCTTGAGCGTCGTGGGGAAGCCCGAAGCCGAGTTCTCCCAGGGCGCGAACGAACAGGCCGAGCCCCAAGCCCATAACGGTGTAGAAGTCGCCGTCGATGCGCTCGACCAAGACGGCGCCACGCCCCTGGATGCCGTACCCGCCGGCCTTGTCGAACGGGTCACCGGAGGCGACGTAGGCCTCGATCTCGGCTTCAAGGAGCGGCCAGAACCATACCCGGGTCGTCGAGGTGCGCGCGATCCGCTTTCCGGTGGCGCCATCGTGCACGACGAACGCCGTGTGAACGAGATGCTCGCGGCCGCCGAGCGAGCGCAGCATGACGACCGCCTCGGCGGGGTCGCGCGGTTTCCCGAGCGGCACCCCGTCGCGGTCGACCACCGTGTCCGCCGCGACGAACAGGTTCCGGCCGGCGCGCGTGCGCGACGCGTCGGCCTTGGCGTTCGCGTGGAATGTCGCCAGCTCGGCCGGGTTCAGGCCCCCTCGAACGCCTTCTTCAAGGTCGCTCGGCAGAACGAGAACGCGCAAACCGAGCGACGCGAGTAACTCGCGACGTCGAGGCGACGCGCTAGCGAGGACGATCGTTCGAAGTTCACGCATCTCGAAACTCACGCATGGCGCACGGCTCTTCCGAGTATAGTGGCGCTCGCGGTGTTTTGTATACGCCGCCCGACGAGGTTTTCCGAGTAGAGCCGTCCGCCGACGCGCACGTAGCCCGAGGGGTGATGGCCTCGGGGGTCCCGATGGGTGTAGTGGACGAGTCCACCGCGCGGATCGAAGATGTACTCGCCGTGAACCTCGACGTCGTCGCCGGCGCGCAGCGGAATCGGCCCCGTCAGATCGACGTTGTCCTCGACCCGAATCGTCAAGCCGCGCCCCTCGGCGCCACGCAAGTGCAACAGAAAACCTTCGTGAGCCCCGCTGGGGCCAACGCGCGTCCCCAAAACGCGGGCCACCGAGCCGCTGGCCGTGACCTCGACGTGCGAGCGATGCGCTTGCCAGGCCGCTGCTACCGCGCCGTTCCCGGAGTCGGTCGACGTCGTCGCGCAACCACCGAGGGCGGTGGCGAGGACGGTCAGCGTGGTTAGGCGCGCGTTCATGGTTGGCGCCGTTCGACACCCGGGCGCGAAGGACTTCGCTCGGCTAGGCCGGCCGGTGCGTACAGCTTGCGTTCGCCGATGTAGCGGAAGACGGGTTCCGGGACCAGATAGCGGATGCTTCCGCCTGCGGCGAGTTGCGCGCGCACCAGGGTGGCCGACTCACCCAATCCGGGCAGGGGCAGCACCCGGATTTTATCGCGCCGGGCGGGTGCCAGCGTCGCGCGCAGCCGTTCGATCCGTTCGAGCGAGTGCTCCGCGCGCGGTGCGATCGCGAACGCCTCGAGTGCGTCGAGGACTTCGTCGAAGCGCTGCCACGGCGATTCGAGCAGCGAGTCGCCGCCCACGATGAACGAAAACGCTGCGCCGGGATAGCGAGGCCGCAAACGGGGCAGCAAGTCGGCGGTCAAGCCCGTCGCGTCGGAGGCGAGATCGCTTTCGTCGAGCGCGAAGCGCGCGTTCGCCGCGATCGCGAGCCGCAGCATCGCGACGCGGTCATCGACGGGCGCCGTTGGAGTTTCGAGCCGGTGGCGTCCCGCGCGGGTCGGCAAAAAGACCGTCCGCTCGAGCCCGAGCGCGACGCGAGCTGCTTCCGCGACGAACAGATGCGCGTTATGGACCGGATCGAACGTCCCGCCGAAAAGCCCGATCCTCATGAACTCGGAAGCGCGTGAGGCGAAGCGGTCGGATGGCGCACCGGCGCCGGAACGCGATGCACGCGGCTCGTGTTGCCGACCTTATAACCGATCGAGTACGAAACGACGACGATGGCCGCCAACGCTACGAACAAGCCGAGATAGAACTTCGCCGTCGCACTCATTACCCGCTCCTTTTCACGAAAAGACGAACTCGTGCTCCGCGATGCGCACGGTGTCGCCGTCGCGCGCGCCCAGTTCGCGCAAACGTTTGTCGACGCCCATGCGCGCAAGGACGAGTTCGAACCGCCCGAGCCCTTCGTCGGAGTCGAAATCCGTCATCGCGGCCAGCCGCTCGATGCGCTCGCCGCTCACGACGTACACGCCGTCGTCCACGTCGATTTCGAACGCTTCGTGCGGGGTCAGCACGAAGCGCGGGGTTTCGACTTCCGCGACTTCGGGGAGCGGGGTCACGCCGATCGTCTGCCAAGCGGCGTACAACAGCTCTTGGACGCCCTCGCCGGTCGCGGCCGAAATGCCGCGCAGTCCGGGAATCTGCGCTGCGAGTTCGGTAAAGTGTGCGCGCGCATCGGGAAGATCGAGCTTGGAGACGACGTTGAGCGTCGGCCGCTGCGCGAGCCGCGGATTCCAGTCGGCAAGTTCGCGCTCGATGGTCGTCTTGTCGCGCAAGATCTCGTCGATCGCGCGGTTACCGTCCATCAAGTGCAGCAACACGCGCGTCCGCTCGACGTGCCGCAAAAAGCGGTCGCCGAGTCCCGCACCTTCGTGCGCACCCTCGATCAAACCGGGAACGTCGACCATCACGAACGACTCGTCGGGCGAGATGCGCACGACGCCGAGTTGCGGCTCGAGCGTCGTGAACGGGTAGTCGGCGATCTTCGGGCGGGCCGCGGAAACCGCCGCGAGTAGGGTCGACTTACCGGCGTTCGGCAGACCGATGATGCCGCAGTCGGCGAGCAGTTTGAGCTCGAGCCGAAGCGAGGCTTCCTCTGCCGGCTCGCCTTTCTCGGCGAAGCGCGGCGCTTGGCGCGTGCTCGTTGCGAAGTGCTGGTTGCCGAGGCCGCCACGCCCGCCCTTAGCGACACGAAAGCGCTCGAAGGGTGTCGACAAGTCGGCGATCAGGTGTTCGCCGCCCGACTCGTCGAGCCGGTAGACGAGCGTCCCCGGTGGGATCGGAATCACCAAGTCGTCGGCGCTGCGGCCCGACTTATTGGAGGTCGAGCCCGCGTTGCCGGCCTCGGCCGCGAAGTGTTTTTTGAAGCGGAACTCGATCAGCGTCCCAACCTCGGGCCGCGGCTCCAGGAACACGTCGCCGCCGCGCCCGCCGTCGCCGCCGGCGGGCCCGCCCTTGGGGACGTACTTCTCGCGCCGCCAAGCGACGATGCCGTCGCCACCCCGCCCGCCGGCGACCGAGATCGTCGCCTCGTCGATGAATTGCACTCAGGGCAGGTTCGCGGCCGGGCCCGCCCCGGTCCCGTCCAGGGATTCCGAAGAGCCGAATCCATCCACGGACGTTTGGTAGGGTTTCCCCCCATACCGGACCAGCGGCGCCGAGGCGCACAATGCAGCGAGCCGGGCATTCGATCCGGCCTGCACGTCGTCCGAGGAGGTCCCTCGATGCAACACCTCTCGCTACGAACGAGAACTCTCGCCCACATTCCCGCGCTTTTCGCCGTGCTGGTCGCGAGCGCTCTGCTCACTCTGCCGTCGGCGGCGGGTGCGTCGTGTGCTTGGAACCTTACGCCGACAGTAAATCCGTCGCAGAACAACCTTCTCGTCGGCGTAGCGGGCTCGTCCTCATCGGATGCCTGGACCGTCGGTTTTTCGGCTTCCAGCCCTCGGGCGTTAACCCTCGCGGAGCACTGGAATGGGACCGCCTGGACCCTCGCGGCGACGCCCAATCCGAGTTCCTACGGAAACATCCTGTCCGCGGTCGCCGATCTTTCGGCGACCAATGCATGGGCGGTCGGTAAGCAATACGTCGACTCCTCGGGGAATCCCCAGGCGCTTATCCTTCACTGGGACGGTAGTGTGTGGAGTGTCGTGCCGGCGCCTACGCTCGCGGGGTCTTACACGAACCTGTTCCGTATGAGGGCCATTTCGCCCACCAACATCTGGGCCGTGGGCCGATCCTACAGCCAGAGCAGCGGCCTTCCGGGACCGCTTATCGAGCACTGGAACGGCACGACCTGGAAGATCATCGTCAGTCCCAATCTCGGAGCCTTCGGTGGCTCGCTCGATGCCGTTTCCGCAACTGCGGCTAACGACGTCTGGGTCGCCGGCGGGACCTATACGAATTCATCCTACACCTCGTTCGTCACGCTAACGGAGCACTGGAATGGCTTCAAATGGAAGATCGTGCCAAGCCCAAACGCCAATAACAACGATAACGTGCTGAACGCCCTCGTCTCGATCGCAAAGAACGATGCATGGGCGGTCGGGGACTACTATACGGGCTCGATCTTCCAAACGCTGACCGAGCGCTGGAACGGCTCCGCCTGGAGCATCGTGAAATCGCCGGATGTAGGCGCCGCCGGCGACGGAATCTTCGGGGTGGCCGCCCTCTCATCGAGATCGGTTTGGGCAGTTGGCGAGAGCTTCACCGCCAGCGGTGGCGGCAGCACGCTCTCGCTAAAATGGAACGGCACGAAATGGACCGTCGTACCCAGTCCGAACCTCGCCGGTGGAAACCCGGACGTTTTCGAAGATGCGAACGCCGTTCCGGGAGGCACCACGTTTTGGGCTGCGGGAGCTAGCTTCTATCCGAGTACCGGTCGGCCGGACCAAACGCTCGCAGCGCGGTATGTCTGTGCGGCGTCGGCGGATCCCTGGAACCCGGGCGGCGAGGGTGCAAACCGGCCGCGATACCGATTCCGCTGAGCGCAATCTAGGTCGTCTTTCGACGTAACCTTGGCGACGGACTCGCGCGTGGGGGACGTGCGGGTCCAACGGGGCATTGGGCGAGCGCTTCTTAGTCGACACGGGCGGCGCGAGCGCGTTCCTCGTTTTCGATTACTTCGCTCGGGAGCATCCGGAGGCGCTCCTCGACGACGGCGGCCTCGGCTCGCGCTCGGCGCCGATGCGATTCTTCGGGGTCGGCGGCGAATTTGCAACCCGGCCGCTAGCGATCGCCAACCTCCAGATCGGCTCGCTCGACTTGCAAGATTTCGTCGGCTACCAAGTACTCTCGAAAGAGAGCTACTCGGGCTCCGAAGATGGTCTCCTCGGGCCTGATTTTCTGCGCGACTTCGACGTGGGGTTCGACTATGCGAATTCGCGTATGTACCTGCGCCTCAACGCCGATGGCCGGCGCGCGAAGCGGTAGCTGCGAGGTGCGCGGCGCTTACGCCGCGGCGGCGTCGATGTGGACGTGCTTACGGTTGTTCTTCTCAGCGAAGCGAACGTGACCGTCGATCAACGCGAACAGGGTGTCGTCCTTGCCGATGCCGACCCCGGCGCCGGGGTAGAACTTCGTGCCGCGCTGCCGGACCAGGATGTTCCCGGCCCGCACCTGCTCGCCGCCGAAGCGCTTCACGCCGAGCCGCTGGGCATTGGAGTCCCGGCCGTTGCGGGTCGATCCGCCGCCCTTCTTGGACGCAAAAAGTTGAAGCTCGAACGTGAACATAGCGCCGCTGAGTATACACGGTCCAGCCACGCTATGCAACGAGTCGCGGCGTCCGGCGGTCCTCGGGGCCAATGGCCCGGCAGGTAGGTCCCGGCGGGGGCGGTAACTGGCACCCGTTTGCGAGGACGGCCGCTCGGCTACCTCGCCGTGCCGGTCCACAGGAGTAGCGAGCCGGGCTTTGAGTAAGAAACGCGTCGTCGTCACCGGCCTTGGGGCCGTGACCGCGCTCGGGAATACCCGGGCCGAGTTCTGGGCGAGCATCCTGGCCGGCAAGAGCGGGGTTGGGCCGGTCACGGCGTTCGACGCCTCGGAGCTCTCTTCGCAAATCGCGGCCGAGGTCAAAGGCTTCGACCCCGACGCGGCCATCGGACGCCGCGACGCCCGGCGGATGGATCGGTACGCGCAGTTCGCCTTCGTCGCCGCGCGCGAGGCGATTGCCGACGCGAACTTCCCCGACGATGTCGAGGTGCGCGATAATACGGGCGTGATCGTCGCGACCGGAATCGGTGGGATGATCACCATCCAGGAGACCGTCTCGAAGTCGCGCGCGCTCGGGACCACGACCAAGATCAGCCCGTTCTTCATTCCTATGCTGATGGCCAACGCCGCACCCGCGCAGATCTCGATGGCCTACCGTTTCCGCGGGCCGCTCTACGCCGTTTCGAGCGCCTGCGCGAGTTCGAACGACGCGATCGCCGTCGCGTACGACCAAATCGCCCGCGGCGACGCGACCGCGATGATTACCGGGGGCGCCGAAGCGACCGTCTCCGACATCGCGATGGGCGGCTTCGATCAAATGAAGGCGATGTCGACCCGCAACGCCGAGCCCGAGCGCGCCAGTCGTCCGTTCGACCGCGAACGCGACGGCTTCGTGCTGGCCGAGGGCGGGGCGATTCTCGTTTTTGAAGAGGAAAGTTTCGCGCGCCGGCGCGGAGCGCGCATCTACGCCGAGGTCCTCGGTCACGGCCAATCCGCCGACGCGTACAATTTGGTAGCAGTCGATCCGACCGGCGACGGCGTTCGGCTGGCGCTCGAGCGCGCGCTGCGCAGTGCGAATCTCCAGCCCGGTGACGTCGACTACGTCAACGCCCACGGCACCTCGACGCCGATCGGCGATCCCGCCGAGTCCATCGCGATCGAGGCGTTCTTCGGCGAGGCCGCTAAGCGGCTCGCCGTCAGCTCGACCAAAAGCATGCACGGTCACGCGCTCGGCGCGGCGGGCGCGATCGAAGGGATCGCAACCGTTTTGGCGGTTCACGAAAACGTCGCGCCGCCGACGATCAACTACGAGTTCCCCGACCCCGAGTGCACCCTCGACTACGTTCCCAACGTGGCCCGACGGATGACGATCGATGTCGGGATTTCGAATACGTTCGGCTTCGGCGGGCACAACAGCGTGGTCGTTTTCGCTAAGTACCGGGAGTAGGGGCAAAGCGAAAACCGTGCCAGGACAGCATCGCCGCGCGCAACTGCGCGCGTTGCTCGACCGCGCCGGGGCGAAGCGCTTGGCGCTCGAACCGTTCGAGGGCGCGTTCGTGCACGAGAGCGCGGCCGCGGAGGCTCGGGCGGCCGGCGCGGCGCTGGTTTCGAACGAACGCCTTGAGTTCTTGGGTGACGCGATCGTGGGCGCCGTGACGGCCCGCTGGTTGTTCGAGCGCTATCCGAACGCGCCCGAAGGCGAACTCGCGCTGCGCAAAGCCTCGCTCGTCAGCGACGCCGCGCTCGGACGCAGCGCCGTGCGTCTGGGCTTCGGGAGTCTGGTGCTCGTCGGACGCGGCCTCGCGCGTTCGCCCGGGCATCCGCGACCCTCGCTGTTGGCGGATGCGTTCGAGGCCTTCGTCGCCGCTCTCGACGCCGGCGCCGGTCTCTCGGCGGCGACGGCGTTCGTGGTCGACGAGCACCTCGTGCCCGCGGAAGCCGAGGCGCTCGTCGTCGATCCAAAGACGACGCTCCAGGAGTACGTGCAGGGCCGCTTTTCCGAGCCGCCCCGGTATCGAGAGCGTGCCCAAGGCCCGGCGCACGAGCGCTCGTTCTCCGCCGAAGTCGCCATCGAGGGCGAGACCCTGGGCCGCGGAGCCGGCGCGAGCAAGAAAGTGGCTCAGCAGGCGGCGGCCCTCGCGGCCCTCGCCGCGCTTGGCAAGCGCTACGGGGACGTGCGGCCGCGGGAGTTCTCCGACCCGGTTGCGCTTCCACGACGCGGTTCGCGGGCGAAACCCGGGCCGACCGCGAAACGCAAGAAACCGTGAAGCTCACGTCGCTGCGGCTATTCGGCTTCAAAACGTTCGCCGAGGCCACGACGCTCGTTTTCGAGCCCGGGATCACGGCACTCGTCGGTCCGAACGGCTCGGGAAAATCGAACCTGGTCGACGCGATTCGTTGGGTGCTCGGCGAGCAGAGCCCGCGTTCGCTCCGCTCGACGAAGACCGAAGACGTGATTTTTGCCGGGAACGAACGCCGCAAGCCGCTCGGTATGGCCGAAGTCTCGCTGACCTTCGACAACAGCGACGGACGCCTGGGCGTCGACTTTCGCGAAGTGCAGATCACGCGGCGCGCCTACCGGGCCGGCGAGAGCGAGTTCTATATCAATCGTACGGCCGTCCGCTTGCGCGATGTCGTCGAACTGCTGATGGGAACAGGACTCGGACCCGGCTCGTATGCAATCGTCTCGCAGGGTCAGATCGACGCGTTTCTCTCCGAAAAGCCGACCGAACGTCGCAGCCTGTTCGAAGAGACCGCCGGCATTAACAAGTTCCTGGCGCGCAAGAACGAGTCGTTGCGCCGCCTGGAGCAGACCGAGACCAATGCGATTCGCACGAACGACTTGCTCGTCGAAATCGGCGCGCGCATCCCGGAACTCGAAACGCAGGTCCGGCGCGCCAAGCGCCACCGCCGTGCCACCGCGCGGTTGCGCGACCTCGAAATTCTCGCGTATTTGCGCGCGAGCGCGAGCCGCCGCGACGAACGCCAAACTCTCGGCGGTGAACTGACGCGGCGCGAAGCGGAAAGCGTCGCTTCGGGCACGCGCGCGAGCACGCTCGAAGCCGAGCTGGCCGCGCTCCGGTCGCGTCTCTACGCGCATGAGTTGGCGCTCGAACAAACCCGCGCGAGCGCTCAGCGTGGTCGCGCCGAACTCGCCGAACTCGAGTCGCAACTCGCGGCAGCCGCGGCTCGCCGCGAAGCGCTCGACGCGCAGTCGCTCGCGATCTCGGACGATCGCGAACGGGTCGCAACCGAACGTCGCGGTCTGCTCGAGTCGATCGCGGCGCTCGAAGCGCAGATCGTGCCGCAGTCGGAGCAGCTCGAAGCGCATCGCGTCGACGAGCGTCGGGCCGCGACGTCGGTCACGAGCGCACGCGCCGCGCTCGACGGTTTGTTTGCGCGTTTGCGCGAAGTGGAGGCCGCGGCCGCGCTCGACGCGGCCAGCGAAGCCGAGCGGCGCGCCCAGGTCGGAGCGCTGGCGGCCGAATTGACACGGCTCGAGCACGAAGCGGGCGAGTTGCGGGAGTCCGCCCAAGCGTTGGGCGATGCTTCCGGCGAGCGCTCGACCGAACTTGCCGCCGCGCGTGCTACCGAGCGCGATCTGGCGAGCCGCGCGGCGGCGGCCGCCGAGCGCAGTCGCGTCGCCGAAACGCGCGTCGCCGAAACGGCCCAAGCCCTGAGCGAGGCGCAGGACGCCTACCGTGCGACGACGAGCGAACTCGCAGGCGCCGAGGCGCGCTTGCATACGATCGAGGAACTTGAGGCGAACCTTGAGGGCCACGTCCCCGGGACGCGCGCGATTCTCGAAGAGAGCGCTGCCGGGCGACTGAGCGGTATCGTCGGCGTTGTCTCGAGCCTGGTTCGGGTCGAACAGGCCTACGCGCGGGCGCTCGACATCGCGTTCGGCGCGTCGCTCTCCAACATCGTCACCCGAACCTCCGAAGACGCGGAGCGCGCGATCGCGCATTTGTCGGCGCGCGAACTGGGGCGCGCGACCTTTCTGCCGCTCGACACCCTCGGCGCGCGCACCGGTCGCGACGCAGCCGCCGCGCCGAGGGTTGCCGGCGTCGTCGGTTACGCGTACGCGCTCGTCGAGACGGCCACAGAATTCGCGGGCATCGTGGCGTTCTTGGTCGGGCGGATATTGGTGGTCGAGACGCTGGCGGTCGGCGTCCGGCTGGTGCGCCGCGAAGGTTTTCGCGATTCGATCGTAACGCTCGACGGCGACCAGATTACCGGCGGCGGCGCGATGACGGGCGGCCGCTATCGACGCGAACGCTCCATCCTGTCCCGCGCGGCCCAAGCCCGCTCGCTTCGGGCGACCTTGCCCGGCTTGCGCGAACGGCTCGCGCAGGTCGAAGCCGCGGTCGAGCGGGCCGCAATCGCGGGCACCGAGGCCGCCGCCGAACGCGATGAAGCCGCGCGCGCGAACGCCGCGGACGCGCTCGCTTTGCGTGACGTACAGAGTCGCATCGAAGCGCTGACCGCCGAAAGTCAACGGCTCGCGAGCGAAGCGCAAGGCTTGCGCGCGCGTTCCGAAGAGCGCGCCTCTGAAGCGGCCGGCACGCGCCAACGGCTTGCGACGCTCGATCGGCCGGTTGCCGACGTCGCGATGCTGGCCGGCGAACGCGAGCGGCTCGAGACCGAACTCGCCGAAGCACGCGAGCGAATCGCGACCGTCCAAAGCGAGCGCGATGCAATCGGAGCCGAGGTCGGAACCGCGCGTGAGGCTTTGGCCACGCGACTCGCGCAGCGCGACGCCGAGCGCTCGCGGCTCGAACTCCTCGACGCCGAGGGCGAACGGGCGGGCGTCGTGCGCGCGCAAATGCGGACCGAACTCGAAGTCTTGAGTGCACGCCTTGCGGAGGCGGAGGTTGCGCGCGCGGGTTCGCGCGAGCGGGTCGAGGGGGCCGAGCGCGCCGACGAGCGGGCCCGGCGCGAACGCGACGCGATGAACGCGCGCGCGAGCACCCTCGAGGGCGAGGTCCGCGTCGCGCGGACCGCCGAGCGTGACGCGGCAGCCTCGACCGAAGGCGCGCGGCTGCGTCTGGCCGAGATCGACGCTGAGCTGGGCATGCTGACGGCGACCTTCGCGCAGAACCCGGCGACTGCCGACGAGTGTGCCGACGTCGAAACGCGCTACGCCAACGAGACCGGCGACGTGGCGGCCGACGTGGTGCGCTTGCGCGACGAACTCGCCCGGCTCGCGAACGTCAATCTGAACGCCGAGAACGAGCGCGACGAGTTGGTCGCGCGGGATGCGTTCTTACGCGAGCAGCTCGATGACCTCGCCCGCGCGCGCGAAGTTTTATTGGCGTCCATCCACGAGATAGAGCAGAGCTCGCAGGTCCAATTCAACGAGACGTTCAGCAAAGTCAAAGACGCCTTCGAGAAGACCTTTCCGGCGCTGTTCCCCGGGGGACAGGCGAAGATGTGGCAGACGAATCCGGAGTCGCTCGCCGAAACGGGCATCGAAATCGCCGTGCAACCGCCCGGCAAGAAGCTGACCGCGCTGGCGGCGCTCTCAGGCGGCGAGCGCGCGATGACGGCTGCGGCCCTGATCTTCGCGCTGATTCGCGTTCGTCCGTCGCCCTTCTACCTGCTCGACGAGGTCGACGCTGCGCTCGACGACGCGAACGTCGAGCGGTTCTCGGCGATGGTTCGCGAGCTGGCCGGCGCCGCGCAGTTGGTCCTCGTCACGCACAACAAGAAGACGATGGAACTGGCCGACCGCATGTACGGCGTGACCATGGCCGAGCCCGGGATATCGACGATCATTGCCGCCGACTTGAGCGAAGCCGAACGGGAAGTTCCGCATGCGCTTGCAGGCTGAAGGCGAGCCCGCGGCCACGACGCGGCCCGAGGCGGCGTTGTTTTCGGTCTACGATCGGGCCGGAGCCGTCGGGTTAGCGCGCGCGCTGGCCGCGCGCGGAACCGCGATTTACGCAACGGGCGGCACGCGGGCGCACTTCGCCGAGGCTGGGGTCGAAGTCCGGGACGTTGCCGACCTCACGGGCTTTCCGCCGCTGTTCGATGGGCGCGTCAAAACGCTCCATCCGGGCGTGTTCGGCGGCATTCTGGCTGACCGCGCGAATCCGCTGCACCGCGAGGAAGCGGCGCGTCACGGGATCCCGGTGATCGGGACGGTCGTCGTGAACTTGTACCCGTTCGAGTCGACGGTTGCGCGCGACGGGGCAACGCTTGAAGAGGCGGTCGAGCAAATCGACGTCGGCGGCGTCGCGCTCATTCGCGCGGCCGCCAAAAACTTCGCTCACGTCAGCGTCCTCGTCGATCCCTCGCAGTATGCCGCCTACCTCGCGTCCTTGCCGGCCGGCCCGGACCTCGGACTACGGCGCACGTTCGCAACGCGCGCCTTCGAACGCACCGCCGAGTACGACGCCGCGATCGCGCGCTATTTAGAAGCGGGTTTGCTTGCCAGCGAGCTTCCCGGATCGCTCGCGTTGACGATTCCCTTGGCGACCGCGCTGCGATACGGCGAGAATCCCCAGTCACGCGCCGCCTTCTATCTCGCCCGTACCGAAGAGCGTCCCGAGCAACTGTGGGGCAAGGCGCTCTCGTACAACAACCTGCTGGATCTGGACGCGACCCTGCGCCTGCTGGTGCGCGCGCCGATGCCGCGCGGCGATGCGGAGCCGACCGCCCGGATTAGGGCGGCAGTCGTCAAGCACACCATCCCATGCGGCGTCGCCGAGCGACCGACGGTCGCGTCGGCCGTCCGCGCGGCGCTCCAGGCCGATGCCATCTCCGCCTACGGCGGCATCGTCGCAGTCGATGGCGCGCTCGATCTGGAAGCCGCGGAGCTGTTGTCGGAACCGTTTCTCGAGATCGTCGCCGCCCCGGAATTCTCGGACGAAGCGCTGGCGCGGCTGCGGCGCAAGAAGAACTTACGCCTCATTCGGTACGGCGAGAAGCTGCCGCTCAAGCTGGCCGGCGAACTCCAGGTTCGCAGCGCGCTGGGCGGCGTGTTGGCGGAAGACGAGGACCGCGCGGCTCCCGCCGAAGTGTGGCGGGTCGCTTCCGAGCGCACGCCGAGCGCGGCCGAGTGGCGCGACTTGCGATTCGCGTGGGATGTCGTGCGGCACGTCAAGAGCAACGGCGTCGTGGTCGCGCGCGACGGCGTAACCCGTGGCATCTGCGCCGGTCAGACGAATCGCGTGAGCGCCGTGAAGATTGCCGGTATTCGCGCCGGCTTGCTGGCCCACGGCGGAGCCTGCGCGAGCGACGGATTCTTTCCGTTTGCCGATGGTCTCGAAGCCGCTGCCGACGCCGGCTGCACCGCCGTCATCGCACCCCAAGGTTCGATCCGCGACGCCGAAGTCATCGCCGCCGCCGATGCCCGCGGCCTCGCGTTCGTGCTCTCGACACACCGGTACTTTTTACACTGATGCGCACCGCCGGTGGATTCGTCGGACGGCTGATCCTTTACGCGATTGTCTTGACGCTGGTGCTCCTCTTGGCGCGGTTCGAGTGGAACGCGCTCGGCTTGGATACCCTGGCCGGCGGAGGCGACGCGCTGGCGACGCGCCTCGCACGTTTCTACGGACGGCTGCCGGTCGTGGTCGCGTTCGCCGCCGTCGTCGCGGCTGCGCTCGGCGCTCTCTGGCGCCATCTTGGGACGCTTCTGCTGTGGGTCGCAATCGCCGCACTGGTCACCGCCCCGATTGCGATCGCCCGCATCGTCGCGGGCTAGACCGGCGCAACGGTATTCCCGTCGAGTTGCTGGAAGCAAACGCCGTCACGAGCGGCCGCTCGTAATCACGGTGCAAAAGCACAGATAAGGGAAGAACGATGCGAGGACTCTTGCTATCCATGTGCGGCGCGTTGCTGGCCGGCGTAGCGGTAACCGCGGCCGCGTCGGCGGACCAGAGCCGCACGATCGATCGTCAGATTCCCGTGCAATCGATTCGGGAAGTGCGCCTTACCGGTCGAAACGGGAACATCCGCGTCAAAGGAACGGACACCACGGCAATCCGGTTGCACGCGATCGTCTCGGTGGGTGACAAGGACTCGCTCGACGATGCGAGCGTCGAGGTGACCCGCGTTGGCTCAACGCTGGAAATTCAAGACCGGTGCCCGAAGAAGTCCTATGTATTCTTCAGTACCTCATCGTGTGGGGTCGAGTACGCGCTCGAGGTGCCCAAGACAATGCCTCTGAACCTCAAGGATGCGAATGGGAACAATACGGTTGCCAACGTCAGAGGTCCCATCACGATCAAGACGAGCAACGGCGACGTTACCGTTTCAGATGCCGGCGGAACGCTGGATCTCGAGTCCTCGCGCGGCAACGTCGATGCAACGCTCGTCGGCGGATGGCGCGGCGACCAAGTCTCGCTACGGACCTCGCTCGGAGAGGTCTCGCTCAGGCTGCCCGCCGGATTCCGCGGTCGACTCGACGCCAAAACGGCGGTCGGGGAAATCGTCAATGGGACGAAGCTGAACTCCAGCGGAACGGGGACGTTGCTGAAATTGCGGTCGTCCCTGGGGAACGTCAACGTCTCGTACCGATAGCTGAGCGACGCGCGGACGTTGAGACGACCGCTCCCCGGGCTCGCCCGTCGCCTGAACGGGTTCGACGCGACCCTGATCGTGATGGGCGGCGTTGTGGGCGCCGGCATCTTCGTCAATCCATCGGTCGTCGCCGCGCTGGCTCGTACGACGCTCTCGATCGCGGCTGCTTGGATTCTCGGTGGCATCATAGCGCTGATCGGCGCATTCGTCTTCGCCGAGCTCGCACGCCGTCAACCCAACGGGGGACTGTATGGCTATCTTCGCGACGCATACCATCCGGTCGTCGCTTTCTCGTACGGTTGGACCGCGCTTTTGGTCAGCCAAAGCGGCGGGATGGCTGCCGCGGCCATTACCTTCGGGAAGTACCTCGCACCGGTCACGCCCGGACATGTATCGGAGAAGTTTTGGGGCATCGCGGCGATCGTCATTCTCAGCTCGATCAACGCCTTTGGCGTCCGCGACGGTAGCAACGTGCAGAACGCGCTGATGCTGCTTCGCGGCGCTGCGATCGTCGCGTTGGTGGTGCTGGGCGCCTTCTTCGCGCCGGCCTGGCACGCCGCAGCTCACGTGACGAGCGCCGCGCCCGCGCCGTCTCCCTTCGTCCTGGCCGGCTTCGCGGCGGCGATGATTCCGGTCTTGTACGCGTACGACGGTTTTCAAACCGCCGCGTTCGTCGACGGCGAGCTACGTCACCCGCGCCGGACGCTCCCGATCGGACTCGTGTGCGGGATGCTGCTCGTGATCGCGCTCTACTTGGGGGTGACTGCGGTGGGGTTACGCGTACTCGGGGCTGAGGGGCTGGCGGCGACCACCACGCCGGCGTTCGAGATCGCGCGTCGCGCGATCGGCAGCGTCGGCGGAACATTCGTGGCGCTTGCGGTGTCGCTCTCGACCCTCGGATTTTTGAGCAACCAGGTGCTCACCTCGCCGCGCATCTACTACGCGATGGCGCGAGACGGCACGTTCTTCTCGTCGGTCGCGCGCGTGCATCCGAAGACGCGCGCGCCGATCGTCGCGATCGTTCTTCAGGGAGCTGCTGCGATCGTCATCGCCGCCTGGGGCCGTTACGAGCAGATCCTCAACTACGTGGTCGCGATGGACTTTGTGTTCTTCGCGCTGGCGGGCGTCGCGCTCGCGCGGTTGCCGAAACCGAGCGACGAACGCGGCGGCGGCGTTCCGGGGCACCCCTGGACCACCGGATTTTTCGTCCTCGCAAGCGTCGCCGTCGTCGTCGAATCGCTCGTCGCCGCCCCGCGCGATACGGTGATTGGATTTGTCATACTGGGCTCCGCGGTTCCCATCTACTTCGTCTGGCGCCGCTGGAGAGGCCAAGGGCCTTCGCCTGCGACCTCGTGAGTGCGTCGGGGTTGAATCTTCTTTGAGACGTTGCTGAAGCGAGCCGGCGAAGGGTTTGTGGTATGCTGTTCTCTCGGTGAGGTCGATGTGAACCGTTCGAAGGAGTTTGTCCGCGTGAAAACAGCGCAGATCGTGGTCGCGACACTTGCTCTGGCCGCCATTGGACTCGGTCCTCGTACGCCGGTTGCGGCGACCCCGGCGACCCCAGCGACCCCAGTAGATCCTTACGCGGCGCTGCGGCTGTACGAGGGTACGTGGGACCTCGTCCCCGATGGGCCGGGCAAAGCGAACGTCCGTCTCGAGAACCACTGCGCGAAGACCGGTCTGTTTTTCAGCTGCGAGCAGATCGTCGATACAAAGAGCGTCGCACTCGTCGTCTTTCTTCCGGTCGGCGGGCCGGCCGGAAGTACTCAGGAATACCGGACGGACGCGCTCTTGACCGATGGCAGTGCTCCCCGCGAGTGGGGCAAGCTGACGATCGAGGGGGATCGCTGGGTCTACCGTTCGCAGGATACCGAGAACGGAAAGCAGGTCTACTGGCGGACCGCGAACGTCTTCACAGGGACCGATCGGATTCACTTCGAGGTCGCTCGCTCGGACGACGGAGCGAACTGGACGACGCAACATAGCGGTGACGAACGGCGCGTCAAGTAGCGGGTAGCGGACCGCGGAGCGGCTAAGCGGGTTGCCCAACCGTTGGAGGCATCCCGTGAAGCGTTCGCATTCGTTCCCGTCGCTGGAGTCTTTTCGCCTGGCGACCTCTGCGCTCGCCTTGGGGGTCGCCTTGGTCGCGGGCTCCGCGTCGTTGGCGGCGCGAGCGGCGACGCCGGGCGTGGGCGTTACCGTCACGCAAGCGACGCTACCAAACGGGCTGCGGATCGTCGTGTTGCGCGACACGCTCGCGCCGGTCGTGTCGACGTTCCTGAACTTCCATGCCGGGTCCGACGACGAGCCGATCACCGGAATCGCGCACGCGCAGGAGCATATGGCGTTTCGCGACGGTTCGATTCTGAGCGGCGCGCAGGCCGACGAGATCGCCGGTTTCACGGGCGACGAAGACAACGCCGACACGCAAAACGAGATCACGCAATACTTTCACCTCGTGCCCTCGCAAGATTTGGACCTCGCCCTCCATCTCGATGCCGCGCGCTTTGGTGGGCTCCTCGACGCGCAAAAAGACTGGGATGTCGAACGGGGCGCCATCGAACAAGAAGTGACCGCGGACAATAGCGACGCGTCGTATCGGCTGTACGTCAAGATCCTCCACCACGTACTCGGCGGCACCGCGTACGCGGACGAAGGGCTCGGCACGCTCCACAGCTTCGGCCACCAGATCAACGCGCCGCAACTGCAGACGTTCTTCCAAACCTGGTACCACCCCAACAACGCGCTCTACGTGATCGCGGGGGACGTCGAACCGTCCGCGGCGATCGCGTCGGTTCAGCAGCTCTTCGGAGGCCTGCAGGCGGTGGCCGTGCCCGCGCACCACGCCGGCCGGCTCGGACGCTTGACGCCCGCGAGCTTTCACGACGCGAGCGATCGCAGCACCACGACCGCAATCGTCGCGTACCGGTACCCGGGTTACGACGATTCCGAATACGCTGCGTCGGCAGTTCTTGCCGACGTGCTCAACGGCCGGCGCGCCGCGCTGTACGGGTTGGTCGCGTCCGGCAAAGCGATCAGCGACGAGGCCGATACGAACTACTACCCTAAGGCGGGATTCCTCGAAGTAACCTCCGAGGTCGCAATTGGGACGGCGCCGCAGCGAGCGATCGCGAATCTGAAAGCGGTTGTCGAAGGGTATCGGGTCAAGGGCGTTCCGGTGGATCTCGTGAACGCCGCAAAGGCGCACGAGGTCGCGCAGTTTCAAATGGCAGCCGATTCAATCGAGGGCTTAGCCGGTGCCTGGAGTGAGGCGCTCGCGGTCGAGGGCCGCACGCCCGCGCAAGACGTCGCTGCCGTCGAGCGGGTCACGCCGGCCGACGTCGATCGCGTGGTGCGCGCGTGGCTTGTGAACGGGACGGCAACGACGGCGTACGCGGTTCCGAGGAGCGGCGGCGCGTTGTCGGAAAGCGGCGCCGGAGCCGGGGGCGAGAAGGCCAAGGCCGAGCAGACGAAGATCGCGCCGCTGCCCGATTGGGCAAAGGCGTCGCTCAAGAACTTGCAAGTGCCGGAACGGACGATCGATCCGACCGCCTTCGTACTCCCGAACGGTTTGCACGTGATCGTCCAGCCGGAACGTGCGAGCGCCGCCGTCGTCGTGCGCGGCGAGGTGCGGCACAACCCCGGATTGGAGGAGCCCGCCGGACAGGCCGGCGTTGCGAGCGTGGTCGGCGATCTGCTTCCGTTTGGAACGACGACCTACGGGCGGCTCGCATACCAGGCGGAGCTCGATAAGATCGCGGCGACGGCGAGCGCCGGCTTCACGTTTTCGCTGACGGTGCCGTCGTCGAACTTCGAGCGCGGACTGCAGTTGTTGGCCGACGACGAGTTGCACCCGGCGCTTGCGGCAGCCGACTTCACGATTGTAAAGGGGCAGGAAGTCGAGAGTCTCACCGGCGACGCGCAGAATCCCGATCATCTTGCGGCCGTGGCTCAAGCCGACGCGCTCTATCCTGCGGCCGATCCGGCTCGTCGCTTTGCGAGCGCGGCGGAGGTCGGGAAACTGACGCTCGCGCAAGCGCGGAGCTACTACGCGCAAGCGTTTCGACCGGACCTGACGACGATCGCGATCGTGGGGGATGTGACGCCGGACGCGGCCCGCAGCGCGGTCGAGCGTTGGTTCGGCGGCTGGAGCGCGAATGGACCAGCGCCGCAGGTCGACGCACCGGCGGTCGCTCCCAACGTCGCCGCGGAGCTCACGATTCCCGCGACCGGCCGCGTTCAGGATACGGTCCACCTGACGGAGACGCTCGGCTTGACGAACGCCGGCGCGGCGATCGCGCCGCTAAGAATCGCGGATACCGTGCTGAGCGGCGACTTCGCCTCGACGCTGATTCGCGATCTGCGCGTGACGACCGGCTACGTGTACTACGTCTTTAGCCGGCTCGACGCAGGTAGGACGCGCTCGACCTTTGAGGTGCAGTATGGCTCGGCGCCCGAAAACGTCGGCAAGGCGCGTGCGCTGGCGATCCGCGACCTCGAGCGCATGCAGACCGAACCGGTCGATAGCGAACATCTGCTGCGCGCGAAGGCGCGCCTCCTTAGCGAAATCCCGCTCGCCGAGCAGAGCTACGAGGGGCTCGCGCAACAACTCGTCACGAATGCCGCCGACGGACTCCCGCTCGACGAAGACGTCGTGCTCGCTCGCGCCGAACTCGCCGCTTCGCCCCAAGACGTGGAGTCTGCAACGAAGCAGTGGATCCGCCCCGCGGACTTCGTGCAGACCGTCGAGGGGCCGGCGCCGCAGACGAAGTGAAGGTTGGAATCCTCGGATGCGGTACGCTCGGGCGTGCGCTCGCGCTCGGCCTGCGCGCCGATGCCGCCGTGTCGCACATTTTTGCAACGACCCGCGGTGGACGCGATGCGCTCCAGGACCTCCCAGGCGTCACGGTGTCGCAGGACAACCGCGAGTTGGTCCGGGCGTGCGACGTCATCGTGCTGTGCGTGAAACCGTTCCAGGTGGAGGACGTCGTACGTGAGATCGCGCTCGAGTTACGCGCCGGCCAGGTGCTGGTCTCGATCGCCGCCTCGATCGCTACCGCGCAGCTGCGCGCGTGGTCGCAGGATCGTTGTCCGGTCGTACGCGCGATGCCGAACACGCCCTGCCGGGTCGACGAAGGGATGACCGTCATCGCGAGCGACGGCGTCGCCGACGCGCATCTCGGCATCGCGCAAGCGCTTTTCAAAGCACTGGGCCGCACGGTGCTGCTGGAAGAGCGCTTGCTCGACGCGGCGACGGCGATCAGCGGGTGCGGGCCGGCATATGCGTACCTTATCATCGAAGCGCTGAGCGATGCCGGCGTACGGCTCGGTTTGCCGCGCAAGACCGCACTGCTGCTCGCCGCGCAGACGATGCTCGGCTCGGCGAAGATGGTGCTCGAGAGCGAAACACATCCGGCCGCCTTGAAGGACGACGTAACGACACCGGCCGGTTGTACGATCGACGCGCTCCTCGTTTTGGAGAACGGTAAACTGCGCAGCACGATCATGCGCGCCGCCATCGCCGCCGCGGAACGGAGCGCGACCCTCGGTCGCGCTCAACCGGCCCCGGCATTCGCCGACGACGGGACTTAACGTGGGTTCCGCGTTTCTCGAGCGCGGAACCGGCGGCGGTCGCAACGAAGTCAGGGGCAAACGAGGCTCGTGGTTCCGAACCGTTGTCGAGAAGGAGAACTTCTAAGATGCATCAGGTTCACTTCGCGGTCGTCGCGACGCTCGCGTTGGGCGTCATCGGTGGCGCTCCGCTTGCAAGTTCGGCAGCACCCTCTGCGGAGGCGGCAGCGACAAGTGCTCCGAGCGCGCCGGCCGCCGCCATGATGCTCCCGGACTGCGCCGGTAAGCCGGCGGCGAGGCCCTCGGAGATCATCTTCGCCTGCGCCGATGCAAACTTTGGTGTGCGCAAGCTTTCGTGGACCGGTTGGGGCGAGCCGTTCGCTGCCGCCACCGGGCAGGCGTACCTGAACGATTGCATGCCGAACTGCGCGGCCGGCCACATGCACACCTATCCGATGATCGTGGTCGCGAAGGGCAGCCAAAAGTGCCCGAACGGCGAGCGCGCCTACGAGACCGTAACGTACGCCTTCGTGGGCCGCTCGCCGATGCCGGCCACCGACGACTCGCCGCCGAACTACACCTACCTCTGCAAACCGCGAACGTGATGGCGAAGAAGCCGAACGTGCGGGCGTTCGCCGCGAATAACGCGACGCGTGTGCTGCTTGGTCTAACGGTATTGCTGGCGGCCTTCGTCCCGGCGGCGGCGATCGCGAGCGCGAGTCCCAAAGCGATCGCCGTCCTCGGCGTCGAGCAACGCTGGTTGACCGCGACCGCTCGGCGCGACGAGCGCGCGCTCGGCACTATTCTCGGCGACGACTTCGTGCACGTAAACTACCTCGGGCGAATGACGTACCGCCAGGCCGAGCTTGCGGCGGTGCGCCGGTCGAAACCCTATACGCAGAAAACGAGCGAGCAAACCGTCGATTTCACCGGCGACGCCGCAATCGTCCGCGGCATCAACACGATCGCGCGAGCCGGAAAGACCGTACTGCGACTGCGCTACACCGACGTCTATGCGCTTCGGAACGGTCGCTGGGTGGCCGTTTCCGCCCAGGAAACCGCGATCGGCAATCCTGCAGCGCGCGCGAAAGCCGCATAGGTGAGCCACCGACGCCACCACCGCGCCAGCTTCAGCACCGACCGCTTGCGCTTGACTCGATTGCACCATCCAGGTCACCATGCCATACACCGTGCCGGTCGAGGCGTCGAAGAGCGGTCCGCCGCTGTTTCCGTGATCCGTCTCCGCGTCGAATTCAATCGTCTTGCTGCCGCCGAGCGCATTGACCGTTCCCTCGTGCAGCGAAGCGCTCAGCCCTTGATTATCGGCTTTCCTTCGGGCGGGTTGTTGCTGGCCAACAGCGCGACCGGCAAAGCCCCGACGTCGATCGAAACGATCGCTGCGTCGAGGGTCGGGTCGGCAATTTTCACGACCTTCCCGGCGAACGGAGTTTTCGCGCCGCTCGCTAAGAGCACGCCGTCTGCGGCCCAGCAGTTGGGTCTGAGGTCACTTCGTACCCGTCATTTCCAACGGCTCTGGATGCCGAACTGCCTCCGCGCTCCGTCGAAGATAGGGATCGCCCTGTAGCCCGGCGGCCGCCGACGAACGAGTCTGGAACGAGATATCGCTCGCGCAGACGCCGTTTTGGGTGCTCCGGCGTCCAGGCAATATCAAACCCACCGGTTCGGTGTTCCAACGTCTGGGGATGAATCGGAACGCGAAAGCTGATACGGGTGACCATCGCCCAGAGCGAACGTTGACGTGGCGCTTTCGAATGCGTTCCAGCGCGCGAAGGCGCGCGTCCGTCTCTGCAAGGCATAGGGAGACGACGCGGCGTATTAAACCGAAATGGGGACGTTTTAGGACGTGCGCGACCACTTCGCGTCCGAGTGCTCTCGTGCAACCGTGGTAGCGGCTTCGCTCCGCCGCTCAGCGAGTTGAGGACGTGCAACTGTATGCAGGCTCGATGGCGGATTTCACCGACGACGCGGTCCAGCATCGCATCGCCGAAAAGCTCGGCGACGCCTACTACGAGTACTTTCGCTTTCGCGCCAGCGCGTCGGAGTTTGCGTCCTGGCAGAACTCGCTGACGGCTCTAACCTCGCAGCTGCAGTACAGTGGGTTGCGCGATCAAGGGATCGCCCTCGAACTGCAACTGCCGTTGGCATCGTCGCGCCTCGACGTCCTCCTAGCCGGCTACGACGAAGCAGGTGCCGAGCGTGCGCTGATCCTCGAACTGAAGCAGTGGACAACGGCTCGTGCGAGTGACGACGACGAATGCGTGCTCACCTATCTGGGACATCGAGAGCGCGAAGTCGCGCACCCAAGCCGCCAGGCTGCGAACTACCGCCAGTATCTCGCCGACATGAATTCGGCCTTTCACGCGAGCGGTTCGCCGATCGCGCTCGAGGCGTGTTCGTGGCTACACAATCTCGACGCCGCGTCCGAAGCCGCGCTGCGCGATTCCCGTTTCGAGGTCTGCTTGCGTGACGCGCGCCTGTTCACCGGGCGGGATGCCGACCGCTTCCGTGGCTTTCTTCAACGCCGTTTTGCACCGCGGGACGGCGTCCCGGTTCTCTCCAAGGTCGTCGCCGGACCTTACGCGCCCAGCAAGAAACTGCTCGCGTACACGGCGCGCACGATCGAAGGCGAAACTGCCTATACCCTGCTCGACGATCAAATCGTCGCGTTCAACACGGTCCTGACGCTCGCACGGCGCGGGCTGCGTACGAAAGCCGACCGATCCGTTGTCACAATCCGCGGCGGCCCAGGGACGGGGAAGTCGGTCTTGGCGATCAATCTCATGGGGCGCTTGCTCAAAGAAGGGAAGAACGTTCAGTACGCGACCGGCTCCAAGGCGTTCACCGAGAATCTGCGGCGCGTAATCGGGGCCCGAGCGCGCCCTTTGTTCCAGTATTTCAATAGCTATGCAGCCGCCGATCCCGGAAGTGTCGACGTGCTCGTCTGCGACGAGGCTCATCGGATCCGCAAGACGAGCGACAGCCGCTTCACACCGCGCGCTGCCCGGAGCGGCGTGCCGCAGATTGACGAACTGATCGCAGCCGCGCGCGTCGCAGTCTTCTTCGTGGACGACCATCAGGGCGTCCGGCCCGATGAAATCGGTTCGTCGACGCTGATCCGAGAAGCGGCGGTCGCGCAGAGTGCGAACTATCGCGAAGTCGATCTCACTACGCAGTTTCGGTGCGCGGGCTCCGACCAGTACGTCGATTGGCTCGACCAATTGTTGGAGGTCCGCAAAACCGGACAATACGACTTGCCCGCCGAGGACGCGTTCGACTTCCAAATCGCCAACGATCCGGCGGACCTTGACCGCGCGATCCGGCGGAAAGCAGAGGAAGGCGAGTCTGCGAGGATGACGGCCGGCTTTTGCTGGCGCTGGTCCGACCCAAAGGCGAACGGCACGCTCGTAGACGACGTCGTCGTCGGGGACTTCCGCCGCCCCTGGAACGCCAAACCCGCCGCGGGCCGTTTGGCGCAGGGTATCCCGAAGGCGAGTTTTTGGGCGACCGATCCGCAGGGTCTCGATCAAGTTGGTTGTGTGTACACAGCGCAGGGCTTCGAATTCGACTACGTCGGCGTCATCTTCGGCCGCGACCTCCGTTACGACCCGGCGATTGGCGCATGGGTCGGTGATCCGACCTACTCCCACGACGCGATGGTTAAGCGCAATGGTCCTCGCTTCACCGATTGTGTGAAGAACGTGTATCGCGTCCTCCTAACCCGCGGCATGAAAGGCTGCTACGTGTACTTCCAGGACGAACCGACGCGAGCATTCGTCGCATCGCGAATGTAAGACGAACGGCGCCGTCGCGAGTTGCGCGTCTGCGAGCCGGTACGCTAGCCCGGCTACTCCCGCGCTGCCTGGCGATCGCGTGCGGATAACCGCTGCGAGACGATCGGCGCCTCAGCGACATCCCGAACCGCGGCCGCCGCGGCGTTCAGCAGGGTTCTTTCGCGAGCAAGCCGAGCCTGAGGCCCCACACGCCGGCGAGGCTCGCCCGGCCGGTTGCTCAAATTGGCGGCAAATGATACTATGTAACTACTATGGGCATTCGACGGGTTGGGGCGCGGGAAGCCAACCAGGGATTTTCGGCCCTCATCCGAGGCGTCGAAGACGGAGACACGGTGATCATCACGCGGCGCGGCCGCGCAATCGTGAAGATGGAGCGCGCGGTGGAAACTCCCGATCCGGAGAGCGTGGCACGCGAAATCGCGTCCTTCCTTGACGAGTACGCCAGCCCCGTGCCGATCGAAAGGGTCGGCCGCGCGCAGTTGTACGAGCGCGTCCAAGTCGACTCCGGATCCGCCTAGCACCGGCGCGTGGCGCTTCCGATCGCCCTCGACGCGAACGTCGTCGTCTATGCGCTCGATCCTTATTCCGGCCACCGCCACCGGCGCGCACGTGCGGTGCTGCAAGCAGCGGGACGCGTTTCGTTGCGCCTGCCGCTGCAAGCCGTGCACGAAACCTATGCGGCGCTGACGCGAAAAGGGCAATGGGCGCCGGCTCGCGCGCGAGACGCCTTGCGCGAGTTGATGGAGTATGTGCCCGTAATTCACACGACCGCGGAACTCACGCTGACCGCGTTGGACCTCGCGGTCGAGCACGCGCTGTCGCACTGGGACGCCTTGATCGTCACGACCGCCGCCGGCGGCGGATGCGGTAAGCTGCTCACCGAGGATCTCCAAGATGGTCGCCGCTTCGCGCCGCCGCATGTCTCTCGTGCCTTGCAGATCGTCGATCCCTTCGCGGAGGTTAACCTGCCCTTGCTCGCGTCCTTGGGCCTAGCACCGCCTTCGTAAGTCCGCGAGCGGTCGCCGGCTACGCGGTGTCGGGCGAAACGTCGGCGGTGCGGCTACTACTGCAGGGGCGCCGAACTCTTGATGACGCCTTGGCCGAACGACGCGAGGTAGACGTAGCCGTTGTCCCACGTGACGCCGATGAAATGGTGCGCGATCGACATCTGGTCGATGCGCGTCCAGTGCGAGCCGACATCGGAGGATGCAAAAGCGCCGAAGCGCGTCGTCAAGACGACGACCGGGACCGCCGACTTCGTGGCTTGAGGGTTGAACGCCAGCCGGTTACCGTAGAAGCGGGTCGCGTAGTACGGCAGTTCGGGCGCACGATGTTCGTCGTCTAGCGGGAACCGCAGATTCGGCCAATGCCGCGGCGGGATGGGTTGAACGACCGTGCTCACGAGCCGGAATCTCGCGCCGTTGTTCGTGCTGCGATAGAGCATGATGTTGTCGGTCGCCGGATCGTGGTCTAACAAGAGAACGGTGCCCGATGCATTTTGATCGAACGCCGCGTAGAAACGATGCGTCGGGAAGTATTCGCCATTCGGGTAGAGTTCGCGCGTCGTTGGCAGACCGCTTGCCGCATGCCACGTCGCGCCGCCGTCGTGCGAGTACGACAGCGCGTTCGGACCTTTCGGCGCACCCGTGGCGACCAGGAACGTATTGGGATCTTTCGGAGAGGTAACAACCTGGTAGGGGTTGGTGAAACGCCACCCGGTCGGCGCGAACGACTCCCCGCCGTTGACGCTCAACGCGACCACCGCCGAAGCGGTGTCAGCGTCGGTTACCGCGTAGATCGTGCTCGCATTCGCACGTTCGAACGCGAGCGATTCGATCGGCACGCCGGTGTAGCCGGGAAACGAGCCGCAACCGTCCGATGACACGTTGAGCCCGTTGTCGGGATGCACGATGTAGCAGTTCTGGGGTGCGTAGGGGTTGATCGTCGATTCGGCGCCTTCGCCGGTGTTGTTCACGCCGAACCAGGTCGCGCCACCATTCTTGGTTAGGGCCGAGCCCATGTCTTGTAACGGTACGGCGACATTGCTGCCCCCCGGCGGCACGGAGACGTCGTAGGCAAGCGTGTCCGGCACGCTCCCGCTGACGCCCGGCGCCGTACCCGAACTGCAATGCGAAGCGTAGTAGAGGCCCTGATCCTCGGCCAGGAAACACGCGTCGTCGGTCTTGTCCGGGCCTGGAACCGGGAAGATGTACCGCATGTCGACGCCGTACGGCTGCGCGCCGAACTGCAACACCGGATTCGGATTGCCATCGGCCGTGAAGTAGAAAACGACGCCCGAACCGTCGTCGCCTAAGTACAAGCGATCCTTGGTCACGTTGCTAAAAGCGATCGCCTGGGCGCCGATCGAGCAGTTGCAGGCGATGCGTTTCCAGGTCTTCCCACCGTCGATCGAACCGTAGAGATTTTGGTTCCACGCCCGCTTGTCGTCAACGTTGGCGTACACGATCTTCGCGTTGAACGGGTCGACTGCGAGATCGTGAACCGCCCCCGTCCCAGGATGCCCCGTTTTCACCCAGGAGCCGCGACTCAAGCGATAGACGTCGCCGGCGGTCGAACCGGCGTATGTTGCGCTACCGGCGTTCCCAACGGTCGTTGCCCCGGTCGGAAGCGCGAGCGAAACCTTCCAGGTGGCGCCATCGTCATTTGAACCCAACACCCCGCGCTGCGAGGCGACGAGGACGGTCGGGCCGGCTTTGGCAAACTGCGTTGCCTCCGAACGGTCGACGTTTTTCCAACTGTTGCCGCCGTCGGTCGACCGGAACGTACCGCCGAACTCGGTCGCGGCAAGCACCACCGAGGGATGCGCTTGATCGAGCCAGAGTCCGTTCACGACCGACGATATCGTCCCGTCGCGGTTTGTCAAGCCGTTGTCGCTCGCGGTCCACGTCTTGCCGCCGTCGGCGGTTCGATAGATGCCGGCTTGCGAGGGTGACTCGCGCGGAGTATTGCCCCAACCGCCGCCGATGTACATCACTTGCGGACTGCTTTGGACGTACGCGAAGGCGTTGAGTTTCCCCGACCATCCGCTCACGGAAAACGGTCCGATACTGGACCATCCGATACTCGTAGCCGGAACGTGCGCTAGGGCGGGAGTGCTTGCGGCGATCTGAACGCCGAATGCCGCGGATACGATGAGCGCGACGGATACGAAACCACGCGGTAGCAGTAACGGGCGGTGCATCTTGGACTCCTCAAAGGCGACGACGAGCCGACGGCGAGACAGGCCAGGCCCGTAGGCTTCAGCAAACGCGCTGCGCCCGCCTCCGGGGCGAAGTCCCTGAGGCGGGGCGTTGACTTACGGGATCAAGTCCCAGAGTGGATGGACGTTTCGGGGGCGCGCTCGGCTGCGCGAAGCCGCTCGGACTATGGTCCTGGACGCCGAGATAGTCGCCGGCCGCGAAGTTCGACAAGCTCGGGTGCGTTCTCCATGTAGACGACGAATGCGTGCGAGATCGTGTTCGCCGACGTGGCGGTCGGCAAAACGGCGGCGGCGCAAACGAGAGCGCCGGTCAGCAAGGCGGCGCCAAAGCGCATACGCATGTGCTCCTGTGTCCAGAATTAAAAAGGGGGAGGTTCCAACCGCAGCGCTACCGCACGCAGATAAAGGCCCGCTTACCGCGGTCTTAGGGCCCGTGAGGGGTTCAGATCACCGGCGGGCAATCGAACGCGATGCTCCTTCTGCACGCTGCCCTGCTCGACGAAAGCGTGCTGCTTTGGGCGGAGCTCTCGGTGCCGGCCGGCAAAGCTGAGGCGACGTTCGCACCGCACTCCGCTCTTGTCGCCGCACTCACTTCGATACCGTCGATGGTAGCTGTGCCGGCGAGTGCGCGCGCGCAAAGGGTTGCCTGGCTGCCCGCCGCTCGAGGCCGCGTCGTACTGTCGTCGCCACTGCTCGCCGAAGATGCGGACGTCGAGCCTCCCGACGGACTCGCGGACCGCACCGTCGACGTGCTCGCCTTCGAAACGTCGAATGCGTTCCCGTTCCTCCAGGCATGCGAGGGTCGGGCGCTGCTCAGCCCTGGCCACGCGGTTGGGCGGGACGTGGCGTTTTGGGCGAGCGTCGCTCGGTTCGCCGCTGGGCTCGTCGCAGGACGACGGTACGTTCCGACGCTCGAGGCGTTTAAGCGCGGCCGTACCACCGCGTATCGCGCGCGTTGGCGCCCACGTTTCGGACCCTCGCAGCGTGCCGAACTGGCGACGCTTGCTGCCGCGATGCCGGCCGCGTGCCGTGCTCTGGCCCGCGCCGGTGACCCGCCGCCAAGCGCCGACCCACAAGAACTCGTGCGTCGCTTCGTCGCGCGAGGCGTTGACGGGCTCGTCCGTTTGGCCGCGTCGCGGGCGAGTGCCGCCACGGCGCGAGGCGATTCACCGAACGATCGTTGGCTTGCGGCCCTCTGCGGCGAAGACGATACCTTTGTTTTGAGAGGTGCTGCTCCGTTCGTCGCGCAGGTCGCCGAATGGGTTCGCGAGACGACCCGTGAGGACGACGCCGAATACCGCTTGTGCCTGCGCCTCGAAGAGCCGGCCGGCGGCGAAACCGGATGGTTCGTGCGTTACCTTCTCCAGGCTCACGCGGACCCGAGCCTGCTGGCTCCCGCCGATGATTTGTGGAAGAACGTTGTCTTGCGACGTGCGTTTCTCGACGCGCTCGGCCGGGCGGCGCGGCTCTCGCCGCATCTCGACGCGACGTTGCGCGCGAAGAAACCCGCGGGATACGGAGTCGATGACGAAGGCGCGCACGCATTCCTGACCGCGGACGCTCCACGTTTGCAGGACGCGGGGATCGGTGTGCTGCTTCCGGCGTGGTGGACCCCCTACGGCACGCGAACGCGTGTCGTAGCGCGCGCTGCGGTCAAACGAAAAACTGGGCCCTCGTCGGGAATGAATCTTGGCGCGGTGCTCGAGGTGACGTGGTCCGTCGCGCTGGCGGGCGAGGTTCTGTCGACGCGAGAACTCGCCGAACTGGCGCGCCTCAAAGCCCCGCTCGTTAAGGTCCGCGGGCAGTGGGTGATCGTCGACCAGGGTGAGTTGCGCGCCGCGATCGAGCTTCGCGAACGATCCGGTGCGACGATGACGCTCGGTGAGATCGCGCGAATGGCGGTCACGGGGCGCGCCGCAGCAACCGGACTTGATGTCGAGCGCGTCACCGGAAGTGGAGCGGTCGGCAAGGTGCTCGACCGCCTCGCGGGTCGCGCCGCATTCGAAGAACAGCCGGCGCCGAGCAGCCTCAAGGGAACGCTTCGTCCTTACCAACGTCGCGGTTACAGTTGGCTGCACTTTCATTCACAACTTGGGCTGGGCGCCTGTCTCGCCGACGACATGGGGCTGGGCAAGACGATCACGACGCTGGCCCTGGTCGCGCGCGACTGGGAGAGCGATACCTCCGCTCCGGTGCTGCTGGTGTGCCCGACTTCGGTGATCGGTAACTGGCAGCGCGAGTTGGCGCGTTTCACGCCGGACCTCCCGGTCATCGTGCATCACGGCGGCGCGCGGGCGCGCACCGGCCTCCTGCTTCCGAAGAAGGCGAGCGCTGCCATCGTGCTCACGAGTTATGGCCTGCTGCATCGCGACGTTAAGCGGTTGGGGACCGTTCGCTGGCGCGGAATCGTGCTCGACGAAGCCCAGAACGTGAAGAACGCCGACGGTAAGGCGGCGCAAGCGGCGCGCGCGCTGGCCGCGGGTTATCGCGTCGCACTCACCGGAACGCCGATTGAAAACCACGTCGGCGATCTGTGGTCGCTGATGGATTTTCTCAATCCGGGGCTGCTCGGTGGCGCGGCTTCGTTCCGCCGTGAGTTTCTCATCCCGATTGCGACGCGCGCCGATGCTGAGGCCGAAGCGCGTCTCAAACGCATGACCGGACCGTTCGTTCTGCGGCGCCTCAAGAGCGATCCGGCGATTGTGGCCGATCTGCCGAAGAAACTCGAGATGCGCGTTTTCTGTCAGCTTACCCGCGAACAGGCGTCGCTGTATGCGGCGGTGCTCCGCGACGTGCACGAGCAGTTGGAGGACGTCGAGGGGATACAGCGGCGTGGCTTAATCCTGGCGACCGTCACGAAGCTAAAACAGGTCTGCAACCATCCGACGAACCTGTTGCGCGATAACTCCGCTCTCGAGGGTCGGTCGGGGAAGTTGTCCCGTCTTGGTGAAATGCTGGACGAGGTACAGGCCGCCGGCGAGCGCGCCCTCGTTTTCACGCAGTTCACCGAAATGGCCGGAATCATCCAACGTTACTTGCAGGAAACGACCGGTAGGGAAGTGCTGTACTTACACGGCGCCATTGCAAAGACGTCGCGCGACCGGATGGTCGAACGTTTTCAGACCGCAGAAGACGCGCCAAGCGTTTTCTTACTCTCGCTGCGCGCGGGCGGTACCGGCTTGAACCTCACCCGCGCGAATCATGTCTTCCACTTCGATCGCTGGTGGAACCCGGCGGTCGAGAATCAGGCGTCCGATCGCGCCTATCGTATCGGGCAGACCAAAAACGTGCACGTGCACCGGCTCGTGTGCGCCGGAACGATCGAAGACAAAATCGATTCGCTGCTCGAACGAAAAAGCGCGGTTGCGAACCGATTGGTTCGCTCTGGCGAGACGGGTTTGACAGAACTGTCGAACGAGCAGCTCCGGGATCTGTTCGCGCTCGGTGCGGATGCAGTGGTGAGCGCGTGAGTTTCGACGATCGCTTTTGGCCCGAGAGCCGCCCGCGAAACGCGAAGGGCGGCATTAAGGCCCGCTCGCAACGCGGCGCGTTCGGCGCGCAGTGGTGGGCAAAACGCTGGGTGGCCGTTCTCGAATCGCTCGACATGGGATCGAGGCTGCAGCGCGGGCGTCGCTACGCCCGCGCCGGGCAAGTACTCGACGTCACGATCGCCGCTGGTTTGGTGACCGCGCGCGTGCAGGGCTCCCGTGCTAAGCCGTATCGCGTGAGTATCCGTGTCGCGACGCTTTCCAAACAGACGTGGAAAAAGATCGTCGAATCCCTCGCGAACGAAGCGCGTTTCGCGGCGAAGCTGCTGGCCGGCGAGATGCCGCATGACATCGAAGAAGCATTCGCCGGGGTCGGCGCATCGCTGTTTCCGACACATCTACGCGAACTGCATACCGAGTGCTCGTGCCCGGATTGGGCGAACCCCTGCAAGCACGTCGCGGCAACCTACTACCTGATCGGCGAAGAGTTCGATCGCGACCCGTTTCTGCTCTTCACGTTACGTGGCGCAACCAAGGACGAAGTTCTCTCGGAGGTCGCGCCCGCCGCATCTGCGCCGGCGACCCGCGGCGGACCCGCCGCGGTCGCTCGTGCGGACGTGCCCCTGCCCATCCGGCTCGACGCCTTTTGGGGGGCTGCGGATGCAGGGGTTGCGACGCAGCAGTCGCTCGAACCGGGCTCGGGCCTCGGCGGCGCGGAAGCGGGCGCGCGGGCCATGTCGGCATTTCCCTTCTGGCGCGGGACGGAGTCGCTCGAAGCCGTCCTGGCCCGCGTCGACGAGGCCGCCGTCGCGTCGGCCCAGGCATCGCTCGCCGACACCGTCGATCAGCGGTAAACGAACGGGTCGGCAGGTGGGGGCATCGATTCGACCGCGTCGGGGTGTAAGACGAGTCCGAGTGCGGCACGCCGCAGGGTGCCGCGCGCGCTGATCCAACTGCCGGCGGCAACCGGCAACGTTCGATCGAGCCGGAGTGCGACCGGTGCGGCGTCGGCGCGGCAGCAGGTGATCGCGTAGCGCACCAGCACCGTCGCTCCGGCTCGACGTTGCGCGAAGCCTTCGAAAGCGACGCGTTCGCCGGGGAACGCTCCTTCAAGAGTCGTCTCGTTCGCAACCGAACTCGGCGCCGGCGAACCGAACACCAGCGCGACGAGCAAAAGCGCAGGCGCGGCGACACTGCGCCCGGCGAATCGCGTTCCCGACGCCGGCAGTGCGCACGCGAGCGCGAGCGCCGCGCCGAGCGCGACGAGCGGAACCAGTCGCGGGTGGACGAAGCCGGCGCCGCTGCGGGTGACGAGCCAGGCGGAGGCAACCGCCAGCGCACCGTACGCGACACGACACCCGAGCGGTCCGCGTGGCAGGGTCGAGGTTGCCCCGAACCTCGGCAGGGTTGAAGCGACGAGCAGGCCTACGGCCGCGAGCGGCTGCGCAGTGCGAACGGCGGCTGCCAGGGCGACCGCGCCGGTGGAACACGGCGTCAGCAGACCGCTCAGCGCGCCAAACAAGAGCGCTAGGACGGGGGACAGCCCGATCGCGGGGCCTCCGACGAGCCAAGCGGAGAGAAGTGCCCCGGCGACGGCGCTCGGTAGCAAGCGATGGAGCTCTTCGAGCGGATCCGGGGCGGACTCGCACGCCGCGGCGAGCTTTCGGGACATGGCTGCCGCGAGCGCGAGCCCGGCGCCCAGGCGCGCGCACGCTGCGAGTGGGCCGAACGTCAGCCAGCACAGGCCGAAGGCCGGTAGCGAGAGGGTGCCGCCGAGGCGACCCGAGCAGCCGCACCCCGCCGCCGCGACCGCAAGCGCCACCCAACGTGGGGTACCTGGGCGACACCCCACCTCCGACGAGCTGCGCCCACGCCGCGAAATCGCTCGCTCGAGCAGCGCCGAGAGCAGCACGAACGGCGTCGCTTCGAAGAGGATCGCGGCGGCTCCAGCCAACGTGGCATGTAGCATCGCCGGCGCCACCGCACCCAGGGCCACCAGGGCGACCGGGACGGTCCAGACCCGCGGCCCGACGTGTGGTTGAGAACGCATGCTGTGAACGCCTCGCCGCTTTCGGCTGCACCCCGCCGCCGGGGGCTTCGGTCGTCCGCTTGATAAAGAAAGCGCCGATGGAACGACTCGCCGCCCCGCGCGGAACGGCCGATCTCATTCCCCCCCAGAGTCGCCGCTGGCAAGATCTCGAGGCACGTATCCACGCCCTTGCCCGATGCTTTGGATACGGCGAGATTCGCACGCCGATGTTCGAGGCGACCGAACTCTTCGTGCGCGGCGTCGGCGAGACGACCGACATCGTCGAGAAAGAGATGTACACGTTCCTTGATAAGGGCGACCGCAGCATCACGCTGCGTCCGGAGTGGACGGCCCCCGTCGTGCGTGCGATTCTGCAGCACAATCTGCTCGCGACGGGCTCGCTGCGGCTGTACTACGTCGGGCCGTTCTTCCGCTACGAGCGGCCCCAAGCGGGACGTTACCGACAGGCGAATCAGTTCGGCGTCGAGTGCCTCGGCTTCGCAGGGGCCGAAGCGGACGTCGAAGTGATGCAACTCGCGCACGCATTGCTGCGCGCCTACCGCATCGATGCCACGCTCGAGGTCAACTCGATCGGCGACGAGGCCTGCCGGCCCGCCTACCGCCAGGCGTTGCTCGCCCACTTCCGCCCCCGGGCGGCGGAGCTTTCCGCCGATTCGCGGCGCCGCCTGGAGCGCAACCCGCTCCGGATACTGGATTCGAAAGCGGCTGAAGACCGCGACGCGATCGCCACGGCGCCGGCCTTTGCGGACGTTCTGTGCGCGCCGTGCGCGACCCACTTCGCGCGCGTGCGCACGCTGCTCGACGATGTCGGCCTTCCCTACCGCGTCAACCCGCGACTCGTGCGCGGCTTCGACTACTACACGCGCACGGTCTTCGAGTTCGCCTCGTCGGTACTCGGAGCCCAAAGCGCGATCTGCGGAGGCGGTCGCTACGACGGCCTCGTGCACTCGCTTGGCGGGCCGCCCACACCGGCGGTCGGGTTCGGCCTCGGCATCGAACGGTTCCTGATGGTAGTCGGTGCGCTGGGCCTCGAAGCGGAACACGAACGCAGCGGCATCGCGGCCATCGCGCTCGGCGAGAACGCGCGCACGCATCTGCTCGCGCTCGTTGCGGAACTACGTCGCACCGCCGACGTCACGGTCTCCTTCGACTACAACGACGCGAAACTCGCGACGCATCTGAAACGCGCCGACCGGGTTGGCGCCCGCGCGGCAATCATCGTCGGCGACGACGAACTCGCGCAGCGCGCGCTCGTCCTGCGCGATCTCCAGCAGCGCGCGCAGCAAACGCTCGTCGAGGGCGCCGACCTCCCGGAAACCGCGCGCGCGATCCTCGCGTGGTATGCCGAAACCATCGCTACTCCCGCGCTCCACGAGGTCGCCGGCTAATGGACGAACGCTCGCGCATTTCCGACCTCGTCGCCATCGCGCGCGACTTCGATCTGGACGCGCTACGCGTGCGGGTCGACGGACGGACCTACGAGCTGAGGTTGCGCGAGCCAAACGTAGCGCCGCCGCCCGCTGCGGCCGCGTCGCCGAGCCCGGCGCCCGCAGCGCTCGGAGAACCGAGCCGCGGTCTGGTCCCGAGCGCGTCGATGAGGCCGGTAGCCGCCCCGATCATCGGCGTTTTCTACCGCTCGGCCGCCCCCGGCAGCGCGCCGTTCGTCGACCTCGGCGATCGGGTCGCGGTCGGCCAAGTGTTGTGCATTCTCGAAGCGATGAAACTGATGAACGAGATTACGAGCGACCACGCCGGAGTCGTTACACGCATTCTCCCCGAAAATGGCGCGCTCGTTTCGCTCGGTGAGGAGATGTTTTGGATCGAGCCGTGACGACCGCCCGAACGTTTCGCCAGATGCTCGAAGACCGCCGCGGTCTGCTCGACGCCGACCGCTACGAGCCGGTGGTCGAGCGCATCGCACGGACGCTGGTCGCGGCGTTCTCCGCGGGGCGCAAGGTCTTGTGGATGGGTAACGGTGGCTCGGCCGCCGACGCACAACACCTGGCCGCCGAGTTCAGCGGCCGTTTCTTGCACGACCGTCGTGCGCTGCCCTCGGAATCGCTCTCCGTCAACCCGTCCGCGGTCACCGCAATCGCAAACGACTATGGGTACGATCGCCTCTTTGCGCGTCAGATCGAAGCGTTCGTGCAGCCCGGGGACGTCGTCATCGGCCTCACGACCAGCGGTAATTCGCCCAACGTCGTGCTCGGGCTCGAGGAGGCCAAAGCCCGCGGCGCGACCACGATCGCGTTCAGCGGCAACGGCGGCGGAAAAGTAAAAGACGTTGCAGACATCACGCTCGTCGGACCCGACGGCATCTCTGCCCTCGTCCAAGAAGTCCACATTACGATGGGCCACATCGTCTGCGAACTCGTCGAACAGGCGCTCTTCCCGGAGTCGGACTGACGCTTGAAGAGGGCGGCGTTTTTGGATCGCGACGGGACCTTGATGGAGGACTCCGGGTTTATCGGGTCGCCCGAGCGCGTGCGATTGCTGGAGGGCGTCGTTGAGGCGTTGAAAGCGTTGCAGACGGAGGGTTACGAGCGCATTGTCGTGACGAACCAGAGCGGGGTTGCGCGGGGGTTTTACGGCGAACCCGACGTGTTGCGCGTCAATGCGGAGTTGGCCGACCGCGTGGCCGTGGGCGGCGCTTCGATCGACGCGTTCTACTACTGCACGCATCTTGAGGGCTGCGACTGCCGTAAGCCGTTGCCGGGGATGGTGCGGCGCGCGGCAATTGAGCGCAGGCTCGATCTTGAAAGCAGCGTCGTGTTCGGCGACCGTGGCAGCGACATCGCGTTGGCGCGGGCGGTCGGTGTGCCGGGGATATTGGTCAACGAGCTGCCGAATTACGACGGTCCGGAGCCGCTCTTCCGCGCGGCATCGCTGCTTGCCGGCGTGAGGTTCTTTTTGGAGCACGTCCGTGCGTGAGTTGCTCGCGCCGGGAGCGCGCGCGTTGTTTGCGCGAATGCGCGAGCGCAGCGTGCTCGTGGTCGGCGATGTCATGCTCGACGAGTGGGTCTGGGGGCGCGTTTCGCGGATTTCGCCGGAAGCGCCGGTTCCGGTGGTTGCGGTCGGCGACCATTCGTTTACGCTCGGGGGCGCCGGCAATGTCGCGAACAACCTGCGCGCGATCGGCGCGCGCGTCGGCTTGGCGGCGACGGTCGGCGACGACCCCGAAGCCGCCCGTGTTCGTTCGCTGCTCGAGGGGATCGAGGTCGCGCACGAGGCGATGATTGTGTGCCGGGATCGGCCGACCACGCGTAAGACGCGCATCGTCGCCCACAACCAACAGGTCGTGCGTGCCGATTGGGAATCGAGCGCGGCGCTCGGTGCGGTCGACCGCGCGCGCCTGTGCGCGCTCGTGGCCGGCGAGACGCCGCACTACGATGCGGTTATTTTGAGCGATTACGCGAAGGGGCTGTTCGCCCGCGACGTCGTTGAGGCGGCGGCCGGCGCGCGGGTGGTGACGGCCGACCCGAAGCCGGAAAACGTCGATCTGTTCGCCGGCGCCACCTGCGTGGCGCCCAACGTATACGAGGCGGAGCGGGCGACCGGGATCGAGATCGTCGACGACGCGAGCTTGGAGCGCGCGGGCCGCACGCTGCTCGAGCGTCTTGGATGCCGGTACGTCGTAATAACCCGGGGAGAACGCGGCATCGCGCTGTTCGGCGCGCAAGGCGAACGCTTGTTGGTCCCGGCCGTAGCGCGGACCGTCTTCGACGTGAGCGGCGCCGGCGATACCGTGATTGCGGTGTTCACGTTGGCCCTTGCCGCCGAAGCGCCGGTCGAACTGGCGCTGCAGTTAGCGAACTTCGCGGCCGGGGCGGTCGTCGAAAAGCTCGGAACCGCAACCGCCTCTCCCGAGGAAATACTGGCGCTCGTCGAAGAGGGTGCGCGTGGCTGAGACCTTCGCCGGCCAGGTCTTCTCGATCGTTGACGCCGAGACGTGGCGCGAGCAAATGCGCGCGGCGGGGAAGCGCGTCGCGTTCACAAACGGCTGTTTCGATCTGTTGCACGCGGGGCACGTCGCGTATTTGGCTTGGGCGCGCGCGCAAGCCGATACCCTGGTCGTCGGCCTCAATTCCGACGACTCGGTGCGACGGCTCAAAGGTGAGGCGCGTCCGCTGATGCCGTTCGCCGATCGCGCGGCCGTGCTGGCCGGGCTGCGTGCGGTCGACGTGGTCGTCGGCTTCACGGAACTGACGCCGGAGACGGTGCTCGACCGGTTGCGTCCCGACGTGCACGTGAAGAGCGCGCAGTACCGCATCCAAGATTTGCCGGAGCGCATCGTCATCGA
>JBDTCF010000018.1:0-3668 GCA_039923715.1 Vulcanimicrobiaceae bacterium
AATGGGATTCAAGCCGCAGTATTCCAACGAGGAAATGATGCGTGCGACGTTCGACTGGTGGCTCGCGCATCGCGCGGATGCCGTTGACGAGGGAGCCTCTGCGCATCGTAAGCCGATCGGCGAGAAGTTTCTGAGCCTCGTCCGCCGATTCTCTTAGCGATGACGACCGGGATGGGCCGAACGTGAGCTCGGCGACTGCCTGGATCCTGATCTTGGCAGCCGGGGTCAATAGCATGATCGGGAACGTTTTGCTCAAGCAATCGCGTTTGGTCGCTGGCGGTGGGTCGCTCCTCGATCAACTGCGTTCGCCCTGGTTCCTGGGCGGGCTGCTCTTTTACGGGATAAATGTTGTCTTGTTCGCAAAGGCTCTCGACCGGCTTCCCGTCTCCGCCGCCTACCCGGTTTTGGCGGCCTGCGGCTTCGCGTTGCTGGCGCTCGTAAGCGCGCTCGTTTTTGGCGAGCGGCTCAGCGGGGTGCAGTACGCCGGGCTAGTCGTCACCCTCGGTGGCATCGCGTTGATCGCCAGAGGATGACGCAATGAGTGCTTTCGTACGCGCCGTCGTGCGGGCCGCGCTTGCCGACGCCGACGGCCCGGCGCCAGCCCGGCTTGAGGCCGAGGCATCGCAGTTCGTTTTACGGCAACTCGCGCGGCTTCCCGATTTCATGCGTCTGCCGATTCGTGGCGTCGGCCGCGCCCTGGATGCGCTCGCGATCGCGACCTATCGCAAACCGTTCGTCGCGCTGGATCTTCGCCAGCAGCGCTATGTGATGGCGAGCGCGCGAGGCTCGAAAATTGCCACCGTTCGTGACGCCGTCCGTCTGTACGAGAGTCTAGCGATTTTCGTGCGCGAGGGAACCGCCGATGCCTGAACCTCGACATCGCAATGCACCGATGCCGACGAGCGATGAGTGCGTCGTCGTCGGTTCGGGACCGGGAGGTTGCGTCACCGCTTACCACCTCGCGAAAGCCGGGCGTTCCGTGACCGTTCTGGAAGACGGCGAGCGTCTCTCGCTCGATGCCATGCCGGCGTTCTCGCGAGCCGAAATGGAACGCAAGTACCGCAACGGCGGGCTTACCCTCGCGTTTGGTTCCGCGCGCGTGCAGTACGTAGAGGGTCGCTGCGTCGGCGGCGGCAGCGAGGTCAATAGCGGACTGTACCATCGCACGCCACCCGCGGTTTTGGAACGCTGGCGCGAAGAGTACGGCGTCGAGCGTCTCGACTCCGAGATCGATCTGGCCGAGCACTTCGAAGACAACGAGCGTCGACTTTCGGTCACCAAGCTACCTTCCGAGGACCTCGCTCCACCGGCGGCCCGCCTGCTCCGGCTGGGTGCGACGCGTTTGGGATGGGAGTCCCTCGAGGTACCACGTTGGTTCAAATACGACGGCCGTTCGGTCGGCGGCGGTCGCCGACAGTCGATGACCGAAACGTTCGTGCCCGCGATGGAAAAAGCAGGCGCGCGCCTGGTCGGCAACGCGCGGGTCACGCGCGTCGAGCGGCGTGGCGCGCGTTGGATCGTGCACGGCGTTCGCAACGACCGCTATCGCGAGCCGTTTGAAATCGCGACGAACGCTGCTTTCCTATCCGCGGGCTCGATCGGTACGCCCGCCATCCTGCAGCGCTCGCATGTCGGAACGAACGTAGGACGGTCGCTGCGCATGCACCCGACCGTTAAGGTCGTAGCCGAGTTCGCCGACGAGATGAACACACCGGACGCCGGGGTTCCCTCCGAACAGGTCAAGGAGTGGTCCCCCGAGATATCGTTCGGCTGCTCGATTTCGAGTCGCGAACATCTGGCGGTGAACCTATACGGATTCCGTTCCGTCCTGCACGATCTGAGCCGGCGCTGGAAGCGGATGGCGACGTACTACGCGATGGCGGAAGGAAGCGGTACCGGAACCGTTCGACCCCTTCCCGGCTTCGCCGATCCGCTGGTAACGTACGCGTTAGCTCGCTCGGACGCCGCTCATCTCAAGCGCGGCTTGCGCCTTTTGTGCGAGCTACTCTTCGAAGCAGGTGCGGTCGCGTTGTACCCCGTCGTCACGGGTGCACCGATGTTGCGAACCAAGGATCAGCTTGCTTCGATCGACGACTGGTTCGCTCCCGCGGCCGCGAACCTCATGACGATTCACTTGTTCTCGTCGTGTCCGATGGGCGAACGCTCCGACCGCTGTGCGCTCGACAGTTTTGGACGCGTGCGTGGAGAATTCGGTCTGCACGTCGCCGACGGGAGCATGCTGCCGACTTCGACGACGGTCAATCCTCAAGGGACGATCATGGCGATCGCCCGCCGCAACGCGATGGAGTACTTACGATGAACCGCACCGCGCCGCACTTCGAATCGGTCGCGCTTACCGGCGCGGCCGGTTGGCTCGGCGGACGCGTCCTCGAGCTTCTCCTCGCCGAAATGAGCGCCCCCGACGGGCGGTTCACGGCCGAACGCGTGGTCGCATTCGTGCGTCCCGGCGAACCGCTGATCGAGGGGGCCGCCGACGATCCGCGCGTAAGCCGGGTGGAAGGCGACGTTCGCGAACCCGACGACGCGCGCCGCTTCGCCGACGTCAGTCCCGGCGGCACGCTGATCCACACCGCCGGCATCATCCACCCCCGGCGGGTCGCGGAGTTCTTCGAGGTCAACGTCGAGGGGACGCGCAACGTGCTCGACGCCTTCGCTGCCGGCGGCGCCTGCGCGCGCGCCGTCGTCGTCTCGTCGAATTCACCGATTGGAGTTAGCCGCGACCCGAGCGTCGTTTTCACCGAAGAGAGCCCGTACGATCCGTACATGAACTACGGGCGCTCGAAGGTCGCGATGGAGCGTCTGATTTCCGAAATGAATGCTGCCGCCCGGCTGGACGTCGTGGTCGTTCGGCCGCCGTGGTTTTACGGCGTGAACCAGCCAGCGCGGCAGAGCGAGTTTTTTCGGATGATTCGGGACGGTAAGGTACCCATCGTCGGAAGCGGCGAGAACCGGCGCTCGATGGCGTATCTCGACAACATCTACGATGGGCTCGTTCTCGCGCTCACCGTTCCGGCCGCGAGCCGAGAGACGTTCTGGATCGCCGACGCGCGGCCGTACACGATGAACGAGATCGTCGACACGATCGAGGATCTGCTCGAGCACGAGTTCGATACCCCCTGCGCCCACAAACGGACGCGCTTGCCCGACGCCCTAGGCGAACTGGCGACCCGGATGGACGCGGTCATCCAAGGGACGGGACGCTATCAGCAGAAGATCCACGTTTTATCGGAGATGAACAAGACGATTGCCTGTTCGATCGACAAGGCCCGCCGCGTTCTCGGTTACGAACCGGCAGTCGAACTGCGCGAGGGCATGCGCCGGAGCCTACGGTGGGTCTTCGAACGGCGGGGCGGCATCTAAAACGGTGACGGTTTGCCGCCCGCTGCGGCGAGCGTTGAACGGTTCTCTCCGACTCCTCGCCACGATTGCCTTAGCGTCATGCACCTCGCAAGCCGCCCAGCGGCCTATGATCGTACCCCTTCCGGCAGGCACTATCGGGCTTGCGACCTTGAACACGGATCGGTACGTCGTGCTCGTGCAGCAGGGAAAGCGGCGCGCCGTCTACGTCGTGCTGCGCGATTCCCAGGGCATTCAGACGGGATTCCACGTCCCCGACGACGCGATCGACATCGCCGCACCCGAGACCG
>JBDTCF010000019.1:0-6435 GCA_039923715.1 Vulcanimicrobiaceae bacterium
CCGATCGGTCTCGCGATCGCGCTGATTATCGTGGCAGCGATAGCCCGGACGCTGTATTGGATGTTGCACCCGCCGGTAACGAAGGCCGAAAGCGCCGCCAAACGCGCCGAGGCCGATCTCCAGGACATTATCGGCAGCGTCGTCATCGTGTTCTCCGAAGAGATCCACTCGGAACACATGCTCTCGCTGGCAGCCAAGCTTGCGCGTCGCGAGCGCGCCAAACTTCTGGCCGCGTACTTCATCGAAGTGCCGCACACGCTTCCGGTAAATGCCGAAATGGAGGTCGAGCGCCGCGATGCGCTGGACGTGTTGGCGACCGCCGAGGCAATCGCGCGCAAGAACGGCGTGGAAATCGAAACCGACGTCATTCCGACGCGCTCCGTGAGTCAGGGCGTCTTGGAGCTGGCTCGCCGCAAGGACGCCCACTTGATCGTGCTTGGGTCCTACCGCGAGGGGAAATATACCGGCGCACCGATGGCTCGCGCGATCGAAGTCATCGCCGGAAGCGCGCACTGCGACGTCCTCATCGGCGTGCAGGGCAATCTTGGCAAGATCCTCACGCCTCCGCCCGCCGCGACCTCGAAGAAGATCACCGTGTAGTTCGCGCTTCCACGCGGGTGGCTTTTGCAACTCCGCATGGTCAACACGTCTCGGCTGACGGTGGGCACTAAGGTTCCTACGGGAGGTGCCGATGCGAACGCCGGATCCAGCGGGACGCCAACAGGCGAGTTTCACAAGCGAGGCCGGCTTTACGTTGGTCGAGCTATTGGTCGCGCTCGTGATCTGGACGTTCTTCTTCTCGTCGGTAGCATTCGCGCTGCACCAGGTCGCCCACGTCGCAGCTCGGGTTTTGACGACTGCGCGGTCCGGTTCGATGTCGACCGGACTCGCCTCGAAGCTCCGCAGCGAAGCGCAGAGCGCGTTCGCCATCGACGCGCCGAGCGGTCACGAGGTGGACTTCGCGACCGATACCGGCGGGGCGGCGAGAGCCGGTTCGCAGTACTGGGGCTACCGCTGGGATGGCAAGACGACGCTCGTTCGCCTGACCTCGCCCAATCCGCTCGCAAAAAATCTCGCGGTTCGAGCGCAGGCCGTAGCGGACGACGTGGTCGACTTCGAGGTGCGAGACCTCGCACCCAACGCCCTCAGCGACCCCTTCCTGCGCCCGGCGACCCTGGCCGCCCGTAACGCGCGCATCCCTCTGCGCGACGCGATCAGCGTCGCCGGCGACCACGTCGTCGAACTCACGCTCGCTACGCGCGGCGGACGCACGCAACTCGACCTCGCCCCGGGGACAATGCCGACCGGCCTGTCCGTGCGGGCCGACTACGCGTGTCAGTCGCGCTGTCGGCTCAACGACTGCTACGCCCTGCCGACGGTCAACCCGTTCATCAACTGCAAGATGTTCGTCGGCAAGAGTTTGCACTCGTGTGCTTGGCACGTGTCGTGGTCGCTGTTTGTGGGTCTCGTGGCCGTGTATCAATACGGCGGCCGGGATTCGGTAACCGCGACGGTTCCGTTCGCGTTCGGCGGACCCGCGTACGCATCGTTCTGCGACAACGTCGCGCGCCAGGGACTGTGGTACGACAATGGTTGAGCGCCCGAACGACGAGCGCGGCTTCACTCTCGTCGAGGTTTTGGTCTCCGTCGGGCTCGTCGCAATCGCGCTGGCGGGGACGCTGGGCGCAGCCGTTGCGCTGTCGATGCTGCCGACCGAGCGTGGCGACCGGGCGCTCGCCCTCAGCGTTGCACAAAACCTTCTCGTGCGTGCTCGCGCGGCGAGCGCGTACTATCCACGGCCGAGCGACCCGCAGGCGACGCTCTCACCCCAGTACGCCGACTCGGCCAATCTGCCGCTCGAACCCTCGTCTTCCTACGACGTCGAAGTCGGCAGAGCGGTTCCGCAGCCAACCGGTACACCGACGATCGAGAACGTACGCTTCCACGTTCGGACGGCGTTCGTGCCCGACCGTCCTGGTGACGGGTTCGCCGGAACCTTCTCGGTTGCAGTCGATTATCCGATCGCAGGCGCGCCGGCTGCGGGCACGGTGCAGCTCTCGACCGAACTCGCGGCACCTTCGTTCGTGCCGGGAACGCGGGTCGGAACGAACATCCAAGAGCCCATGCGGCAGTAGCGACGTGCTCCTGAATGCGCTTTTCCTGAGCGCGGTTCTCACCGTCTTGACGTCACTGCTCGGTGAGATCGCGCTGCTCGGCGCTCGGGAGACATACAACGATGAGGTTCGAGCCGTAATCGACGTCGGTTCGCGCCACGGCATCTCCACGTTCGAGCGGGCCGTTTTCGCCGGGGTTACGTTCGATCGGCGCTCGGGCGATTTCATTCTGCCAACGTTCGCGCGAGGACAAAAAATCGACGCGTCGCCACTCGTGCTCGGTGGCTATCGGATCGTCGATACGGTGACGGTGGCCGGAGCGCAGGACCGTCTGTCGAGCGGACCCGACGTCGCAACGAACAGCCAACGAGCCGACAAGCTCGCCGAACAACGCGTTTCGATTCGGGTCGGCACGACCGTCTATGCCACGAACGACGACGCCGTCGTGGGACGAGAAACGGCGTTCGTAACCCTCCGCCTGTTCGGCCAGCATCCGTTCGTCGAAGTTGCCGGCGCGTTGACGTCGGCTGCCGCCGACCCTGCCCACTTGGGTTCGAGCGCGCACGAAGGCGATACCGGCGGGAATACGTTTCCGCTGGATCGCGGCCTCGTGACGCCGGCAGACACCGGCCTCCACCTCGTCTTCCGGTGCAACGGCAACGTGAACGATTGCCAGTTCTCGAATCCGCCAGTCGATCGCGGATATCGCGGAGACGGCTTTGGCGACGTTCGGTGGACGACGGGTAACGAGAATGGTACGCACTGGAGTTACTGAACGAAACGCCCGCGGCGTAGCGGCCGGCGATCAGCGCGGATTTACCCTGATCGAGGTGCTCATCGTGGTTGCGCTACTGCTGGTCGTCATCGCGCTGGGCGCGACGTCGCTCGCCGCCAACACGGGCCGCGAACGCGCTGCCACGCTTGCGTTTGAGGCGGAGCTGGACGAAGCGCGCTCCGTCGGCGCCATTTCCGGGAATGGGGCAACCGTCTTCGTCGCTCCGATGGGATCCGGTTCGCTCGTTGCCGTCTATTCCGGGCGTCCCAACGTGGTCGGGCCCGGGGTTGTTGCGGACCGCGCCAATCCAGCGCTCCTCATAGCACCGGCGATCGCGCTTTCGATCGACGGCAGCGCCTTCTTCGGAACGTTCGCACTGTTCGTCTCGTCATCTGGGAGCGTGAGCGCGCTGGAAAACTACACGGTCCGTCAGGCAATGACGCATCCGCTCGCGGGCGAACCCCCGTGCGATGCTTCGATTGCCGCGTATCTCACGATCGCCATAGCGTACGCGACGCCGCGCCAGGTGTCGATCGCGCTATCTTGCGCGTTCGCGCGGCCGAATTTCGGCCAGCCATGATGTCACGAAACGGCGATCGCCGCGTCCTCGCTCGTCGACGCGGGTCACGTTACGAGTCCCGAATGCGGAGAGATGTTCCATCCGGACGACTTGATTCGAACCCGCCTCCAAAAACCAGATGTTGCGATCGGGGCCGAACGTGATCCCGGAGGGAGCTGCCGAAAAGGGGAGCGTCAACATCGTTACGCGCCCGGCGCCGTCGAGCCGTCCGATTGCGTCCGCGTCGCCGCTCTCGCTAAGGTACGTGAACCAGACGTTCCCGACATCGTCCCCCGTCAAAAAGAACGGCCCGGCGCGCTCGCCGCTGGGCGCCGGCAACGGAAACTCCCGAACCATTCCCCCGTCGTCAACTTCGCCGATGACGTCGTCCGCTGCGTCGGCGTACCAAATCGTACCGCGCGTGCTCGTGATGCCAAGCAGTTTCGCGTTGGGATAGTGGGGCGTCGGATATTCCGCCACCAAATGGCCGGCGCCGTCAAAGCGGCCGATCTTCCCAGGCTCTTCGGTGAACCACTGATCCCCGTCGGCGTGAACGATCCAGTACGGTTCGGCGTTGCGCACGGGCAAGGGAAAACTCGTGGCGCCACCGCTCGGCACGATCTGCTCGATTGCGTTGGCGATGCCGTCGGCGACCCAGAGATTCCCGAACTCATCCGGTACGAGGTCGGACGGTCCGCTCGTCGAGGGCGAACCGACGAAGACGCTGCGCATGGTGCCGGAGATCGTCGATTCGAGTACCGAACCCGCGGTCGCGTCGGCGACCCAGAGCGTGTTCGCCGGCCCGGCCGTGATGCCGAAGAGCAAGTCCCCGCGCTGCGAACTCCCCGGGACCGGAAATTCGCGGACGTTTCCGTTCGGCGTCACGCGTGCAATGGCTTCGCCGACGCTTTCGGTGAGCCACAGGTTGCCGTCCGGACCGACCGCGATCGCAAAAGGACCGCTCTGCGGCTGCGGAATCGAAAACGCCGTCAGAACGGGGCCCGAAGGGAGGCTCGTCGGTGCGGGCGAGGCCACCTGAGGCGGTTGCCCAGCACCGCCGGAACCACAGCCGGAGAACGGGATTGAAGCGAGCGCTGCACCCAAAACGCATTCGAACCGGACCGTCGAGCTCAAAGTGTCTCCGTCTTCTCGGAGCCGTCGGACGCTGACGGCGAATTCGGTCTCTTCCAGAGGCAGTGCCCTCGAATTCCCTTTTTGGCAGGGCGCCCGCGCCGGTTACGAAAGGGGATTCGCGTAGTCCGACGCGAGGTCGGATCCGCTATGAGGAGGATAGCAGCGTGCTCAAAGCCTTTAGCAAATTCGTCATGCGCGGAAACGTCGTCGATCTCGCGGTCGCCGTCGTCATCGGCGCGGCGTTCGGTGCGGTCGTGACGGCGCTCGTCAAGGATCTCATCACCCCGCTGATCGCCGCAATGTTCGGGAAACCAGATTTCTCGGGACTCTGGTTCGAACTCAACAGCAGCCGCTTCTTGTACGGCGATTTCATCAACGCGGTCATCGCCTTCATCCTCGTCGCCGCCGCGATCTACTTCTTCGTCGTCGTACCAATGACGCGCTTCGGCCCGAAAGCCGAGGTCACGACCAAGGACTGCCCGGCCTGCCTGAGCGAGATTCCCATCGCCGCGCGCCGCTGCAAGTACTGCACGACGGACCTTCCGGCCACGGCGTAAAGCGCGCTACGGTAAACGAAGAGTCGCTCTCGCCTAGCGAGGGCGACTCTTTTGCGTGAAGGAGGGCACGAAGACCGTGCTCTCTTTTTCACTTTCGGCCGCGATGCTCGGTATCGACGGCTATATCGTCCGAGTCGAGGCCGATAGCTCTCCGGGAACGCCGAGCTTCGCCATCATCGGTTTGCCCGATCGCGCGCTGAGTGAAGCGCGCGACCGCGCGAAGTCGGCGATTTTCAACTCCGGCTTCACCTTCCCCGCGGGGCGCGTGTTGATCAATCTCTCGCCGGCTGACATTCGCAAGGAAGGTCCAGCGTTCGATCTTCCCATCGCGCTCGCGCTACTCGCTATCGACGAGCAGATCGACCGCTTGGCGGTCCAAGATTTCGTCGCACTCGGCGAGCTCGCGCTCGACGGTAGCTTGCGTCACGTTCGCGGCATACTACCGATGGTCGTTGCAGCTAGAAACGCGGGACTTCGCAAACTGCTTATCCCGCGTGCGAACGCCAACGAAGCGGCGCTGGTCGAGGGCGTCGAGCTGTACGCAGTCGACGCTCTGGCCGACGCGGTAGCGGTCGTCCTCGGCCACGGGTACAAGTTTCGCTTCACGGAGCGCTCCCGCCCGTATCGCGCCAAACCCGACGCCGACGGCGACTTCGCGGACGTCCGGGGACAGGCGATAGCGAAACGAGCGTTGGAGATCGCGGCCGCCGGCGGGCACAACGTCCTCCTGGTCGGGCCGCCCGGCTGCGGCAAGACCATGCTGGCTCGGCGGCTGCCTTCGATTCTGCCTCCGATGTCGAGCGACGAAGCGTTGGAAGTCACGAAGATCTATAGCGTCGCCGGATTTCTCGCGCCCGACTCCGGCATCGTCGCGGCGCGCCCTTTTCGCGCACCGCACCACACGATCAGCCAGGTCGCGCTCGCCGGCGGCGGCGGCGTTCCGCGTCCCGGGGAGATCAGCCTCGCGCACAATGGCGTGCTCTTTCTCGATGAGGTGGCCGAATTTCACCGGGCCGCGCTCGAGGTGATGCGGCAACCCCTCGAGGAGGGCGTCGTAACCATCGGCCGCGCCGCCGGCACGTTTGCATATCCAGCGCGCTTCGCGTTGGTCGCTTCGATGAACCCGTGTCCGTGCGGCTTTCGCGGGACGCGCACCAGCGACTGCCGGTGCGATGACGCCGCGGTCGCACGCTACGTCTCGCGCTTGTCGGGACCGTTGCTCGACCGCATCGACGTACACGTCGAGATCGGCCGGATCGGATTCGACGAGATGCTTTCGCGCACGGCCGGCGAGCC
>JBDTCF010000020.1:0-2590 GCA_039923715.1 Vulcanimicrobiaceae bacterium
CTTACGGAGCGGTCGGCGCGGCGGCATCCTCCGCGTACGCTGCAACCGCCTCGACGAACGCTTGCCCGAACTCGGCGAGTTTCTTGTCGCCGACCCCGCCGATGCGGCGTAGCGCGCCCAGCGTGCGAGGTAGATCGTGCGCGATCGCGCGCAGCGTCGTATCGGGAAAGATGACGTAGGCGGGCACGTCGCGCTCGTCGGCGATCCGACGGCGCAGAGTGCGCAGCCGTTCGAAGAGCGTCACGTCGTACGAACCGTCCCCCTTCGGCGCGCCGCCACCCGTGGGCGTTGAACCGCGCCGCGCGGGCGTGGGCGGTGCACTCGTCACCTCGACGGAGCGGCGTTCGGCGAGCACGCCGCGCCCTTCGGGCGTGAGTGCGAGGGTGTTGTGCGCGCCCTCGCTCTCCAGCAAGCCTTGCCGCAGGAGATCGTTGCCGAGCGCGAGCCAGCCGGCGCGCGGGCGGTCTTTGCCGATGCCGTACGTTGAAAGACGATCGTGACCGAAACGCCACATGCGATCGGTTTCGTGCCCGAGCAACACGTCGACGAGGTGGTGCAGCCCGAACCCAAAGCCGCTGGCTTCGCGCGCGCGTACGACGCACGAGAGCAACTTGTACGCGTCGGTGGTCGCGTCGACCCGGGCGCGCGGTTCGAGGCAGTTATCGCAGGCGCCGCACGGGCCGGCTGGATACGTTTCGCCGAAGTACGCGAGCAGCGAACGGCGCCGACATTCACCGCTCTGCGCGAAGCGGGTCATCTGCGTGAGTTGCGCCCGCGCGAGCGAGCGTTCGGGCTCGGGCTTTTCGTCGATAAAATGCTGTTGCTTGGCGATGTCGCCGGCGGAGAAGAACAGGAGGCAGTCGCTGGGGAGTCCGTCGCGGCCGGCGCGCCCCGTTTCCTGATAGTAGCCCTCGACGTTCTTGGGCAGATCGTAGTGCACCACGTAGCGGACGTTCGGCTTGTCGATGCCCATGCCGAAGGCGATCGTCGCGCAGATGACGCGCACGTCGTCGCGCACGAAGCGCTCTTGCACGCGCGCGCGCGTTCCCGGCTCGAGCCCGGCGTGGTAGGCCGCCGCAGGAATGCCCGCGGCGCAGAGGCGTCCGGCGGCCGCCTCGGTGGTGCGACGCGTGGCGCAGTACACGATGCCGCTCTCGCGCTCGCGTTCGCGCACGAAGCGGACCAGCGCCTCGGGCGCGCGCAGCTTAGGTGTGACGCGATACGTGAGGTTCGGCCGGTCGAAGCTCGCGACGTAGACGTGCGGAGCGCGCAGCCCGAGTTGCGCGATCACGTCGTCGCGGACGCGCCCCGTGGCGGTCGCAGTCAGCGCCGCGATCGGAATGGCCGGATAGCGTCGGCGCAACTCGGCCAGCGTGCGGTACTCGGGGCGAAAGTCGTGGCCCCACTCGCTGATGCAGTGCGCTTCGTCGATGGCGATGCGGGCCAACCCCCACTCGGCGAGCCGCTCGTAAAAGTCGGGCGTCCGCAGCCGCTCGGGCGCGACGTACAGCAACCGGTACTCGCCGCGCGCCAGTCCCTCCATGCGGCGGCGAACGTCGGCGTAGCCGAGCGACGAGTTCAGGAAAGTCGCGGGGATGCCGGCGGTCCGCAGTCCATCGACTTGATCTTTCATCAGCGCGATGAGCGGCGAGACAACCATCGTGAGGCCCGGGCGCATCACGGCGGGAAGTTGGTAACACAGCGACTTACCGCCGCCGGTCGGCAACAACGCGAAAAGATCGCGTCCGGCCAGCACGTCGGCGACGATTTGCTCTTGCAACGGCCGAAACGCCTCGAATCCGAAATGATGCTTGAGCGCAGCGCCGGGATCGCGATCGAATAGGGTCACGGTTGATGCAGGTTCGCCTCCGGTCGAAGCGTTCATGCGGGTCGCTGCCGGATGTGGTCCGTATCAAGGCAGCCGAAATTGCGCCTCGAAGAGGTACGACCCGCCGATTTTCCGGCAACTTCGGACGCTTGGCGAGTAGGTCGAGTTGAGCGCGGCCTTAAACGCCGGCTCGTCGATCGCACGAAATCCGGACGAGCGGTAGATGACGGCATCGACCACTTCGCCGTCGTCGGCGAGCGTTACGCGGACGAGAGCGCGACCGGCAACGTCCTGCTCGATGGTAATGTCGGAATAACGCGGTTGGACGGGGTTCGTCATGGCGGCGGGCAGGTTCGGCCGCGCACAATCCGGCGCCGGATCGTCCGCCGGAACGGGTGCATCGACCGGAGTCACGGATTTCGCTAAAAGGAGAAGGTGCTGCGCGAAGATGTCCGGAGACGGCGCGTTCGACACGACGGGGGCGCTGACCGGGCGGCAAGTACCGCCGTTTGGGCCGGCAAGCGACGTCAGCCGGCCCGCATCGAGCCGTTGCGGCTCGGGAAAACGGACAACGAGGACCGTGGGATCCGGCGACCCAAGTGAGCCTGCGGCGACGGCATCTTTAAGAGGCACGTCCCAGCGATGGATAGTGCTGTAAAGCGAAATCGTCCCGGACGCAATTCCCGGCTCGCCGTGGAGCGGCGCGAGCGAGACGAGGTACGACCTCGTGGCGCCGTCCGGACCGGCGTCCAGGGCGATCAG
>JBDTCF010000021.1:0-9231 GCA_039923715.1 Vulcanimicrobiaceae bacterium
GCGCGCGAGAGCGCGTCGCGGTCGAGATACGGGAGTCGCGCGCGGATCACTCCGATCGCGCTCAAATGTTGATTCACGTGCTCCCCCTCGCAACGGTGTCTTGCGAGGGTAGCGCGCGTGGATGCCCGGCGTTTGTGCGGTTTGTTTCCGCGCTGCGTTAGTGTCCGCGGGACCGCCCGTCGTCGAACGCCGTGCTCCGTTCGAAATACATCGCAGAGTCGGGATCGTCAAAGGTGACGACGAAGTTGTGCAGGACGGCGAGCCCGAGGTTTCCCGCCACGAAGCGATCGGCGAAGGCGCCCTGCGTCGCGAGCATGACGTCGGTATCGAGATGGTAGAGCGTCGTTCCGGCAACCTCGAGCGCGTCGAGCGACGAGCGGTACGAAACGGTCGAGCCTCCGACGCCAAAGCTGCGGCGCGAGATGTCGCTGTAGGGAACGATTCCGGGGTTGGCGTCGACGAAGGGGCGATAGAGCAGCACGGCGCCCCCGTTCCCGGTGTCGACGACCATCTGTCCGCTCGCGCGATCGTTGAGACGAACCGCGACCTGCGGCAGCAGCCGGTCGAGTTCCACGTCGACGCGCACTCCGGCCGGCGCGAGCTTGCCCGGCGGCGCGAAGGTCAGCGTGCGTGCGACGGGGTCGAGGCGCACGACCGCGGAAGAAAAAAACGGGTAGCCGAGCACGCCGTCGATTCGGAAGGAGCCGCCGGTAGCCGACCCCAAGTCGATCGTGGAAACCACCAAATTGCGCAGGTGCGCGTCGCCGATCTGCAGGTCGTCCAAACGCGCCGCGTGCAATCCTCCGGTCCGGGCCGCGCCGCTCGCTTCGAGTGCGCCCTCTTCGTGCAAGCCCGCCGCACGCGCGACGCGCTCGTCGAGCAGAACGTTCGCGGCGCCGCTGTCCAGCAAAAACGAGTACGGTGCTCCGCCGATGCGAACCTTGACGTAAAAGTGTCCGTCGTGCTCGACCAGCGGCACCGTTTGAGCCGCACTCGCTTCGAGCGTCCGCGAAGGCGGAATCGCGAATGCGTTGGGATCCGCGGGTCCGCTTATGACGGCGGCCGTCGTCGATTCCGTAACGTCGTACGCGGAGTCCCCGTTAGAAACGACCGATCGGAACGGAAAGTGCGCACCCTTGACGATCCGCCAGTCGGACAGGGCGACGGTCGTTCGGCCGTCGTCGTCGTTGTATGCAATCTGGATGGGAACACCGCTGGCTGCGTCGAGGGCAAGCGATTCGGGTTCCCCGCCCGGTGCTGCGATTTCGAGAACGTCCGCCGCCCGGCCGTCGATCGTGCGACGCGCGAGGGAACGAATCGTCGTCGGCGCATCCAGGAACCCGTTCGAGTCGATCAGACGTTCGGTTTTCGCTCGGCGCAGAAGCAGGCCGCGGAGCTTGCGGACGTCGCCGTTCTGGTCGCGCGCGTACGCCGTGTCGCCGAGGAACCACTCCGACTCGCTGCGCGGGCCGAGCTGCCGATCGTCTCGTTCGCGGTCGCCGTCTACACGCGTCTGAAACGTCCCGCTCAGATCCTCGCCCGCAAGGGTTCCGGAAAGAACGTAGCGGTCAGGTGGAGCGGCGCCCGCGCCGACCGCAGAACGGTAGCGCGCCAACACGTCGGCGAGTTGGGAGAAGGCATTGGCGCCTGCAGGCTTCGACGACGCAGCGACGGCGAACGCACAAAAGAAGCACGCGCCGAAAGTAGCGTTCCGGAGTACCGAGTCTTCTTTGAACCTCGAATACACCCGAAGGCGCTTCGCCGCACGGTCACGCGGCTACTCCGCGGCGTGCGATGCCGCCTCGAGCCGGGTCGCCAGCCGTTCGAGCGAGGCGACGGTTTGCGCGGGTTGCGTCGCCAACTCGCTTCGCTGAACGAGGAAGTCCTCGATCGCGCTTGCCGCCGCAATCGCTTGCGTGAGTTCGACGTCGCTCTCCGTCGTCAGGCCAAGCGTGCGTAGGTCGCGGGTCTCGTCGAGTCGGGCGAGTGCGCGGCGAACCCGAACGGCAGATTCGGCGTGCGTCTTCCTCACGACGTCGTTCATGGTTCGGCTCGCGCTGCTCAGGACGTCGATCGCCGGATGGTGTCCGCGGTGCGCGAGCTCGCTCGAAAGAACGACGTGTCCGTCGAGGATTGCACGCGCAGCATCGGCAACCGGTTCGCGCTCGTCGGCGCCGTCGACGAGGACGGTCGCGACCATCGTGATCGACCCACCGCGCTCGTTGCCGGCTCGCTCCAGGAAGCGTGCGAGATCGGAGAAAACGCCGGGAGGGTAGCCGCCTCGCCCAACCGGTTCGCCGTTCGCGACGCGCAGCTCGCGCAGCGCGCCGGCATAGCGCGCGAGACTGTCGACGATCAGAACGACGTGGAGTCCGCGCGCGCGCAGGACGGTCGCGTGCGCCATCGCAACCTCCGCGGCGCGAATCCGTTCGGCCGCGCTGCGGTCTGAGGTCGCGCAGACGATCGTCGTACGTTCGTCGAGTCGCGCGAGCCAGGCCGCGGCCTCACGACCTCGCTCGCCGACCAGCGCGATCACGACCGCATCGCCGTTCGACCCGCGCGCAATGCTTTCGAGTAACGTTGACTTCCCCGCGCCGGGCGCGCCGAAGAGTCCGATCCGCGCCCCGCGGCCGATCGTCAAGAGACCGTCGATGGCGCGCACGCCGCTCCAAAACGGCTCGTTCACGGCCGCGCGCTCGGCTGGAAGCGGCGCCATGCCTCCGGTGCGGACCCGGGTGCCGACCAACGGCGCACCGCCGTCGAACGGTGCCCCGGTGGCGTCGATCGCGCGGCCGAGCGCCGCATACCCGAGCACGACGTCCAGTTCCCGCGGTTCGAGCGCGACCGGATCCCCGTGCGCGACCCCGCGCAGGTCGCCGAACGGAGCGATCGTGACCCCGACGCGCCCGAGCCCAACAATTTCGCCGCCGAGTCTGTGGCCGTCGCGGGCGCAGATGCGAACGCCGGCGCCAACACGCGCGAGCGGGAGTTTAGCGATCAGCATCGCTCCGCGCGTCTCGACGACGCTTCCGATCCCGCGGCCGATCACCTCAGGTCCTCGAGCACGGCCTCGAAGCGGATGCAAAGACGCAGGTCTACGATGCCGTCGCGAACCTCGATGAGGGCGTCGCTCGGTCCGAGTGCCGGGTCCACGCGCGTGGGCAGCCCGCAGTCTTGCAGAACCGTCTGCGGACCGATCGCGAGTGCGATGGGTTCGGATGCCCTCAACGCTTCGCGCGCCCGGTCGATCAAACGCTCCAAATCGGCTGGGGCGAGTTGCAACTCGCGCCCCAATACATCCTCGGCGAACGCTCCCACGACGCGGCGGCAAGCCCGTTCGCACGCTTCGGCCGCGGCGAGCCGCAACACGGCGAACTCGCGCAACGTACGTGCGTCTACGCCGTGAGGCTGCGGCGCAAGCGCGGGAGAGGCCACCGCATCTTGCGCGCGCGGAGAGTCTTTCACGGGAAGAAATACGGCGTTTGGGGCGCGCAGCTTCGCATCCAGCGCTTCGAAGCGTTCAGCCACGGTGCAAGAGCGAACGCGCGTCCGGAACGACGGGTGCCGCCGTGCGTGCCAGCCGGCGCACGATCGCCGCGCGTTCTTCTGGCGAGTACATTTCGAGCACGGCCGTTGCGGTCGCGGTCGGAAGGGCGCTGATGATTGCCGCCGCGGTGTGCGGGGGCTCGCCGCTGAGCGCGCCGAGAACTTGCGAGGGTGCGAAGCCCGCAACGGCCTGCGTCGTACGCGCGATCGCCGCACGAGCTTGCGTCGCTTCAAATGCCTGCACGAGCAGTTTCGTTCCGTAGCGAACGGCGGCGACCAGCGCGAACGCGATCGCCATCAACGGAATCCACGTCGCGATGTAGCCGAACGCGATTGACGCGGCGGGCCGTGTCGGTGCCACCGGCCGGGCAAAGCGGACCGCCTCGACGCTTAAGACATCGCCGCGTTCCGCAACGATCCCGACCGTGGCGGCGGAGAGCGCACGAATCTTCTCGAGGTCGAGGTTGCGGGCCGCATCGACCGCGACCGCGACCGAGAGCCGTTCCCCGCTGCCGGCCGGGATGTCCCATCGTTCCTCGCGCACATCGCTCCCGCGTTCTTCGTCGGCGTGACGCTTCACGTAGTGCTTGCGCTCCGCTCCATAGCGCTCGTCGTCGGTCGACGAGACGAGCGGGCGTGCGCCGAGCGGCGCACGACGCGTCTCGTGGATCTCGCGCGTCCGTCCGTCGTGCGCGACGCGGACGCGAACGATCGTCGCGCCAACGCCGAACGTCGCATCGAGCGCGCTCTGCAACGAGGTGGCGAGTGCGGCGGTTTCGTCGCCGGCGAACACCCTGCCGCCGTCCAGCGCGACGCCGCGATCGTCGAGCAGGGTCACTCGCTTGGCATCAAGTCCTGGAACGGCAGCCGCCACGAAAGCGCGAATGCCGTCGGCCGTGGCCGCCGGCAGCGCTGCTCCCCCGGTGAGGGTGAGCCGAACGCTCGCGGTTGCGAGGCCCGGCTTGTCGTCGACGAACTCCGCGGGGCGTGGGGCCGCGACGATCACGCGAGCGTCTTGCACGCCCGCGATGCCGCGCAGCGCGAGTTCGAGATCCCCGGCCAGCCCGTCCCGCCGCTGCGCGTCGAGCACCGACTCGGGAGTCATCGGACCGGCCTTTGCCAGAACCTCGCTCGAGGTGACCACGTGCGCGTGTGGGACTCCGGCGAGCGAAAGACGCAGGAGGAGTTCGCTCTGGTGACGCGCGTCGACGCGCACGTTGTCGCTCGTGGCGCCAAACGCGGCGTGCCACTCCGCCAGCCGCTCGATCACTTCGTTCACCTGCTCGCCGCTGAGCGGTTCGGCAAACAGCGGTACCCGCGTGTCGCGTTCGAGCAGATACGCTAGGCCAACGGCGACGAGCGCGACCGCGAGGAGCGCGGCCACGAGCGTTCGCGTCCGCCCGGAGAGGCGGCTCCAACGCGCGAGCAGCACCTGCACGGCTCAGATCTGCATGTTGAGGATCGTCCCGAGCGACTGCACCACGCGCGAGGCCGCCGCGCTCGCGATCTGCAGCACGACATCCGCCTGCGCGCGTTCGACGACCATCTCTTGCAGCCCACCAGTTCCGTGGACGAACGCAGCCTCTGCGCGCGCGGCACGCCCGAACGCGCGGCCCGCTTGCTCGAGCGCCCGCTCGAAGGCTGCGCCAAAGTCCGCGTTCGGCGCGTTCGTAATGCGCGGCGCGACCGGGACGTCGGGAACGAGTGGAACGACGGTCACGACTCAGATCCGTTCCACGTCGATGGTGCGCTCCATCAACCGCTTCCCGGCATCGAACACCGAAGCATTGGCCTCATAGGCGCGTTGCGCGTCGAGAACGGAGACCATTTCGGCGATCGCATCGGGCACGACGCCCGGCTCGGTAGTCGTCCCGAGATAGCGCACGACGCCACCTTCGTTTCCGTCGGCGAAATCGTCGCCGCCCGCGTCGTCGAACGCGAAGCGTGGAACGAGGCGTGCGAACGACCTGCCGTCGACCTCGGCGGCAGCGACGTTGCGCGCGGCAACGTCGAGCGCGGCCCGTTGCGCTTCCATGCCGCTACCGGCGGCCTCGAGCACGTCGAACTCGTTCACTTGCTTGCCGTCTTGAGTTCTTCGAAGCGCGCGTGCAACGCCGCCAGAAGCGCATCGGTGAATATCGCCTCGCGCGCCGCGGCGGCCATCTCCCGCTGCGCGTCACCGGCCGCCCCTCCGGCATTGGCCCGAGCGGTCGCTCGCGCCAGGGTGCCCATTCGCTCGCGCGCGGCTCGAGCCGCCGTCAAGAGTTCCGCCGGTACCACGTCCATGCCGCCCAGCATAACCGGCTCTCGTGACCGCGGCGGGGTAGGAACGTTGCGGAGACGTTTCCGGCGCGCAGGAGGCTGGACGCAAGCGGGGCATCTTCCGAAAGGGAGTGTAAATGCTCACACGTTTCGTGCTGGCCGCGTTCACGGTTACGTTCGCGATCGTTTTCCTGTCCCGCATTGAGTCACCTCCGGTACGGGTCGCCATTCCCCTTGGATTGACGGCCGGTTTCTCCAGCACGACTCGCGCGACGAATGGGACCGTCTATGTCACCATCGATACGGTTAGCGCACCCAATCCGTCGGGAGTTGAGGGTCAGTTCTATGAAGCGAGCGACTTCCGTTTGCTCGTCGACGAGCGCGAGTATCCACCGGTCGTTCGGCCTGGACTCCGCGCTCTGGACTTTTCAGGATCGGGACGCGTGCGTCCGAACGAGTCTTTGACGGTCACGCTGACGTTCGAGGTTCCGTCCGGCACTTCCAATGCGGAGTTGGAGTTTCTCCCGCACTGGTCCGACGACCACGGCGGCAGCGTAGCGTTCTGCTGCTACTATCCGTGACGAGCGAGGCGTCGGGATCGGGCCGCGCGCTCGAAACGCGTATCCTGGAAGCGATTTCGAGCGGCGTGATCACGCTCGATGCGGCGGGCACGATCGCGACGTTCAACCGGGCCGCCGAAGGGACGTTTGGGGTCGGCGCGAGCCACTGGATCGGCGCGAGGGGTCGCGAGCTGCAGCGGCTCATCCCGGAATTTCCGGACCTCCTCGAAACGTTCTTCGGGAGCGGCGCCGCGCATCTGCGCGCCGAGATCGAGGGGACGCGCGCTACCGGCGAAGCGCTGACGCTTGAGGTTCGTATGGCGCCGCTCGAAATCGATGGCGGCGCCGGAGTCGCCGTAGTCGTCGTCGACCGCGCGACGCAGCGCGCGCTCGAAGAGGCGCACGAGGCAAACGTTGAGCGCAGCGGGTTGATCGAGGCGAGCTTCGCCCGCTACCTGGCGCCCCACGTCGTGCGCGAGTTGATGGCCGATCCGCAGGCCGTGCGCCTGGGCGGTACGCGGCAGCGCGCGACGATGCTATTCGCCGATATACGCGGCTTTACCGAACTCGCGGCGCGGTTACCGGCCGATGAGGTCGTCGCTTTGCTCAACGGCTATTTTGAAGAAGCGGTGCGGGTCGTATTCGCGCACGACGGCCTGCTCGACAAGTTCTACGGCGACGGTTTGATGGCGGTCTTCGGCCCGCCCCGCGTTCGCGCCGACGACGCGCGGCGAGCGCTGAGCGCCGCGCTCGAACTCCACGCTGCCGTCGAGCGGCTGGCGCCGCGCTTGACCCACGCCCTTTCGATTTCGGTCGGGCTGGCAACGGGCGAAGTCGTCGCCGGCCATATCGGAAGCCGCCGACGTACGGACTATACGGTGATCGGCGACGCGGTCAATCTCGCCTCCGGTCTAGAGGCTGCGGCCCCACCGGGCGCGATCTACTGCGACGAGCAGACCTACGCCGAAGCCGGACTCCCACTTGGCGGCCGGGCGTTCGAAGCCGAGGTGAAAGGCCGAACGGCCCGCGTTCGCGCGTTCGCGATCGCAGGCCGCTCGAAGGAATCGATTCGGTAGTCTAGCGCTTCGAGAACTGGAAGCGTTTGCGGGCGCGCTTGCGGCCGTACTTCTTCGATTCTTTTTCCCGAGGGTCGCGCGTCAAAAGACCGCTGCGACGCAGTGACTCCCGCAGCCCTTCGTCCATGTCCACGAGCGCTCGCGCGATGCCGTGGCGGACCGCGCCGGCCTGGCCGGCGATGCCGCCACCTTCGGTCTTCACGCTGACGTCGAATCGATTCAGCGTCTGGGTCACTTCCAACGGCTGACGCACGATCGCGAGCAAACTGTCGCGCGAGAAGTACTCGTCGTAGGGCTTACGGTTAATCGTGATGACCCCCTGACCGAGAGACAACAAGACGCGCGCTACCGCACGTTTGCGGCGACCCGTCCCGCCGAAGACCTGGGAATCCGATTCGACCACGTTCACTCCTGCGCCAGCGGTGCCGGCGCTTGGGCGCCGTGCGGATGTTCGATGCCGCGATAGACCTTGAGCCGTCGCAACTGCACCGCGCGGGTGCGATTGGTAGCGAGCATTCCGTAGACCGCACGCTCGATCAAACGCTCCGGATGCTTGTCAAACACTTGGCGGGCCGTCTGCTCGCGCAAACCGCCCGGGAAGCCGCTGTGCCGGTAGTACATCTTCTGGTTCCACTTGTCGCCACCGAGTTCGATCTTGTCGGCATTGAGGACGACTACAAAATCGCCGTCATCGATGTGCGGGGTCCAGGTCGGCTTGTGCTTACCGGAGAGCGCTCGCGCGATCCGCACGGCGAGCGTGCCGAGACGCTGGCCCGTCGCGTCGACGACGAACCAATCGTGCTGGGTCTCGGCCGTTTTCTGTTGGTACGTGCGCATGGGCTGGGCGAAGCTTTCCGAAGGCTCAGGGCAAAGGCACACCGCCGCGAAGCGGTGGACCACAACCTCGGGATTGTATCCGAGCGGGCGAAGACTGTCAAATGGACTTTCGTCTCCGTGACCTCTCAAGGCGCCGACTTCGCTCGTTCGCCTAGCCTGGCTGCCCTAGTGACCTAAGTCGGCGCCGGCAGGGCGCCCAACTGCCGCCGCAACCGTTCGTTTTCGCCCAAAGCATGCCGCAGCTCGATGGCCTCGAGCGCCAGCCCCACGGCCGACGCGACCGCCTGGAGCGCCTCGCCGATGTCGGGCGGCATCGCCTCGCGGCTGAGCCGATCGCCGACCACGATCAGGCCGACCGGGCGGCCGGCCAAAATCATCGGGCAAGCGCTCGCCCCGGGCAGGTCGGTCGCGGCGTGGTGGAGATCGAGACGCCCGCGATGGGCGCGCAATTGCACGTAAGCGCTGTCGTTTTCGTCGACCGTCGCGGGCGCGTTCGGGAAGGTCGAGGCCGAGCGCGCCAACCCTCCACCCCCGGTCGCCAGGTACACCGCCGCCCCCTCTACGTGTCCGTAGCGTACCACCGCCTCGATGGTATCCCGGACGAGCGGCGCTGCTTCGGTGTAGAACTGAGCCGTCGTTGCGAAGCGATGCAACCCGGTCTCCTGGTCGTGACGCGAACGAAACAGGACGCCGTCGACGAGCCGGTCGACCCAGCCGTGGACGATGCGTGCGCCGATGATCACCGCGAGCGCCAGCGCGAACTCAACCGCGGCGCTCTCGAAATGGCTCAGCTTTCGCAGGTACCGTTCAACGAAGAACTCGGCAACGGCTAAAGCAAGCAGCACGATCGCCGAAGTGACGCCATACACGAGCGTCATGTTCAGCACGAACGAGATATCGAAAATGCGATGTCGAAGAACCGCGTAGGCGACGGCTACCGGGATGATCAA
>JBDTCF010000022.1:0-25951 GCA_039923715.1 Vulcanimicrobiaceae bacterium
TGCGTCCCACGGTCGTCGACGCGAACGGGTTGAAGGTTCGGGAGCCAGCGACGCCGGGTCTTGTTCATCGCGTGGCTGACGTTGTTTCCGGCCATCGGGCCCTTGCCGCACGTATCGCAGCGCTTCGCCATGGTTGCCTGCCGTTTTCTTCGAAGTTCAGAACGAAATGATGACCGGCGAGCAGCCGGACAACCCGGCGATTCTATCACGTCCACTGCCCCGACACAACGCCTGAGCCGAGACCCTGTTGGTCTTGCGCTCTTTTGCTAAGGCCCGAGAATAGGGAGGGCGTCGGTTGTGCAGCGAAGCGGGTCGGCTATGCCGAGCCGCAAGCGCGTTCTCGCCGGCCTCGCAGCGGTAGCTGCGACCGGGCTACCGTATGGCTGCGCGTCTCCATTCCGAGCGCGCCGCGGCTCAACGGGCTCGCCGCCGCCGACCGCAGCTGAGGCGCGTGACCTCGCGCACTTTATGGCTCTATCGGCCGTCTTGACCGGCTTTGGGGGGCTCGATGCGACCGCGGGCGACGCCTACCTTCGGAATGTGCGCGCGGACGCGGCCCGCTCGAAAGCGCTTGACGCGCTCTTCGAGCAAAGCGGAATCGCTTCGCAGAACCCACCGTCGGCCATCGCCGATCTCAGGCGGCGCGGCGTGTTTGCCGAACCGGCGTCCCTCGCCGCAGCCTCGCAGATTCTAGCGGACTGGTTCTCGGGGACGTACGCGGGACCGAGCGGCCCCGTGACGGCGACCTGGAGCGGCGCGCTCGCGTGGCGCGCCTGCACGTTTACGAAAGCGCCGGCGAGCTGCGGCGGTGCAATGGGCTATTGGGCAAAACCGTCGGCGTGAGTCAAGATGGCAACTGAAGCGCCGGCCGACCTGAGCGCCGACATCGTGATCGTCGGCGCCGGCGTCGCCGGACTGCTCGTCGCGTGGCAACTGGCCAAAGCCGGAGCGAAAGTCGTCGTACTGGAATCCGGCCCGAGCGTCGATCGCGGGAAGGCCGTCGAAACTTTCCGTGCCGCGGTCGCGAAAACGCCGGAGTCCGCCTATCCGGACGTGCCGTACGCTCCGCGCCCTTTGACCGTGAACCCGAACAACTATTACGTGCAAGACGGTCCCGATCCGTTCAAAGCGACCTACGAGCGGCGCGTCGGCGGAACGACCTGGCACTGGCTCGGAACGGCGCTGCGCCTGTTGCCGAACGACTTCCGCATGAAGTCGGCCTACGGGGTCGGTGTGGACTGGCCAATTTCCTATGCCGAGCTCGAGCCGTGGTACGCCAAAGCCGAAGTCGCCCTTGGCGTGTCCGGCGACGGGAAGGCGAACCTGGGCGGCGCGCCGCGCGCAACGCCCTATCCGTTGCCGCCGATCCCGCCGACGTATCTCGACGAGCAGATTCGCACCGCGGTCGCGCATCTCGGATACGTCGTCGCGCCGACACCGCAAGCGCGCAACTCTAAAGCGTACCAAAACCGCCCGGCGTGCTGCGGCAACGCGTCGTGCATTCCCGTCTGCCCGATCGGTGCGAAGTACGACGCCGGCGTGCACGCACAATTGGCGACCGCTGCGGGGGCGCGAATCGTCGAGCAGGCGATCGTCTTCGCCCTCGACCTCGACGCGCGCGGCGACGTCTCCGCGGTGCGCTTTAAGCATCCCGATGGGACCGTTCACCGAGCGATCGGCAAGGTGTTCGTGATTGCCGCGCACGCGATCGAGACGCCGAAACTGCTGCTCCTCTCGCGCAGCGCCGCGCGCCCGGCCGGCGTCGCGAACTCGAGCGGACAAGTTGGGCGTAACCTCGCCGACCATCCGACGCAATTAAGTTGGGCGCTCGCGAAACGGCCACTCTACCCGTACCGTGGACCGCTCTCGACCTCGGGAATCGAGAATCTCAGGGATGGTTCGTTTCGCCGCCAACGCTCGGCGTTTCGCGTCGAGATCGGAAACGACGGTTGGAGTTGGCCGTTCGGTTGGCCCACCGATTCGGCAAAGGTACTCATCGATCGTGGTCTGACCGGCGCGGAGTTGCAGGCGGCGTTGAGCGATCGGATGGCGCGAGAGTTTCGGGTTGCGAGCTTGAACGAGCAGCTTCCCGATCCCGATAACCGGATCGTTCCGGCGTGGGAACAGCTCGACGCGATCGGCATTCCGGTGCCGCGCATAAGCTATCGGGTCGACCGCTACGCCCAAGACGGGATGACCGGCGCGCGCGCGGTCCACGATCGGATATTCGATGCCGTCGGCGTCACGTTCCGGGCGCACGCCGACGTCTTCCAATCGGCCGGACACATCATCGGTACGTACCGAATGGGCAGCGACCGGAAGACCTCGGTCGTCGACACGAACTCGCGCGCGCACGACCACGCGAACCTTTACTTGCTTGGGAGCGGCGTCTTTCCCACCACGGGAACGGCGAATCCGACGCTAACGATCGCCGCGCTCGCACTGCGAGCAGCGGTTGCGGTGCAGCAGCGCTTGAAAGAAACGGCATAGCTGCGGCAGGGCAAGGAGTCGGCGTGGGTGAGTTTTAACGCAGCGCGCGTGAACCTTACGAGGCTCGACGGGCGAACCTTTGCTACGTTCGTCGCTGCCGGGGCGGTCTTTTTAGGGAAGTACCGCGGCGTCCTCAACGATCTCAACGTGTTTCCAGTCCCCGACGGCGATACCGGAACGAACCTCTACCTGACCGCTCGAGGAGCCGCTCGCGCCGCCCGCGATCTGCGGGGCGCGCCGCTGGGGGCGGTCGCCGAAGCGGTTGCGCGCGGGAGCCTCATGGCGGCGCGCGGCAACTCCGGGGTGATTCTTTCGCAGATGCTGCGCGGCTTCGCCCGCGCGGTCGGCGACCTTGTGGAAGCCGACGTGCCGATGCTGGCGCGCGCGCTGGGCGAGGCGGCGGCGACGGCGCGAGTCGCACTGCACAAACCGGTGGAGGGAACGATGCTCTCGGTTGCGGACGCGGCAGCCGGCGCCGCCGCAACGGCGGCTTCCGAGGTTTCCGACCTCCGCGATTTCATCGAACGAATCGTCACCGCCGCTGCCGTCGCGGTCGAGCGGACGCCCGAGCAACTCCCGGTCTTGCGCGAGGCGGGGGTCGTGGATGCCGGCGGTGCGGGCGTGCTGTACTTTCTCGAAGGCGCGTTGCGCTTCGGGGTCGGCCGAACCGGGAAAACCGCCTTTCCTCGGGCGGCCGTGCGGGCCCAGATTTTCGCGCGAACCGGGCCCGTCGGGGCGGAACGCTACTGCACCGAATTTGTCGTCAACGGCGTCCACGAGGACGTGGTTGCCGTTCGGGCGGCGCTTGGAGCGTTGGGTGATTCGTTGGTGGTGGCGGGTGAGCCGCCGCTCTTGAAGATTCACATTCACGCCGTCGATCCGGGCGCGATTCGAGCCGCGGTCGCGCCGTTCGGCCAGATCGTGCGCGAGAAAGTCGAGGACATGGAGCGTCAGCACCGGATGTTGCTCGTCGACGCGCCGGTACGACCGTGGTCGGTCGTGGCCGTGGTCCCCGGGCTGGGGTTCGCGCGCATCCTGCGCGATCTCGGGGTCGAAGCGACGGTCGACGCGACCGATGCGAACCCGTCGGTGCGCGAGTTGTTGGCGGCGCTCGACGCAAGCTTGGGCGAGCGAACCTACCTCCTCCCCAACGATCCGAACGTGCTGCTGGCCGCCAACGAGGCGGCTGCGCTCGCGCGACGCCCGGTCGAGGTCATCCCCACCGCAGACATCGGAGCCGGGCTCGCGGTCGCCCTCGCGCTCTCGAGCGGTGCCTCCGAGCCCCCGCCGGCGGAAGCGCTGCGCGCCGCCGTAGTAGGTTCGCGGACGGCCGTGGCCTTTTTTGCCGGTCGCGACTCGTCGGTCGGAGGGATTGCGGTGGCCGCCGGCGCGGCGGTCGCGGCTTGTGAGGGCCGGCTCATCCCTGCGGAATCGTTGGCGGCCGCGCTCGCGGCGGCCGCGCGCGCGCTAAGCCCCGAGGGCGGCGACGTCCTAACGCTCTTCTACGGCGCCGAGCAAACCGACGAGCGAGCGCGCGAATTGCTGCGGGCGATAGCGGCCGAGCATCCCGACGTCGAAGTCGAGGTACATGCCGGCGGCCAACGTTCCAGCGAGTATCTTATCGTCCGTGAGCGCTGAAGCGCGCCCGCCCCGCATCGCGATTGACGCGATGGGCGGCGACCATGCCCCCGCGGAGATCGTGGCGGGGGCCATTTCGGCGGCTCGAAGCGGGCTGGGCACGATGGTCTTGGTAGGGGACCGGACGCAGATCGAGCCGCTGCTCGAAAGCTCGCCGTCGGGGTCGGTTGAAGTCGTCCATGCGCCCGAGGCGATCGCGATGGACGCGAGCCCCTCGCAGGCGCTGCGCACTGCGTCGGCCAGCAGTCTGGGCGTGGCGATCGACCTCGTGCGCGACGGCCGGGCCGACGCGGTCGTTTCCGCGGGGAATAGCGGCGCTTTTCTCGCGCTCGCCCTCATTCGGTTGCGAACGATACCCGGGATCGCGCGCCCCGCCATCGCGGTCGTCTTCCCCGCTCGTCACGGGCCGGTCATCGTGCTCGACTCGGGCGCGAACGTCGACTGCCGCCCCGAGTGGTTCGGTCAGTTCGCCGTGATGGGGAGCGCGTACGCGCGCGCCGTACTTGGAATCGCAGAGCCCAAAGTCGGCATCATCTCTGTTGGTGAGGAGCGCGTGAAGGGCAACGCGCAAACGATCGAGGCCGCCGCCGTGCTCGACCAAACCCCGGTCAACTTCATCGGGAACGTTGAAGGGAAGGACGTGCTGTTCAACGCTGCCGACGTGGTCGTCACCGACGGTTTCGTCGGTAACGTCATGCTCAAGCTCTCCGAAGGGGCGGGATCGCTGGTCGAGCAGATCGTTCGAGCCGAGATCGAGCGTAGCGGACCCCTCGTGAAGTTGGGCGCGATGCTCGTGCGCCCGGCGCTGCGCCGCGTCGCCGCGAAAATCACCTACGACGAGTACGGCGGCGCACCGCTGCTCGGTTTGCGCGGCAACTGCATCGTCGCGCACGGGCGCGCGAGCCGCAAAGCCATCCACAGCGCGATTCGCGCCGCCGTCGCGGAAGTTCGCGAAGATGTCGTCGGCCGCATCGCCGAACTGGTCGCCGTTCCCGCGCACGTGCCGGCACCTTGAGCGCCGTGGTTAAGATCGTTACGGATAGTACCTCGGACGTGGAGGCGGCGCGGGCGCGCGAACTAGGAATTGCCGTCGTACCGTTGTTCGTCAATTTCGGGGCGCGCGAGTTTCTCGATCGCGTCGATCTCGATCTCGAGCGCTTCCACGCGCTGCTCGCGAGCGAAGCGGTGCTTCCGACCACGACCCAGCCGAGCGCGGCAATGTTCGAGGAGACGTTCGCGCCGCTGGTCGCAGCCGGACACCCGATCGTCGGTCTCTTCATTTCACACCGCCTATCCGGGACGCTCAACAGCGCGAAGGCTGCCGCAGCGCGTTTTCAAGATGCGCGCATCGAGATCGTCGACTCACTTTCAGCGACGGCGGGCTTGGGACTGCAGGTCGAACGGGCGGCCGAACTCGCACGCGACGGTGCGAGCGTCGAGACGGTTCTGGCGGCCGCCGAACGCGATCGCGCGAGGCAACACGGGTACGCCACGCTTCCCGATCTGACGCACGTCGTCCGGACCGGCCGGATCGGCAAAGCACGCGGTGCGATCGGGACGCTGTTGCGAATCGTCCCCGTGCTGCAGTTAAAGGACGGCGAGATAACCGAGGAAGCGCGCGTCCGGACCTTTGGGCGAGCGCAAGAAGCCATCGTCGAGGCGACCCTGCGCGAACTTGGCGACGTGCGACGAGCGCGCGTGCGCGTGCTGCACAGCCACGCGCCCGAATGCGCCGCCGTGTTGCTGGAGATGTTGCGTGCCAAGCTCGGGACGGCGCCGGAGCGCCTGGACGTCGCCGAGGCCGGACCGGTCATCGGCGTGCACGTCGGACCGGGAGCGGTCGGCATCTTTTCGATCGCGGGCTAGCGTTCTACGAAGCGTGCTCGGGATCTACGTTCACCTTCCATTTTGTCCGTATGTCTGTCCGTACTGCGATTTCGCAAAGTGGCGCTACGACGGCGCCGCCGCGCGCCGCTACCTGAGGGCGCTCGCGGCTCAGCTCGATGCCGGCCCGTCCCGGCCGGCCGCCACCCTGTTCTTAGGGGGCGGTACCCCGAACACGTACGCGACCGCCGACCTCGCTGAGCTGGTCGCGCGCATCCGGGAACGCTTTTCGCTTTCCATGGACGCCGAGGCGACGATCGAGGTTAATCCCGACCTCGCGCTGTGCGGCGCCTTCGGCGCCCTGCGCCGAGCCGGGCTCAGCCGGCTCTCGATCGGCGTGCAGTCATTCGTCCCGCGCGAACTGCAGGTGCTTGGGCGCCGGCATGCTCCCGAGGACGTCGCTGAGGCCGTCCGCCGCGCGCGGGCTGCGGGCTTTACGAACGTTTCGCTCGACCTGATGTTCGGCGTTCCCGGCCAGACGGTTGCCTCGTGGGCGACTAGTCTCGAGGCGGCGATCGCGCTCGAGGTGGACCACGTCTCGACCTACGGTTTGACGGTCGAGGCCGGGACCCCGTACGCGCGCTGGCAGGCCCGCGAACCCGGAGCCTTCGCGGACCCGGATTTCGAAGCGGAACTGTACGCGCTGGCGATCGAACGCCTGCGCTCTGCCGGCTACGAACAGTATGAGGTCAGTAATTTCGCCCAGCCCGGGCGCCGCTGCGCGCATAACGCCAACTACTGGGCGAACGGGGAGTACCTCGGCCTCGGCGTCGGGGCGGCCTCGTACGCCGATGGGACCCGCTCGGCGACGACGCGGGACCTCGACGTCTTCTGTGAGGCGGCCACGGCAGGCCGGCCGATTCCGGCCGAACGCGAGACGCTCGCTGGGCCGGCCCGAGTCGGGGAGGCGACGATGCTGGCCTTGCGGACCAATGCAGGGGTAGATGTCCGGCTGTTTGCGGAACGGTACGGCATCGATTTTTTGGAGATGTATGCCACCGTGCTCGACGAACTGCGCGCCGCCGAAGCGATCGTCGCCACCCCGGATACCGTCAAACTGACCGATCGCGGGCGATTTTTGGCGAACGACGTTTGCGGCGCGTTTTTGGAACCCGCACCGTGAGCGCCCTCTCGCGGACCGTTCTGCGTGCGATCTTGGCGGTCGTCTTCGCGGTCAGCGGGTTCTTACTCGGTCGCGAAGCCTACCTTCATTTGCTTTCGCTCCACGTCGCGAACCAGACGTGGCAAATCGTACTCACCCTGATCGTCCCGGTCATTGGGGCGGTTCTCGGCATCTTCTTGGCGCCGCTCGCACAGTCGGCGTTCGAGATCGAGCTCAACGAAGTGGAAACCGCGGTCGAGCGGCTCTCGCCCGGCGAGATCGCCGGGGGAGCCGTCGGGTTGATCGTGGGTCTCGTGATCGCGTTTTTGGTCAAGAGCGTCCTGTTCGAGATGCTCGCGGTGACGGGAAGCGCCGGCGGATACCTCGCGATTCTGTTAACGGTTATGGTCGGCGTCTTTGCCGCCTATTTAGGGGCGCGCGTCGGCGCGAAGCAGCGCTTCGGAAGCATCGGCCGTTTCGGTGAAGCCCCTGCCCCCATCGTCGGTGTCCCAAAAATCATCGACACGTCGGTCATCGTCGACGGGCGGGTTCTCGAAATCGTGCAGAGCGGGTTCCTCGAAGGGCCGCTCGTGATCCCACGCTTCGTGCTGCGCGAGTTGCAGCTCATCGCCGATTCCGTCGACGGTATGAAGCGGACGCGCGGGCGCCGGGGCCTGGACGTGTTAGCCAAGCTGCAAGAGATCGTGAAGCTCGAAATCGCGGAGCGCGACTACGACGATCTGGGCGGTGCGGTCGACGCGAAACTCGTCCGCTTGGCGCAAGAACGCGGCGGACGATTGGTCACCAACGACTACAATCTGAACCGCGTGGCGCACGTCGAAGGGGTCAGCGTTCTCAACGTCAACGAACTTGCCGAGGCGGTTAAGCCGGTCGTTTTGCCGGGTGAGGACTTACACGTCGCCATCGTACGCGACGGGAAAGAGCCGCACCAGGGCGTTGGGTACCTCGATGACGGGACGATGATCGTCGTCGAAAATGGGCGCAGGCTCATCGGCGAGGAGGTTGACGTCCAGGTGACCAGCGTGTTGCAAACGGTCGCGGGCCGCATGATCTTCGCGAAGTTGAAACGGTCGTCGGTCTCGACGTGAACGCGCGATGATCTGGGGAGCGATCGTCGTCGCCGCCGGTCGCGGCGAACGATTTGGAGGCCCCAAGCAGCTCGTCGAGGTCGCCGGCCGGCCGCTGGTGGCCTGGTCGCTGGCCGCCTTCAGCGCGATGCCGGAGATACTCGAACTCGCCATCGCCACAGAACCGGAGCACGTCGCGCGGATGATGGAACTGGCCGCGGAATTCGCACCGCGGCTCGCGGTCCGCGTGGTGCCCGGCGGCGCGACCCGCCAAGATTCGGTGCGCGCCGCCCTGGGCGCGCTCCCCGAGCGCTGCGGCGCGACCTTCGTTCACGACGGCGCGCGGCCGCTGATCCTGCCGCGCGACGTTCGCGCCGGGATGCGCGCCGTGCGCGCCGGCGTTGCCTCGTTGCTCGCCGCACCGGTCGTCGACACGATCAAAGTGGTCGGGGCAGAGGATCGTAAGGTATTGCGGACGCTCGATCGGGAACAGCTGTGGGCCGCGCAAACGCCGCAGTTTGCGCTCACCCGCGAATTGCGGCGCGCGCATGGGGACGCGCTGCGCTACGAACGGCACGCCACCGACGACGCGACGCTTCTCGAGCGTGCGGGCCTCGACGTGATCGTCGTTCCCGCCAGCGGCGAAAACTTTAAGGTCACGCATCCCGCCGACCGCGAGCGCGCGGAGGCGATCCTGCGCGCCCGGCCGCTGCTCGGCCCGACTGAAGACGAAACGCTGTTGGTCGAAGCGTTCGTCGAGGCACGCGCGGTCGAGTCCGTGAGCCGCGAACTCGAGTCGCGCGGCCGGCTGGATGGCATCGATCGCGAGCTTCCTCGAGGCGCCGCGATCCGCGCGTTCGTCGATGCCGAGCGCCTGCGCGGATTTGCCGAACGCTTCGCCGAGTTGGCCGGCGTCGAAGCGATCTTCACGACGCACCAAGCACACGACGTCGCGGGCGCGCCCGGAACGTGACCCGCATCGGCCACGGCTTCGACGCGCACCGTCTGGTGGCGGGTCGCCCCTTCGTCTTGGGCGGCGTGAGGATTCCATTCGAGCGCGGCCCGCTGGGGCACTCCGATGGCGACGCGCTTGCGCATGCGGTCGCCGACGCGCTGCTCGGCGCGTGCGCGCTCGGCGATCTCGGAACGCACTTCGCCGAGGGCGACCCACGCTGGAAGGACGCGGACTCGCTCGCATTACTGAGAGCGTGCGCGCGCATGTGCCGCGACGCGGGCTACGCGCCGCACAATGTCGACGCTACCGTCGTCGTTCAAGTACCGCGGTTGGCGCCGCACGTTGCGGCGATGCGCGCGCGTTTGGCCGCTGTGCTCGGGCTCGAACTCGGGGCGGTTAGCGTGAAAGCTAAGACGAGCGACGGGATGGGTTACACCGGTGACGGCAGCGGGATCGCCGCTTACGCCGTTGCGACGGTCGAGGCGGCCGAGCGGGACGGCTCGTGAACGCGCTGCTGCGTGCGCTGCGCGCCGACTTGCTACGGCCGGTCGCGTTCGACCCGGCTGCTCACGGGCCGCTCGATGTCGTGCTGTCGTATCCCGGCTTCCACGCCATCGTCGCGCACCGCCTCGTCACGCATCCGCTCTACGGCGCCGGCCTGCGCATCTTACCGCGTTTTCTGGCGCACGTCGTCCGCTTTGCGACGGGCGTCGAGATCCATCCCGGGGCGCGAATCGGGGCGGGACTCTTTATCGATCACGGGATGGGCGTGGTGATCGGCGAGACGGCCGAACTCGGCGAAAACGTAACCCTGAACCAGGGCGTCACCCTGGGCGGGACCAGTTCGGAGCGTGTCAAGCGCCATCCGACGCTGGGCGACGGCGTCGTCGTCGGCGCCGACGCGCTCGTCCTTGGCGCGATCACGATCGGACGTGGCTCGAAGATCGGCGCCGGCTCGGTCGTGGTCAAGGACGTGCCGCCGAATGCCACGGTCGTCGGCATCCCGGCGCGCGTCGTACTCCAGGATGGGAAACCCGTGCAGTCGCCAGCGCGTCCTACGGCAGAGAACCCCGACGCCGCCGGCGCTGCTACGAAGGTACTCGCGCGGATCGAGGCCCTCGAACGCCGGCTCGCCAGAATGGAGCGCCAAGATAACCGCGATGCCCCTACGCCTCTATAACACGCGCACCCGGGCGACCGAACCCTTCTTGCCGATCGACGCCGAACGGGTGCGCGTCTACGTCTGCGGCCTAACCCCCTCGGCGGAGGCCCATCTTGGGCACGCTCGGTCGTTCCTGTTCTTTGATGTGCTGCGCCGCTACCTGACGGTTCTGGGGCTGCGCGTAACCTTCGTACAGAACGTCACCGACATCGACGATCGAAGCATCGTGGCGGCTCGCGAACGTGGCGTTGAATGGAAGGACGTGGTCGCCGGCTACTACGCGTCGTTCAAGGCTTCGATGCGTAGGCTCCACGTGACGGAGCCGGACCACGAGCCACGCGCGACGGAGTTCATCCCGCAGATCATCGCCATGATCGGTGCGCTTGTCGAGCGCGGTTACGCCTACGCCGCCGCCGACGGCGTGTACTTTCGCGTGCGGTCGTTCCCGCGCTACGGCGCGCTCTCCGGGCGCAACTTAGACGAGTTGCTGGTCGGTGCGCGGATCGAACCGGGCGAAGGGAAAGACGACCCGCTCGACTTTGCGCTGTGGAAGTTCGCGAAAGCGGGCGAGCCGGAGTGGCCCTCGCCCTGGGGCGCCGGACGCCCCGGTTGGCACATAGAGTGCTCGGCGATGGCGCACGCGCTGCTCGGGGAGCCGTTCGATATCCACGGCGGCGGCTACGATCTGATCTTTCCGCACCACGAGAACGAGATCGCGCAAAGCGAGTCTTTGATGGCGAAACCGCCGATGGCGCGCTTCTGGCTGCACGGCGGCCTGTTGCAATTCGACGGGCGCAAGATGTCCAAGTCGCTCGGCAACTTCGAGCCGCTCGCGCAATTGCTCGACCGTCACGAACCGCAAGCAATTCGCTTGTTGTTCCTTCAGACCGGCTACCGTAAGCCGATGAACTTCACCGAGGACGCGATCGCAAGCGCGACCACGGGACTGGCCCGCCTCCTCGACGCCTACGACGCGCTGCGCGACCGGCCGCCGAGCGTCGAGCCGGCGACCGATCCGCTCGCCGCCTACGCACCGCGCTTTTGGGCGGCCCTCGACGACGATATGAACACGTCGGGGGCGGTCTCGGTGCTCTTCGAGATCGTCAACGCGCGCGCGACCATCGCGCGCGAGGGCGGCGCAGGACCCGCAGCGGCGTTCTTGCACCAGGCGATGGAGGTGCTCGGCATCTCGCCGCGCGAGCGCGGGGAGGCGACCGTGAAGCCGGCCGCGGGCCTCCGGGACGACATCGCCGCGCTCTGGCACGCGAAGTTTCCGGACATCGTCGCGCCGACGCTCACGCCGGGCGCCTCGGCCCAAGCGCTGGTCGAGGCGCGCAACGTTGCGCGCAAAGCGCGCGACTTCGCGCTGGCCGACCGCATCCGCGCGGAACTCACGGCGGAAAACATCGCCATCGCGGACGCGCCGAACGGGGAGAGTACGTGGAGCATAGAGGGTTAGGGCCGTCGCGCTCGTCGCGCCGCGCAGAACGCCTCGACCTGGACGACGCGATCTACGGCGTTCACGCGGTCGAAGAGTCGTTGAGCGCGCACGAACCGCTGCGGAAAATCCACGTTGGCGACGAGCGGAAGCGCGATCCCGCCTTGCGGCGCGTGCTGGCCGAAGCGGCCGAACTTCGGATCCCCGTCCGCTACGAGAGTCGTGCGTTCTTCGCGCAGTTTCCCTATCGCGCGCATCAGAGCGTCGTCGCCTTCGGGCCGCCGTTCGCGTACGCGACCCTCGACGAGGTCCTGGCGCGACCGCGCAGCACGCCGGCACTGTTCGTCGTGCTCGACCATCTTACGGACCCGCACAACGTCGGCGCGATCGTGCGCTCCGCCGAATGTGCGGGGGCCGACGCCGTCGTCCTCCCCGAGCGGCGCTCGGCCGGCATTAACGCGACCGTGCGCAAAGCGGCCGCCGGCGCCGCGGCGCACATCCCGATCGCGCGCGTTGCGAACGTCGCCGGCGCGCTGCGAGCGGTCAAGAAGGCGAACGTGTGGATAGCCGGTGCGTCCGGCGAGCAGTCGGCTAGACCCTATGCCGCGGCGGATTTAACGCTCGACCTCGCGCTCGTGATCGGCGCCGAGGGTGACGGGATATCACCCGTGGTTCGCAAGGAATGCGACTTCCTCGTGCGCGTGCCGCTGTACGGCGCCGTCGAATCGCTAAACGCGTCCGTCGCGGCCGGCGTACTGCTCTTCGAGATTCGCCGCCAGCGCGGAGCGGCTCCGCAGGTTTAGGCCGCGCCCGCCGGGCGCATGCGGCGACCGCGCCGACGATACTCCGGAACGGTCGAGTCGAGCAGAAACTTGACGAACTCGGCCGCGATCGGCGAGAGCGTCCGTTCGCGTAGACGTGCGATCTTAAAAGTTCGTCGCAGATCGACGTCGCGAATTTCGACGACGTGCAACCGGCCTTCCTCGACGGCGCGTTCGACGACGAGCCAAGACAGAATCGCGATGCCGAGACCCGCTTCGACCGCACGCGAAACGCCTTCGAGGCTGGGAACGACGAGCTGCGTGTGGATCTGCACGCCGCGTGCGGCGAGCTCGCGCTCGGCGATGATGCGGGTTGCGGAACCCGCTTCGCGCGCCACGAACTTCTCTTCTGCGAGATCGGCCGCGAGGATGCTGCGACGCTTCGAAAACGGATGCCCGCTGGCAGGGACGACGAGCACGAGCCGGTCCTCGGCAAAGGGAACGATCTCGAACGCCGGATCTTCGATCGCACCGACGGCGAGCGCGACGCCGATTCGGCCGCCTTTCAGGTGCGCCGCCAGGCGCGAAGCGTTGGCAATGTGAACGTTCACGTTCGCATCGGGATGCTGCGCCTGAAACGCGGCCAGCAACGGCGCGATCGCATAGTTACCGATCGTTAGGGTTGCCCCCAGCAAGAGTCGCCCGGCTTTCGCCGATGCGAACTCTTCCATCTCGCGTTCGAGGGTGTGAACGTCGTCGAGGACGGTTCGCGAACGGTGCGCCAGAAAGCGTCCGGCGTCCGTAAGGACGGGACGGCGCTTGACGATGTCGACCAGCGGAACGCCGAAGTGTTCGGAAAGCGATCGCACCTGAAGGGCGACCGCCGGCTGCGTCAACTCCAGCTCTTCCGCCGTGCGCGTGAAGTTACCGAGTTCCGAAAGTCGCCAAAACGTGTGGAGTTGTGCGAGCGTGATCGGCATCGTGCTCCGGCTCATTCTGCGCCGGCGAGCGCAAACATTCGAGCCGAAAACATGAAAGCGACGTTTGAAGCCAGGCCGGCAATCCGGCCCGACTCACATCAAAAGGGGCGCTTGCTCGCCCGCTTCGCGACGCCCGGAGTCTGTCGGGCGAGCTCGGGCGGGCCGCCGAGTCGGCCAGGCCGGGAGGCCCTGTCGCTGCGAGACACCCTCTTTTTCTCTTGACGCCCTTGCAGGACACTCCTATACTGAGCAGGATGTGGCCGGCTCGACGGGCCCCGGCCCGCGATTTCGCCACATCGATACCAGGGGGGCAAAAACAGAATATGGGGCTGACGCAAACGGCGCCGGAGGGCCTCGACTACCACGAGCGGCCGGACGAGGACCTCGTCGCTGCCGCCAAGTCGGGCGATAATCTGGCGATGGAGTTCTTGTTGAACAAGTACAAGAACTTCGTTCGCATCAAGGCCAAGAGCTACTTCTTGATTGGCGCCGACCGCGAGGACATCATTCAAGAGGGCATGATCGGCCTCTACAAAGCGGTCCGCGACTTCAAGGCCGACAAGCTCTCGAGCTTCCGCGCCTTCGCCGAGTTGTGCATCACGCGGCAGATCATCACCGCGATCAAGACCGCAACTCGCCAGAAGCACATTCCGCTCAATCAGTACATCTCGCTCAACAAGCCGATTTACGACGAGGACAGCGAACGCACGCTGCTCGACGTGATGGCCTCGCAGAAGATGTCCGATCCCGAAGAGCTCGTGATCAATCAAGAAGTCTCCGAGGACATCAAAGAGCGCATCCAAGAGAACCTCTCCGACCTCGAATCCCAGGTACTGCTTTCGTACCTGGAGGGGAAGAGCTATCAAGAGATGGCGCGCGACCTGAACCGACACGTTAAATCGATCGACAACGCACTGCAGCGCGTGAAACGGAAGATCGAGAAGAACCTGGCCGAGATCGAGCTTCCCTAAAGCGGTTCGCCGCCGCCCAGAACTGGGCGTAGTCGAGAAGAGGAGGATGCGGCGAGCGATTGCTCTCGCACCCTCTCTTCGCGTTTGGGCGGCTCGCTGGACGGCCGCTCGAATGGTCGCCGGCAAGGGAGGAGCGGGACTGGAGCCGACGGTGGGACTCGAACCCACGATTGGCAGTTTACAAAACTGCTACTGTTGCCGCTGAGTCACGTCGGCCCGCGAACAGCGCCGCTATTTCGCGTTGTGCGGCTCGCTCGCCTCGGTCGCTCGGGCGCGCGAAGGAGAGGTGCGCGCGGCGGCGTAATCCAGGGTCGGTCCGTGGGTAGGTGGTCGAGTGGTTAAAGGCGCCGGACTGTAAATTCGGTACGCGAAAGCGTTACGCTGGTTCAAATCCAGCCCTGCCCACCAGTCCGCGGGCGTTGCATAGTGGTAATGCCTCTGCCTTCCAAGCAGAAGTCGCGAGTTCGATTCTCGCCGCCCGCTCCAAATGCCCCGGTAGCTCAGTGGTAGAGCGCGTCCTTGGTAAGGACGAGGTCACGGGTTCAATCCCCGTCTGGGGCTCCAGGCGTTCACCGCCGGCCGGCGCCTTGCAAGGCTCAGACGGATGCAAGAGTGCCATTCGTTAGCGACGACTCGCACGTGTGAATGCGCGAGGGCGCGTGAGACGTTGATGAGCGTTCGCGGACGGTTGAGGGATTCGGGCCCGCTTCGCTCGGAGTGGGACGACGAATGAACGATTCGGGCGACCGGTAGATCGGCGCGAGCCGATGGAGATAAGGACGAAGGGTATGCGGGTACTGGGAGCGGCGGTCTGCGCGGCGGCGTTGGCGGCCTTGCCGGCAGCGGGGCGCGCGGCGGATGCGGGTTCACCGGGCGGAATCCGCTGGCCGGCGGCGCAAGCGCTGCCGACGTTTCCGACCGCGCAGCGTCTTGATGTCGTCGATCTGAGCGGACGACTAACCGACGCCCGCATCATGTTCGCAACGTTGCAAGGGCTGGTCAACCGCAAAGAGACACGCGTATTTTTCATCCAGAACGGAAACGAAGGAAAGCGCGCGTGGATCGACCAGCTCGACGTTCCCAAAACCGAGATCGCCGATCCATGGAAGCTGCTCGAGCGCTATCGCGACGAGATCAAGGGACTCGTCGTTAGCGACCCGCAAGTCCCAGCCACGCTCGCCGTTGCGACCACGCTCGCCGGACTCAATGACGACATCGTCGTCAGTCCGCGGCTCGTACCGGCGCTCACGGACTCGTACCACTTCCCAATACTCGCCGACCTGCGCGGGCGGTTCCATAGCGACCTCGATGCCGAAACCTGGGCGGTCGATAACCTGTGGCCGCGTACGACACACCGCATGCTGGTCGGCGTTGCGCCAAACGATTGGGCGGCGCGCGACTATCCGGTTGCGAACCGAGCGTTCGTGCTCTGGCCGCACGTGGGCGATTCGGCCGAGAGTCGGCTCGTCGACCGGCTGCTGCGCGGGATGCCGACGAATGCACCGTACCTCGGCTGGTTTCCACAAACGCGCGGATCGGGCGAAGTCGAGGGGGTGACCTTTCTTTCACGGCACGGCGACTACAACGTTGCGACCGATCTCTTCGTCAACCTAACCGCTTTCTCGGGAGTGCCCGCCGCCGGCCTGGACCACGTCATCGCGGCCCCCGCTCCGCCGCTGACAAATCAGATTTACGTAACGCTTACGATGAGCGACGGCGACAACGTGCAGTACGATCAACACCGCATGCGGGTCGCGTGGGACGATCCCGCCCGCGGCAAGGCACCGCTAAACTGGACGATCAATCCGCTGCTCGCCGACGCTGCGCCGGCGATGTTTGCCTACTACCGGCGAACTGCGAGCGTAAACGACGATCTGGTCGCCGGGCCGTCGGGAGCCGGCTATGCGTTCGTCTCGATGTTTCCGACGGATCCGTTTCGCGCGTTTGCGGCGCAGACAGGACGGTACTTCAAACGAACGGGAATGCGCGTGGCCGAGATCCATGACATGGTCCGCGGGGTCGCCACCGCGGCCCCTCCCCAAAAGGCTGGGATATTCATGGACGAAGCGCACCCGCTCGGCGTCGAATCGTACATTCGCGGCGTTCGGCCCGGGCCGATGCTCGTTGGCGGCGTGTTGCCGACGATGGTGAAGCGCGACGTGCACACGGTGGAGCAGGCCCAAGCGTTGCTGGCCGGCCTGCGCAGCGAGTGGGACGGCCGAGCGCCCGCGTTCGTAAGCCTGTATTTCGACGGGTGGAAGATGGGTCCCAAAGACGCCGCGGCGCTTACCGGCTTGCTTGGTCCTGAATACCACGTCGTGACGGCGGACCAGATCTTCGCGCTAGCACGCGAGGCGGGCGCGTTCGGGCGCATCTAACGGGTTCGCGACCGTGTCATGCCGTGCGTAAGGAGTCCACGATGCGAAAGACGCGAAAACTTCCGCTCGTTCCGCGCCTCGGCCCGCCGACGAACGTACGACCCGCCGGCGCCCACGAGGACAAACGACGCGAGAAGCGAGCAACCGTGAAGGCGGCACTCAGGCGAGCTGAGGCCGCCTTCGAACGTTCAGACCGAAACGTGGCCGCGTTTTAACGCGGACGTTCCTTTGCGGCAAGCGGTCCAACGGGCTCCTAGTGAACGATGATCACCGTCCTCATCCCATCCGGATCGTAGTGGAACTGGCAGCCGAACATGTAGAACCCGGGCGCGCCGGTCGTATAAACGAGCGACTTGTTTCCGGGCGTTAGCGTCCCGGTCGTGAATTGCGAACTGTTGAGTGCCGCGCCGGCGGGCGACTGCGAGGTTCCGCCGTTGAAATGTGCCGGCCAGGGCGCGCTGTTGTTCGTGGCGTCACCCAAAAAGGCCGCCGTGTGCGGGAGCGATGCATCGACGTTCTTGAAAACGACCTTCGTCCCGCTCGGGACCACGACAACCTGCGATGTCAATGATTTGAAGTTCCTGAAGTAACCGATGACTCGGCCGTACTTCGGACTCGTAAACGGGGCTTCTCCGCCGAGCCGAACGCCGATCCTGGCTAGCGTGATCGCGTTCGGGGCGAGAAACGATGGAAGCGTCGCGGAATGTGAGAGCATCGAAGTTGTTGGGCCGGACGCCATGGGAACCGCGCTGCCGCTCTGCGAGGCGCACCCGGCGAATGCCAGCGCGCAGCTTGCGGCCGCGATCGAAAGAACGAGGGGGAATCTCATGGGAAAGCTCCTTTTGGACGGTGGACGCAGCAAGCGTAGGGACCCGTCATGAAAGAAGTCTGAAGTTACTTTCCGGAGGGGCTGCGAGTCCGGAGCGGCGCGAGCAGTCGGATGATGCCGGGTGTGTTCTCAATGCTCGCCGCGAACGTGGGCGCATGACGATGGTGCGTCGCGCGTTCGAAGGCGGCGCCCAAGCTTAGAAGTTGTGCTTCGGTCCAGGCCCGACCGATGAACGAGAGGCCGACGGGAAGTCCGTTGACATAGCCCATGGGAACGGTCAAATGCGGGTCGCCGGCGATGGCCGGCAGCTGCGAGGCGACGCCCGAAAGATGATCGCCGGTCACCACGTCGACGCGCGAGGCCGGCCCGTCGCTCGGAGCGATCAGAGCGTCGAGGCGATTCTCGAGAATGAGTTTGTCGATGCCGTCGCGACCGGCTTCGCGTTTTGAGGTTTCGCGCGCGCTCACGTATGCCGGATCGTCGAGACCCTTGGTGGCCTGCGCCTGATCGAACAGGTCTTGATCGAACAGGCTCAGTTCACGCGGGTCGCCGCGATTGAAGGCGATCACATCCGCGAGCGTCCGGGATGCGACCGTCGCCGGCGTGGACGCGAGGTAGGTGTTGAGATCGGCTTTTAATTCGGTCAGCAGAACCGTCAGTTCGGCGTCGCCGAGCGTCGTTGGCGGCTTGTAGTCTTTCAGTTCGACGATCTCGGCGCCGTGCGCTTTGAGCACCGCGAGCGCCGCGTCGAACAGGGCATCCACCGCCGGGAGCGCGCCGGTCGCGAAGCGCAGCACGCCCAAGCGCTTGCCGCGCAGCGTGGCGCCGTTTAGGGCAGCGGCGTAGTCGATCTTGCGTTCGTCGGCGTCTCGGGTCGCCGCGTCCGCGGGATCGGTTCCCGCCATCGCGGTCAGCAGCGCGGCGACATCGGCCACCGAGCGCCCCATCGGCCCCGGCGTGTCCTGGCTGTGCGAAATCGGCACAATGTGCGTGCGCGAAACGAGACCCACCGTCGGCTTGAGACCGACCAGCCCGTTCACCGATGACGGCGAGACGACCGAACCGTCGGTTTCGGTGCCGACGCCGGCGGCGGCAAAGCTCGCGGCGATCGCCGCCGCCGTACCCGAAGACGATCCCGACGGCGTTCGGTCGAGCGCGTTCGGGTTCTTCACGAGCCCGCCGAGCGCGGACCAGCCGCTGATCGAGTGCGAGGAGCGAATGTTCGCCCACTCGGATAAGTTCGTTTTGCCGAGGACGATCGCGCCGGCGTCCCGCAGACGGCGGACGACGGGTGCGTCGCGGTTCGTGACGTTGGCTGCCAGCGCGGCCGATCCGGCGGTAGTGGCCGTCCCGTCCGCGGTTTCGACGTTATCCTTGACCAGGATGGGGATGCCGTACAACAGGCCGGTCGCCTTCGCGGCGCGCCGGCCTGTGTCTGCGGCTCGCGCCTCGGCGAGCGCGTTCGGGTTCAGCGCAATCACGCTATGCAGGGCCGGTCCGCTTACGTCGAATGCTTCAATGCGCGCCCGATAGGCGCGCACGAGTTGCTCGGACGTGACCCTGCCCGCGACGAGATCGGCGTGCAGTTCGGCGACCGACTTCTCCGCGACGGCATAGGGAGCGACGTTCGCGGCCTTGGCCGAGCCGGCGGCCCTAAGAATGGCAATCCACAAGACGACCAAGACGGCGCCGACGACGAGAACTCTCACGATTGCTTCCTCCTGAACTCCAGCGCCGGCGCGGCTCCACGAGGCGCCCTGCCCGCGGGCTGAGGCCCTTTTCACCATCGTCCGTCCCTCCCCCGGCGAGTCGCGCGGAGCGCGCCGACACAGCGAGTGTCTCAAAACCGGAAGCGCTGAATTCTCGCCAACGGGAAGGGCGGGGAATACCGGGTGCACAAGTGGGTGCGTGCTCGGTCGCGCTAAGCAAAGGAAGCGCCGCGGAGACCCTCGGCGGCTTTCTCGAAATGGCGGTCCGGCAACCCACGATTCGTGAATCGTTGGGTTCTGCTCCCGTCTCGCCCCGCGCGGCGTTTCCTTCACTCGCAGGAGATTTTACGCATGCGTCTTTCAACAAGACTCGGATACGCACTTTGTGCGTCCGCAGCAGTCGCGTTACTCGCGGCTTGCTCGGGCGGCAGCTCGCAGATGGCCCCGACCGTCGGCGGCTCAAACAACCTGGCCCCCCAATCGAGGAGCCACCACATCACCGCCAACATGTCCGGGTTGGCGCCGAAGTTCCAGCACGGTCTGAACCTGGACGGCAAGACCAACCACAAGCCGAACTGGATCACGAACGAAGCCAAGGTACTCGCCAACAAGAACGGCCTGTTGTTTGTCGCTAACGAAGCGGCTAGCTCGATCAACATCTACCCGAAAAATAAGTCGACCACGAAGATCGGCTCGATCACGAACGGCGTCTCGGGACCTGACGGCGTCGGCGTCGACAGCCTCGGGAACGTGTACGAGACCAACCTCAATAGCGGCACGGTCAACATGTATACCCCGCCGTTCACCGGTGGCCCGGCAACCGTCTACTCCCCCGGCGGTTCTCCCGTCGCGGTCGCCATTGGAACCGACGGTTCGCTCTACACCACCGACTACTCGAACTCGCGCTTGACCGAGTATCCGCCGAACAGCACGGTCGCCTCGAACGTCTGCGCGCTGCCCGGCAACGGCGAGGGCGTCGCGCTCGATTCGGCCAACAACCTCTACGTTGCGTTCAACTCGGCCACGACCGGGACCGGCCAAGTCGAAATGTTCGCTCCGGGAGCAGGCTGCACCCCGACCTCGAACCTCGGCATCAACGTCGGTTTCGCCGGTGGCGTGACCTTCGATTCGAGCGGGAACCTCCTGTTCGAAGACCAGTTCGTGGGCGTTGAAGTCTACCCGCCGGGCTCGACAAGCCCGTCGCAAACGTTCACCGGTTTCGTCGATCCGTTCTCGCTGGCGTTCGGCGTTCTGCAACGCCGGCTCTACGTCGGTGATGCCGGCGCGAACTCCGCAACCAGCCTGAAGTATCCGGCCGGAACGATTGCCAACGTCATCCCCGGCGACCCGAGTGGTCTTACGCTCGGCGTCGGGGTGGATCCGGCCGCTCCGAAGTAACCAACCCCACTCGCCGTAACGCGAGCAACTCAGGGGGCGGGCGCAAGCGTCCGCCCCCTTTCTGCGCTCGGCCGGACGGCAATTCGATCGACTGCTTCGAGCGGCCAAAAGGCGCCGGGTGAAAATGGAAGAAGCGATTCCGTGCCCCCGGCCATGCTCCGATCGGATTCGTGGCATCAAATCCGCGTTCCCGGGTGCGCGCCCGTAGCTCAAACTGGATAGAGCGGGGGACTCCTAAATCTAGCCGTCCGCTCCCAACGCGTATCGGCCCGGCACGTCGAGTGCCGGGTTTTCGCTTATACGACGGGCGTTTGCGGTCGGTTTAACCGGCGCTTCGTGCCACGTCGTAACGTCGAATACCAGACCCTAACGTCGCGTCTTGTGAACGTTTTGTGAGTGCGTGACGGTCGGCGGAAGCGATCGCGCAGGCGCCGCAAACCTGCCACCGACGGCTTCCGAGCGGCGCTCGTCCGTCGGGGTGCCTGTTAACGGTCGCATGCCGATTCGCCGCCGCGGCTGGGGGGCCATCCGCACCCTTCCAGGGACGAAAAAAAAACTACGGCGCCGAGTTAACGGACTGGAGAAGCTCCCAACGGCTCGGCGTTGCGCCCGTGGCGACCGACAGCCGTCCACGGTCCCAATTTCGCATCGCCGCAGAAATAAGAATCGCGTGGGAATGCGTCTCGGGTCAACGCAAGCAGCTCCCCGCGCATAGTGAGGAGGGCCATGCCGAACGAAAGCTTGTAAGCTCACCAGTTCTGTCGGCTTCGCGTCGGAACTGAGGCCCAGCTGGCTGACCACGAGACAGGGTAAATTGAGATGCAGCAGGCGATTTAGGGAAAGCGCGAGGGACGCTCGATCACGTTACGTGCAGAGGCTATCTCCCCTTATGAATCCGCTCCCGATTGCGGCTCCAGGCCCCGCCAGCGCGAGCGAGCGGCCCAGTTCGTACCCACGGCGACGTGTCGTCAAGCACTTCGTCGAACTGATGCATGGTCGTGACTTCCGGACGCGTTGTCTTAAATGTGGTTTGCGCGGGAAAAGGGAGCCAATGACGGACGGTAACGTCCGAACTTTATTCGAAACGCCATCTTCGAAAGGGACGTGCACCATCAACGATCATCAAGACGGCTTAACGCAAGCTAAGGACGCGACCGGGAACCTTGTCGACAAGGTTGCCGATCATGCCAAGCATGCTGCCGAGAAGATCCTCGACACGGTGGCCGCGAGCGGAAAGGAAGTCGCCGCCACGGTAATCGACGCCGTAGCCGGCCGAACGAAGGATGCCTCGTCACATGTCATCGACAAGGCTGCAGATCTCGGTCAATCGATCGCAGCAAAGGCGCAAGATGCCGCCGGTACTCTGGGCGACAAGGCCCACGACGTGGCGGGGACCGTCACGGCCAAAATCGCGGGTTCGAGCAGCGGGGACAATCACGGAACCGCGGTTACTGACGGGACGCACTCGCACCAATAAAGCCGCAAACGCGGAGAACCCGAAATCGCGTCCGGCGGTCCGCTTAAACGGGCCGCCGGTTGCGGCTATGAGAGAGCCTGAACCAACGACGCCACCAACGGTTCAGCTTTCTGCCGAAACTCTGCGCGCTCGTTTCTTTCAGCCTCGATCTGCGTCGCGTCCGGATTTCCCCGATTCTTGCGATTGATCGCAAACGCCATGATTTGGAGCTGAGCCGCGGCTATCGTTTCGACGAAGGATGCAACGACCGGGCCAATACGCGGTCTGAGTAGTGGCTGAAGGTCCTCGAAGGCACGGCACAGCGCCCCGGCGTCGGCGGCTGCCTTTTGATCTCGAGCCTCGGCCTGGCTCGCGTCGGGAGCATTTGAGTCGAACGCAGCCATGGTCGAGGCGCGCGCCGCCTGAATCGCGGCGAGCAGTCGACGATTCTGCGCCTGATCGAGACCGGTCGCAGCTGCGCTCCTCACTTGCCGGACGAGATAGGCGACGACAGCCGCCAGGATGCCAAACAGAACGATGACGCGTTTTGACTTCATTGCGACGTGATTCCCGAGGATTGGAGGATCGAATCTTGGGCCGGGCGCTTCTTTATACGAGCGGACTAGTGCCGCTGCTTCGTAGTCGCTTGCCTTGGGATCGGGTAACCGATTCGCCCTACGCGACGGTCGCTGCGAAGCGCGCGGACAACAGCACAACCTGTGAGCGTCGCCCGTCGGGCTCGAGGACCGGTGGCTTGAAGTCCTCAGAGCCTCGAGGGTCGCGCGGTGGAAGCGCGACGCTCTGCAGGTTTACCAAAAAGCGCGGGTTACGAAACGCCGTGAAGCCCCGTTATCAATTAGTCGTGGAGCGCCGGCACTGGCTCGGGTCGGGGGTGAGCAAGAAAGAAGCGGATCATTTCTTGGCTCGCACTGGGGCCCTGCGGGTCGGTGTACGTCCCCGGCGCGGCGCCTCCCGACCACGCGTGATCCGCTCCATGAACGGTCCACAACTCGTGAATCGGCCGGCCGGCTGCATCCGCATACGACGTCCGTGTATAGGCGCGGCCCCCCGCGACGCACCCCCGCATCACCCTGGGCGTAAGATCTGCCGCACCATTTAAGTCGAGAATCCGTTCCCCGTTCGAAGGATGAACCGTGCGGTCGCGGTCGCCGTGAAAGACGATGGTCGGGATGCGCGTCGGTGATTCCGATTGCCGGGACTTGCCCGCGCCCCGTGTTGCTGCGGACGGCCGTCCTTTCATTGCGGAAAAGGCTGAAGCTAAATCGTGCGCGTCGCCTCGAGCGAGTCCCGAGTGAACTCCGATAGCGGCAAAGACATCAGGGTACGCGGCGCCGAGGACCGCAGCGGCCGCGCCGCCCGCCGACAGGCCCGCCGCGTAAATCCGCCGAGGGTCGATCGCGTACAACGTCTCAATCTCGCGCACCATGCCCGCGATGATCGAAGGTTCTCCTCCACGTCTTTGATGTCGCGGGTCGTACCAATTCCAGCATCGTGACGGGTTCGCGGACGCGGTTTGCGCTGGATACGCGACAAGGAACTGGTGCACGTCGGCAAGCGCGTTCATTTCGGTTCCGATTGCAAAGTCGTCGGGAGACTGGGTGCAACCGTGGAGCATAACGATAAGCGAGCGAGGTTTCGCGCGATCTCCAACGGGCACGTAGAGTTTGTAATCGCGGCGGCCCGCATCGCTTTCGTAGAAGCGCGTCAGGAACTCGCCCGACCCGACCTGCGGAGGTTCGGTCAGTGGGCCGATCACGGAGGCCCGAACCTGAGAAGCCTTCGACGGTGGGATCGCTATCGACGGGCGTATGTCGAGGCCGAGACTACGCCGCAAGGATGCGGTCGCTTCCGCGAGGTGCCCCTGGCGCGTTAAACGTGTGGCCGACAGAATGTCGACTTTTGAAATTGGATTCACAAAGTTTCCTAATGGAACGGTGTCGTAAGAAAAGACCGCTAAGAAATGCGGTCGGACAGCGCCGTCCGAACTGCGGCACTGACTTGCAAAGCGCCAAGGACGGTTATCGACCCGATGGTTGCGCGAGCTAGCTCCGGCGTCACGTCCGCCGCGATCCGGACGAGACCAAGCGCCCGAATATCGATGCGCTCTCCCGCCGCCCGCAGCTCTTCAAGTTGCTGGCGGCCGTAGTGCTGCAGTCCGAGCGACAGGCTCTTGCGGCTCGCGGACTGGTTGAGCGCGGCGGCATGTGTCGCGAGCTGGTTCCGAATTGCCGTGCGAATGAAGTCGGTGCGATTTGAATAGAACCCGTCCCGTACCAGCAGATCCACGTGCCCGAGGTCGACGAATCCCAGGTTGATCGTGATCTTCTCGGAGTCGGAGTGCCGGAGCACGCGTTCGGGTGACGTAAATATGTCAGGGCAATTTTCCATCCATATGGATGGTACACAGATGGCGAGCCTGCGTCAAGGGGCGCTGGGGCCCCCTCCCTCGTGCAATCGTAAGGCGCCCGAACTCGAGCGCGTTTTTCGCTGCCGCGCCTTGGGCGGTGTTGTCGAATATGCACCACGCGGTCCCTCGCGTCGCTGAAACGTCCCGCCAAAACGAGACAAGTTGCGAGCTGGTGTACGATGACCGATACGTCTTTGGCGAGCCGTGCCACCGGTAGCGTACCTTACAGCTATGATGCGAGCAGAGGATGTGCTTTGGCTCATTTAATACCCGCCCTCGTGGCCAGTTAGCGCTCTGCCGGCACCTCCTCGTGAATGCCTCCTGACGTTGACTGGAAAGACGGATGTCGATCGCTCGGTCAGGGGAGTCGGTTAAGAGGCCTCCCCCGGAAGGAGTAACGCGCAATGGTCGTCGCCGGCGTCGATTGCCACAAGGACACGCACACGATCGTGTTCCTGAACGAACTCGGGAAAGTGGAACAGGAGCCGTCCATTCCCGCGACTACGCGTGGGTACGTCATGGCCATTGAAGCAGGTCGCCGTTATGGAGACGCGTGCTGGGACTCGAAGGCAGTGGCTCGTATGGGGCGCTATTCGCGCAGCTGCTCGTTGCCAGTGGAGCAACCGTGCACGAGGCCCGCATCGTCGCGTTGCCGCCGGTCGCCGTAGAGGAGTTGCGCCAACATCGCTTCGAGCAAGGGGGACGCGCGGCTGTGCTCGGTGAGGAGTACCACGACGGCGGACTCGTCGTTTGCTACGACGACGGGCGCCCGTGGCCGCCGGAATCCTTCACGCCCCGCTTCGCGGGCGAAATGAAGCGTCTCGGGTTCCCGGAGGTTCACTTCCACGTTCTACGGCATACGGCGGTTTCGATCGCGCTCGCGCTCGGGACGCACGTTAAGGTCGTCCAGGAAATGGCCGGGCATCATTCTGCACCTTCACGATCGATCGCTACGGGCACCTTACCGCCAACGTTCAACGCGAGGCCGCCCTGAACGTCGGCGAGGCGCTCCGCAAGGCGTTGGCGCGGGTCCGGTGAAAACGCCTTTTGGGACCCGTCCGGCGCGAGCACTGTGAGCGTTTTGTGACTGCCGAGCGGCTTTGCCGAGGTCACGCCTTGGCACGAGGGCGAACAAAGCCCGTCATATCAATGTTTTCAGGTGCGCGCCCGTAGCTCAAACTGGATAGAGCGGGGGACTCCTAAGCCTCAGGTTGGACGTTCGAATCGTCTCGGGCGCACCAGAATCCCTCGGGCGCTCGCCTGGCTCGATAACTATGCCAAGCT
>JBDTCF010000023.1:0-15460 GCA_039923715.1 Vulcanimicrobiaceae bacterium
AGGCTCATACTTTCTGCAGGATAGCGTTCGCCGGAGGTTTGGTCGGCGATGGTTTCAAGTTCGCGAAAGTCTTCGCGCTCCAGTTTCACGTCGAGGGCGGCGACGTTCTGCTCGAGATACGTCCGTCGCTTCGTGCCCGGGATGGGCACGACGTCGTCACCTTGCGCCAGCACCCACGCGAGCGCGATTTGCGCAGGCGTCGCGTTGCGGCGCCGCGCGACACCGTCGACGATCGCAACGAGGCGCTCGTTACGTCGCGCATTTTCGGCATCGAAGCGTGGATTCGTGCGGCGCCAATCGGTCGCTTCCAGGTCGGCGGTCTTGACCGCGCCCGTGAGAAAGCCGCGCCCGAGCGGACTGTACGGAACGAGGCCGATGCCCAGTTCGCGCAGCATCGGCAGAATGTCGCGTTCGACCCCGCGCTCCCACAGCGAGTACTCGCTCTGGAGCGCGCTGATCGGGTGGACGGCGTGCGCGCGCCGCAGCGTCGCGGGCCCGACCTCCGAGAGGCCGAGGTAACGAACCTTCCCGGCAGCGACGAGTTCGGCCATGGCGCCGACCGTCTCTTCGATCGGAACCGCCGGGTCGCGGCGGTGCTGGTAAAACAGGTCGATCGTTTCGATGCCGAGCCGTTCGAGCGATGCATCGGCGACCCGGCGGACGTTCTCGGGTCGACCGTCGACGCCGATCGTCCGTCCGTTCTCGATGCGAAAGCCAAATTTCGTCGCCACCACGGCGCGCTCGCGCCGCCCTGCAAGCGCCCGCCCGACAAGCCGCTCGTTCAGATAAGGTCCGTAGATCTCGGCGGTGTCCAATAGCGTGACGCCCAACTCGAGCGCGCGCTGGATCGTCGCAATCGACTCGGCGTCGTCCGGCGTGCCGTAGGCGAACGACATGCCCATGCAGCCGAGTCCGAGAGCACCGACCTCCAGGCCTTGGGTTCCAAGCTTACGATGTTTCATGAACGCAGTGTACCGCGTGCGCCGCCTCCCAACCAGCGGTCGCTTCAATTCAGACCAAAGAGAGCCTATCGAAGCCTGACGAAGCGAGCGAACCGGGGATCCCCCCGGACTGAATCCAGCCGGGGATCGAGCGCGATCAGCGCGCGCTCCATCGGATCGCCGAGCAAGACATGGCGCAGCGACCGTAGCGCGGCGTCGCGTTCGTGCAGTAGCACGTGCGCGAACGCGATGTTGAGCCAGAGAATCTGCGCCGAGTCGCCACCCGCGTGGACCCGGCGCAAAACCGAGCGGGCGCGGAGCGGATCACCCGACTGTGCGTACGCCTGCGCGATATAGGCCAGGGCGAGCTGCGGGCAGCAACGCCGCAACGCGGTAAACTCCCAGACCGCCCGCGCGGCGTTTCCTTCCATCGCGTAGATCATGCCAAGACGCGCGCGCGAATCGTCGGGATCGTCGCCGAGATAGAGCGCCTGTGCGGCAAACAGCGCGGCCGGGGCGGATTCGTGCTTCAGGTAGTAGACCAACGATAGCCACGCGTTGACGCCGGCCGTCGTGGGATCCAGCGCCGCCGCCGAGCGAAGGTGGGCCACCGCGTCGTCGAGACGGCCGCGCATCATGAGCGACACGGCATACTGCTCCTGCGCGCGCCAATCGTGTGGGTCGAGTGCAAGGGAGCGCTCATATGCCGCATCGGCGACCCCGAACCGGCCGGCGAGTGCTTCCGCAACGGACGCATGCGAAGCGATCGCTTCGGCTGAGCCGGGTTCGAGGTGGAGCGCGGCGTCGGAAGCTGCACGAGCCCGACGCAAAGCGAGGCGCGCGCTTGGCGACGGACCGTACGCCCACACTAAGGTGCTTTCGGTATCGGCCAGCGCAGAAAACGCCGGAGCACTGCGGGGTTCGCGCCGTACCAGCCGAGTGAGAATTGCCTCGCTGCGCTGGAGCCCATCAGCGGTCTGCGAGTCGAAATAGAAGCGCGCCACCCGCAACAGACGGCCCGATTCTCCGGTGAGGGTCGAGCGCGGCGGCGAAGGAACGGGCGAGCTAAATGCGACGAGTGACAGCGCCATGAGAAGGGCGAGCCAAACTGCGCGGTCGGCTCGTCTCGGTGCCGGCGCTCGCGCGGAAAGCCGCCCGACGCGTCCGGTCAGTCGGTATCCCCGCGCGCGCAGGTTCTCTATCGTGTTGTGCGCTCCGTTGGCTGCCAACACTTTACGCAGCACGTAAATGGTTTGCCACAGGCTGCTCTCGTCGACCACCTCGCAGGGCCAAGCGGCGGCAATCAACGCGTCGCGCGCGACGACCTCTCCGGCCGCTTCGCAGAGGGACACGAGCACGCGCACCACCTTGGGACCGAGGGAAAGCGATGCACCGCGAACGCTCGCCGTGAAGGTTGCGGCGTCGACGCGGATCTCTCCGAGCTCGTAGACCACCCATTCAGGCTACTTTGAATAACGCAGGCAGCCCTCTGCGGCATGATCGCTGCATGAAGACTCGCCTTGCAATCGCCGTAGCGTGCTTTCCCCTGCTCGCCGCTTGCGGCGGCGGCGGTGGCGGAGCCTCGCCCGCGCCACGGCCGACTCCGACCCCGACCATCGGGCCGGTGCAGCTTTACCAACCGCTGGCCCTCGGCGACAGCTGGACCTACAGCTGCGCCTTCCGGAACCCGCCCGGACCCGGCACGTTCACGATCGCCAATCAGGTGACCGGAACGCAAGTCGTTGGCGGCGTCGCGACGTACGCCTTCGCGCTACAGGTGGTCACCTCGCCCTCGCAGATCACCACCGAGACGATGTTGCTGGCTAACGATGCCCAAGGCAACGTGACGCTCTACGGGTATCTAAACGGTGGAACCGTGTTGCCGGTAACTCCGACCGTCATCGTCGCCGCGAATCCGTCCGGCAGTTACGACTACCCGGGCCCCGACGGAAAGCCCGTGACGCGCGTCTTCAAGGCATTCACCGTGACCAATCCCACGCCCCTCGGAACGTTCAACGTTGCCGTGTACTACGAGAGCGGAGGAACCCACAACTACGGTTACGCCCTCGGAAAGGGCATCCTGGAGGAGGACCACGGCCCGAACTTTCAGTTCGACTGCGTGATCACAGCGCTACACCTGAACTGACGTCCGGCGCCACGTCCTCGTCCTTAGGCTTTCGCGGGCTGCGCCTCCAGCGCGACGGCTTGACCATTCTGGCCATCGGCGCCGGGAGGATGGCTTGGCTTTCCGGTGATTCGTTCCCGCAGCGAGACGATCGCGACGTACACGACGGGGGTCACGAACAGGTTGAGCACGGTTGAGACGACCATCCCGCCGAACACCGCGGTGCCGAGCGAATGACGCGCTCCGCTGCCGGCGCCGCTCGCAAAGACGAGGGGGACGACGGCCAGGATAAACGCGAGCGAGGTCATGAGAATCGGCCGGAACCGCGTCTCGGCGGCGCGGCGCGCGGCCTCGACGACGCCGAGCCCCTGCGCGCGGAGTTGATTGGCGAATTCGACGATCAAGATCGCGCTCTTGCTCGCAAGACCGATCAACATCACGTAGCCCACCTGCGCGTACGCGTCACTCGGCAAGTGGCGCACGCCGAGCGCCAGCAAGGCGCCCAAGATCGCCAGCGGGACCGAGAGAATCACGATGAGCGGATCGGTGAAGCTCTCGTACTGCGCCGCAAGGACGAGGAACACGAAAATGATGCCGAGCCCGAAGATCAGCACCGATTGACCTCCCGATTCGATCTCTTCGAGCGAGATGCCGGACCACTCGTAACCCATGCCGGGTGGATCAACCTTCGCGGCGATTTGCTGCATCGCTGCGATCGATTGGCCGGTCGAGTGACCGGGGGCCGTCTGCCCGTTGATCTCGATCGAGCGGAACAAGTTGTAGTGGTAGATGATCGGCGCGGTTTTGGTTTGCGTCGAGGTGATCAGCGAATTGAGCGGGATCACCCCCTGTTGGGCGGACCGCACGTAGATGGTTTGCAGATCGGAGACGAGCGAGCGGTACGGTGCGTCGGCTTGAACGTAAACCCGATACGAGCGATTCTGGTAGTCGAAGTCGTTGACGTACTCGGAGCCGAGGTAGATCTGCATCGTCGCAACGAGATCCGCCAAGTTGACCCCCAGCGACGAGACCTTGTCGCGATCGAATTCGACCTGGAGCTGCGGACTGTCGTTGCGGAAGGTCGTGAAGACGCTCTGCAGGTTCGGGTTCCGATTTCCGAGCGCCATGTATCCGTAGGCCGAGCGGGTGAGCGCTTCTAGGCCCAGATTTCCCTTGTCTTCGAGTTCGAACTGAAAGCCGCCGAAACTCCCGACGCCTTGGATCGCCGGGGGGCTAAACGCGAAGACTTGCGCCTTGGGAATCATGTACAAGGGGCCGCGCAAGCGTTGAAGGACGGCTGCGAGGCTTTCGTTGGCGCCCTTCCGCTGCGCGTAATCCTTGAGCCGGATGAACATGATGCCGCGATTCGAGGCCGCGCCCGTGAAGCTGAACCCACCGACGTCGAAGACGTCCTGAATCTCCGGTTGTTTGCGCAGGATCGCCTCGACGCTTTTCGCGACATTCGATTCGTAGCCGAGGGGTGAGCCCTCGGGGGCCTGCACCGTCACGATGAAGTAGCCTTGGTCTTCGTCCGGTAGGAACGCGGTCGGCGCCGCCCGGTAGAGGTATGCCGTCAGGCCGAGACCGACGGCGAACAGCACCAGCACCGCAAAGCGCCAGTTCATCACCGGGTACAGCGCGCGGTGGTAGCCGCTTCTCGCACGCTGGATCGTCCGCTCGACCGTCCGCATGAACCCTCGGCTGCGGTACCGGGTGCGGCCTAACAACAGCGCCGAGAGCGCCGGCGTGAGCGTCAGCGAATTGAACAGTGAGATCGTGATCGAAGCCGCGATGGTCAACGCAAATTGGCGGTAGAGCAGCCCCGTCGTACCCGGGAAAAACGCAACCGGAACGAAGACCGCGAGCAATACCAGCGACGAAGCGACGACCGCACTCTGGATCTCGGCCATTGCGCCGGCGGCGCCGTCGTACGGGTTCATCTTTTTGTCTTGGATGAAGCGCGAGATGTTCTCGATGACGACGATAGCGTCGTCCACGACGAGCCCCGTCGCGAGCGTCAAGCCGAAGAGCGTGATCGTGTTGATCGTGAATCCGAACGCCGCCATGAACGCGAACGTCCCCACCAGCGAAATGGGAATCGTGATCGCCGGGATCAGCGTCGTGCGCCAGTCTTGTAAGAAAAGGAAGATGACGATGATGACGAGCAGGATCGCGATCAGGAGCGTTTGCAGCACCTCTCGGATCGACTCGCGGACGAACGAGGTCGTATCGAACGCGACCTCGTAGCGCACGCCGGCCGGGAACGACTGCGAGAGGGTCGCCAGCTTCTCGCGGACGGCCCGCGAAACGTTGAGCGCGTTCGCGGTCGGAAGCTGAAGGATGCCCAGACCGACGGTTTCGCGCTGCCCGTTGAACGCGATAAAACTCGAGTAGTCCTCGGCTCCCAACACGATTCGCGAAACGTCGCGCATGCGGACCAGCCCGCCGTCGGAGGTTGCCTTCAAGATGATGTTTCCGAACTGGTCGGGTGACGAGAGGCGGCCTTGCGCGTGAATCGAGAGTTGGTAGGGTTGGTTGGGAGGATTCGGCGGTTGTCCGATCGAGCCGGCCGGGACTTGAATGTTCTGACTGCGCAGAGCGTCGACGACGTCGGAGGCCGCCAGACCGTTATCGGCCAATTTTTTCGGATCGAGCCACAGCCGCATGGCATACTTGCGCTCGCCGAAGATCAGCACGTCGCTCACCCCCGGAATGCGCTTGAGGACGTTCTTGATGTACAGGTTCGCGTAGTTGCTCAGGCGGATCTGGTCGTAGTCGCGGTTGGTCGACGTTAGAGCGGCGGCCATCACGAACGTGCCCGAGTTCTTCGATACGGTGACGCCCGTCTGCTGGACGGACGCCGGCATGAGGCCCTGCGCGGACTGGACCGCGTTCTGGACATCGGCGGTCGCACGGTCGAGGTCGCGCGAAAGATCGAAGGTACACGTAATCGAGCTGACGCCGCTGTTCGTGCTCTGCGAGCTAATGTACCGCAGACCTTCGACGCCGTTGATCGCTTCCTCGAGAGGAACGGTCACCGAAGACTCGACCGACTGGGCGCTCGCGCCCAAATAGGAAGCGGAGACCGTCACGACCGGCGGTGCAATGCGCGGATACTGCGCGATCGGCAAGCTGGGGATCGCAACGATCCCAGCCAATAGCACGATGAGCGAGCAAACCGCCGCGAAGATCGGGCGATGCAGGAAGAATTTCGTCACGGTTCGGCCTCAGTGGACTGGTTGCACCCTCGTTGACGCACGGGCGCCTGCGGTTGTGTCAGCCGGTTTCGATCTCCCCGACCACGCGGCCGGCGACGTTGCGGATCGGCGTTCGCGCGAAGGCCGCGAGCGCCGTAGCCGCGGCCTCGTCGAGCGCCTCGAGCCGGTCCAGCAGTGCGAACGTCGCCGGCGCCACCGCTCGCCGGCCGCCGTCGATCACCTTGAGCGCGAGCCCCAAACCGAGCCCGACCAAGGCGTCGCAATGGACTCCTTCCGCTCCCACCTTCCCGACGACCCCTCCACCGCTCGCGGCGACGAGCTGCGTGTCGAAGCGCCCCGTGCCGGCAAGATATTCGGGATGCGCGACCACGGCTTCGCGAACGCGAGCGAGCGCTTCGGCGTCGGAATCGTCGAGCCCGCGCAGGGTCGCCCAACGGGCGAACGCGCGCGCGGCGCGGCGTAGCGGCGTGGCGAAAACCGGAATGCCGCAGCCGTCCACGGCGACCGGGAAGCGTTCCGGATCGTCGCCCGTCAACCGCGCGCAGAACGCGAGAATCGCCTGTTGCGCGGGGTTCGAATGTTCCAAGTAGGTCGCGTGGTCGGCGCCAAGCGCGGCGCACAAGGCCAGTATCCCGGCATGCTTCCCCGAGCAATTGTTGTGGAGCGCCGTGAACGGTTCGCTCGCGGCGGCCAACGCCTCGGCGGCGGGTTCGTAGTACGGTGCATGCGCGCCGCACTGCAAGTCGGACGGGCTGCGGCGAATCTTGTGCAGAATCGAACGGACGGCCTCGACGTGAAAGGGTTCGCCGTTGTGCGAGGCGGCGATGACCGCGATCTCGCGCGCCTCGAGGCCGAACTCGCGGGCCGCGCCCGACGCGACGATGGCCCCGGCGATGAACGGCTTGGCCGACGAACGCAGATAGACGGGAACGTCGATGTCCCCAAGCGCGAGCGTTACCTCGCCTTCCGGCGTGCTGGCGCAGGCGGCCACCGCGTGGACGGATTCGACAAGGAAGCCGCGCCGGACGCGAACGAGCGGAATGCCGGATGGTTCGAGAAGTTGCATCGACATCCACGTTCGCGTCGCAGCGCGCGTCTACTTTGCGCGGCGCGAGCTTACGAAGAAACCAGCGCCGCGTCGACTATATTGGCTGCCTGCTCGGAAAAAACCGGATTCGATAGGTACCGTTCGCCGGTGTCGCAGGCGATGGTCACGATCGTCTTGCCGACGTTTTCTGGACGCGCTGCGAGCTGCAGCGCGATCCAGATGTTCCCGCCGCTTGAGATGCCCACGAGCATGCCTTCCTCGCGTGCGGCGCGGCGCGTGGTCTCGATCGCGTCGTCGTTCGAAACGGTCATCACCTCGTCGTAAACGTGGGTGTCGAGTACCGCCGGCACGAAGCCCCCGCCGGTTCCCTGGATCTTGTGCGGGCCGGGTTTTCCGCCCGAGAGAACCGCCGAGTCGGCGGGTTCGCCGGCCACGATCCGGATGCCGGGCCGGCGCTCGCGCAACAGCGTACCCGCGCCGGTGATGGTGCCGCCCGTCCCGACCATCGAAACCAGGACGTCGACCTTCCCGTCGGTGTCGCGCCAAATTTCCTCGCCGGTCGTGCGACGGTGAATCTCGGGATTGGCCGGGTTCTCGAACTGCTGCGGCATGAAGTATCGAGCCGGCGCCGCGTCGTGGATTTCTTTCGCGCGTCGAATCGCACCGGGCATCCCCTCCGCGCCGGGCGTCAGGACGATCTGGGCCCCGTACGCTTTTAAGAGATTGCGACGCTCGATCGTCATCGTATCCGGCATCGTTAGGACGAGCCGATAGCCCTTGGCGGCTGCGACGAAGGCGAGTGCGATTCCGGTGTTCCCGCTGGTCGGCTCGACGATCGTCGTGTCCGGCCGCAACCGCCCCTCGCGCTCGGCCGCTTCGATCATCGCAACACCGATCCGGTCCTTGACGCTGCCGGCCGGATTGAACGACTCCATCTTGACGAGGATCGTACCGCCCAAGCCGCGGTTGAGTCGCGGAATCTTTACCAGGGGAGTGTTGCCGAACGTATCGGCCAGGTTTTCATAGATGCGCGCCATCGTTCTCCTGCTTTTGGGCATGAAGGGTACCGCCGTGGACACGTGGGACGGCCCAGAAGGATGCACCAGCGCTGGACGGACCCCAACGTGGACTTTGAACGTTCCTTAGACTGGCTCGGAGTCTTGCTCCCGTCTGGGCAGACGCTCGAGGCCGGATGATCGCTTTCGGACGCACTTGCGCGGCGGTCGCGTCAACGGCAAGCAAGCTCGAGAAGGTCGCGCTCGTCGCCGCGTACCTGGATCGTCTAGACGACGACGATCTGGGACCGGCGGCGCGCTATTTTACCGGCAACCCGTTTCCACAAGCCGAGGCCCGAACATTGACGCTCGGCGGTCGCACGCTCGTCGCCGCCGCCGCCGCTACCTGGGAATTCGACGAGTCCGCCCTCACCACGGCATACCGCGCCACCGGGGACTTGGGCGCGGCACTCGGCCCTTTCGTGCGGCCGTCCCACGACCTCGGATTGTTTCGCCCGCCGCTGACGCCGGCGAGCCTGTACGGGCTCTTGCTCGAGATCGCCGGCGCGAGCGGAACGTACGCGCAAAAATCTCGCCGCGCTTGGTGCGAACGCGTCTTCTCCGCCTGCATCGAGCCGCTCGAAGCGACCTACGTCATCAAGATCATGACCGGAGACCTGCGGATCGGGCTGCGCGCAGCGCTCGTCGTCGAGGCCATCGCGCGCGCGTTCGGACGCGAACTGCCGGCGGTTCGGCGCGCGGCGAGCGCCGCAGGCGACCTTGGGGCGGTCGCGCTTGCCGCCAGGCACGACGTGCTCGAGCGCGTGACGCTCGCCTATCACGCACCGGTCGCGTTCATGCTAGCCTCACCGATCGCCTACGGGCCCGAGTATCGGGACCTCGAGGGCGCCACGTGGCTGGTCGACGACAAGTACGACGGCATCCGCGCGCAAGCGCACGTCACGCCCGAGCGCGTCTCGCTCTTTTCGCGCACGCTCAACGACGTCGCCGGCTCGTACCCCGAAGTCGTCGCCGCGCTGCGCGCGCTGCCGGGATCGTTCGCCCTGGACGGCGAGTTGGTCGCGGTGCGCGAGGGTCGGGTGCTACCGTTTCGCTTCTTGCAGGCGCGCTTGCAGCGCAAGAGCGTCGCGCCCGACTTGTTGCGCGAAGTCCCCGTGCGATACGTTGCGTTCGACGTACTGGCGCGTGACGACGAGTTCTTCCTCGACGTGCCGCTCGTGGAGCGCCGAGCACGCTTGGCGGCGATCCTCGCCGGCTCCGGCGAGTCCGTGATGCTCGCGCCCTCGACAACGCTCCCAAGCGAAGCGCCCGCCGCGACGGTTCGCGATCGCTTTGAGGAGTCGCGCGGGCGAGGACACGAGGGACTCGTCTTCAAACGAACCGATTCACCGTATGCGCCCGGCCGACGCGGCAAGTCGTGGTTAAAACTCAAACGCGAACTCGCGACCCTCGACTGCGTGGTCGTCGCCGTCGAACGCGGGCACGGCCGCCGCGTGAAGGTGCTCTCGGACTACACGTTCGCGGTGGGTCGCGGCGAGGGGCTCGCGGTGATCGGCAAGGCCTTCAACGGCCTGACCGATGCGGAGATCGCCGAGATGACCGTCTGGTTCGAAGCGAACCGCTTGCGAGAGGACGAAGCGCGCGACGCGTACCGGCGACTTGAGCTGAAGCGTCACGAGATTGTCGTCGTCCCGGAGATCGTCGTCGAGATCGCCTTCGACATCGTCCAGCCGAGCGCGCTGCACGCGAGCGGCTACGCGTTACGCTTTCCACGCATCGTCCGGCTGCGTCCCGATAAACCGGCCGCAGACATCTCCACGCTCGCGGACGTCGAGGATATCTACCGCGCGATGCTCGCGCGCGAGGGAGTGTCGTCATGAAATCCCCGCAGGGAACGCTCGCCCTCGCTCCCGACGTAACGCTCGAGCCGCGCGCGGCACGCGACTACCGGGAGATGTTTGAGGTGGTCGAGCGCTACCGAACGGTGCTCCGCGAGTGGCTGCCCTGGGTCGACGCGACGCGCACGCCGGCAGATGCGTTGTCGTACGCGCGCTTCGCCGAACGGCAAGCCGTCGCTGGGTTCGCCTTCGACTACGCCGTGCGCGCGCATGGCCGCATCGTCGGCGCGATCGGTCTCCACCACGTCGAATGGCCGGATGCCCTCGCGCACCTCGGCTACTGGCTCGTCCCGGACGCGCGCGGCAGGGGACTCGCGACGCGCGCGGTTGCGGCGCTCGAGCGTCGCGCCTTCGATTGGTTGGGCATGCACCGGCTGGAAATTCGGTGCGTGCTTGAGAACGTTCGCAGTCGCGCGGTCGCCGAACGCTCGGGCTACCGCTTCGAAGGCACGCTGCGTGAAGCGTATGCGCTCCACGGACGCTTCGCAGACCTCGCGCTGTACGCCAAACTGGCCGGCGACTGAGTGCAGGTCCAGTCGTCCGGGTGTTTCGGGGTTCTCGGGCGTAGTGGAGGACGGTGAAAATACGCAGGGTGGCCGTCATCGGCGCCGGGACAATGGGCACCGGAATCGCTTTGACTTTTGCTAACGCGGGCATCCCCGTTCACGTGATCGAGCCTTCTGAGGATGCGCTGGCGCGCGCGAGCGCCGGCGTTCGACGAACGTACGCCCAGATGGCCGAGCGCGGCCGCATCGACGCCGCCGAGGGCGATGCACGCTTGGCCCGGATTGATATGGGAGCGTCTGAAGACGCGCTCGCTGAGGTCGACCTCGCGATCGAAGCAGCCTTCGAAGATCTTGCCGTCAAACGCGAGATATTCGAGCGTCTCGGCGCTCGCACGCGCGTCGATGCGATCCTGGCGACGAACACGTCCACCCTCGACGTCGATGCCATCGCCGCGGCCGCACCGCACCCCGAACGCAGCCTCGGCCTGCACTTTTTTAGCCCGGCGAACGTGATGCGCTTGCTCGAGATCGTGCGCGGAGCACGCACGTCCGAGGCGACGCTCGCAACAGCCGTCGCGCTCGGCGAGCGGCTTGGCAAGGTCCCGGTCGTCGTGGGCAATTGCGACGGCTTTGTCGGTAACCGCATGCTGCACAAGTACCGCCGCGAAGCCGAGTTGCTGCTCGAGACGGGCGCCACGCCGCAGCACGTCGACGGGGTGCTGCGTGCATTCGGGTTCGCCATGGGACCCTTCGAGGTGGCCGACCTTGCCGGCGTCGACATCGGCTGGCGTGCCAAGGTCGAACGGTTGCGGCGCGGGCCCTCGCCGTTTCGCTTATCCCAACTCCCCGACGCCTTGGTCGCGGCCGGACGCCTTGGCCAGAAGAGCGGCGCCGGGTACTACCGCTACGTTCCCAACGATCGGACGCCGTACCCGGACCCCGCCTTCGACGCAATTCTGGCGGACGTGCGCACGCGCGCCGGAATCGTGCCGCGTCCGGTCGGCGACGACGAAATCCTCCGGCGAACGCTCGCCGCGCTCGTCAACGAGGGCGCGCACGTTCTTGATGAAGGCATCGCGCGCAGTCCCGACGACGTTGACGCAATTTGGGTCAACGGTTACGGCTTTCCCAAAGCACGCGGGGGACCGATGCGCTACGCCGCGACGTTGGGAACCGACCGCGTCCTCGCCGACGTCCGCGCGTTCGCGCGCGACGATCCGGCGTTTTGGATCCCGGCGCGGCGGCTTACTTCCCCGTAAACGCCGGGCGACGCTTTTCGAGGAACGCCAACACGCCCTCGCGGTGGTCGGCGCTTTCGGAAGCGCGTTGCTGAAGTTGCGCTTCCTCGGCGAGCCAGGATTCGAGCTGCGGCATCGTGGTGCGATTGAAAGCACGCTTCGTGAGCGCGAGTCCGACGGCTGGAAGTCCGTTCAAGCGCTCGCCAAACGCCTGCGCAGCAGCCTCCAAAGCCGCGGCGGGGACGACCCGATTGACGAGTCCGAGGCGAAGGGCTTCGCTCGCGTCGATTCGCTCGCTCGTTGCCGCCAGCTCGTACGCGCGTCCCAAACCAACGGTCATCGGCAGCAACAGGCTCCCGCCTCCGTCCGGTATCAGCCCGATTCGCGAAAAACCGAGCGTGAAGGTCGCAGCCTCGGAAGCGATGCGCACGTCGCAGGCCAGCGCGAGCGAGACGCCGACGCCCGCGGCGATTCCATTGACCGCGGCGATCACCGGCTTCTCGAGCCGGCGGATCTGTGTTATCAGGAGGTTGTAGCCGCGCGTGAGGTGACCTGCGATGTCGATGGGCTCGCCGGCCAAGTAGCGCTCGCGAAAAACGTCGAGATCCTGACCGGCGCAAAAGCCGCGTCCCCGGCCGATGAGGATGACGCAACGGACTTCGGGATCGCGTTCCGCCGCCCCGAACGCTTTTTGTAACCCGAGGGTCATCGCATCGTCGAGCGCGTTCAACTTGTCGTCGCGTTCGAGCGCGATCGTCAACGTCGCGCCCTGGCGCGCGTGCGTCACCAGTAAGCGGTCCATGTTCAAGCGGCTTCGGCGAGCCCTTGCCGCCGCCCCGCGACGCGCGAAAAGTAAGACCGAAAAGCGCGCGCGCCGAGCACACTTGCGGTACAATACCGAAGATGATGGCACGCTGCACGCGCTCCCAAGCCCTCGCGACGCTGGCGGGAGCCCTTGCCGCCGGCGCGTTCGCGAGCCCTGCCCTCGCCGCGGACGAGCCGTTCGTCCGCACCGATGCGCAGTGGCGCCGCCGTCTCAGCGCGGCCCAGTACGCCGTTCTGCGACGCGACGGAACGGAGCAAGCTGGCAGCAGTCCGCTCGATTTGGAACATCGGGCGGGGACGTATCGCTGCGCCGGCTGCGATCTGGCGCTGTTCTCGTCCGCAACGAAATTCGATAGCGGGACCGGCTGGCCGAGCTTTTGGGCGCCTCTCGCGCATGCCGTCGCGACCCGCATCGACCGCTCGCTGCTCGACGATCGCACGGAAGTTCACTGCCGGCGCTGCAGCGGGCACCTGGGGCACGTTTTCGACGACGGCCCGCCTCCGACGCACTTGCGGTACTGTATGAACGGCGTCGCCCTCCGCTTCGTCCGCGCGCAAGGCTCGCCTCGCGGTTAACCGTCGGTCTCGTGAAGGTGGAGGTGCGTGCCCTCCTCGGCCTCCTCAAGGACCTCGCGCGCTTCGGCGAGGACCGCTGCGGACAGCGCCTGCGCAGGGCCGATAGAACCTTCCTCGGCAAGGAAGTCGTTCTCACCCCAGTCTTCCCACGTCTCCAGCGGCTCGCCCTCGATCTCGAGGGGAAACCGGACGCAAAATCCCTGGTCGACGTGCAGGCCCACAACCATCACGCGGGTTCCGCGCGGAAAGTAGGTGCCGTCTTTCCAAAGCGTTCCGTAACTCGTGTCGTAGTTCGTCCCGATTTTGATCGCCAGGGTCGCTGCCACGCCTCCAGTGGGTTCGAAGTTCCAGCCTGTTACCCGCGCGCGGGTGGAGCTCCCGTCTCGCGCGCGGGCCGGGCGCGGGCCTAAGGCGTATGACCGCCGAGATGAACGAACGGCGGCGTTGGAAAGTCTTAGGCTCGGAGTACGCGATCGAAACGCCGCACTTGCGACTTCGGCGCGACCGCATCGAGTTGCCGAGCGGCCTTCGGATCGACGACTATTTCGTGCGCGAATCACGCGGGTTCGCGGTCGTGTTCGCGGTGTGCGAAGACGAGCGCGTCGTCATGGTGCGCCAGTACAAGCACGGGATCGGCGGCGACGTGCTCGAGCTGCCGGCCGGCGCCATCGACGCGGATGAGAGTCCGCTGGACTGCGCGCGCCGCGAACTCGCCGAGGAGACGGGGTTCGTCGCACCGCGCAGCGACTTCGAACCGCTCCGCGTCATGGTCACCGATCCGACGAACTCCGATGGCCGAGCACACCTCTACCTCGCTCGAGGCGTGCGACGGCTGGTCGAACCGAATCCCGATCCGACCGAAGAGATCGCCGTCGAGTTCGCGAGCCTCGCTGACCTTCGAACGTGGGTCGCCGATGGAACGATCGAGGTCGCGGTTCATGTCGCGGCGGTCTACATCGCCCTGGAGCGTCTCGGGCATCTCGCGGTTCCCAATGCCGGTTGCGGGCGATAACGAAACCTGCCGGAGCCAGCGAGGTACATCGAGCACAAGGAGAACGCCGCCCCAATGAGCCTTTTCATTAAACTCACCCTGGCTGTCACGCTCGGAATCGTCGCGCTGATCGTGCTCGCGTTCATCTTCAAGGTCGTCCTGGTTGCAGCGCTCATTGCCGCAGTCGCGGTCGGCGTCGGCTTCGTCGCGAACGTGCTGCGGCGCCGCTACGCCGCGCCCTCGGTTCGCAAGTACCGGCCGTAGGACGCTCCCGAGCCGCCGTCATCGAGGCGCTTTCGCATGCCCGTGCGGGCCTTTTCGGTCACAAAACCACGCGCGCGGCACGATATTGTTGCAAAAATCCAAAAAAAACGCTATAACATGGGCAACTCCCTTACGATGTCGAACACGTTCGTCGTAAGGCGGACGGTTTGAGAAAGGATGACTCGCTACACGATGGCAGTCACTCGAAAGGCCCGCAAGGGCTCGACTCGCAAAGCCGCGGCCCGCAAAGCGGCCCCGCGCAAGAAGGCGACCGCGAAGCGCACGACCCGCAAGGCTACGCGCAAGAAGGCGACCGGCACCCGCAAGAAAGCGACCGGCACCCGCAAGAAAGCGGCCGGCACCCGCAAGAAGGCGACCCGTAAGAAAGCGGTCGGCACCCGCAAGAAGGCGACTCGCAAGAAAGCGACTCGCAAGACGAGCGCTCGGAAAGTCGGAGTCCGCAAGGCCGCGCCGCGCAAGAAAACCGCGCGGAAGGTCACTCGCAGGAAGGCCGCCGTCAAGCCCGCGTAGGCGTTCCAAGACGACCGCCTACGAGAGTCGCGCTCGCGCGCGACTCTTTTTTTCGTTCTAGCGAGGCGCCGGCAGCGTTACGGCAGGACCCGGATCTTCGCCATCATGCCGTTGTCCTCGTGCTCCAACAGATGGCAGTGATACACGAACGTCCCCACGATGTTCTTGCCGCGGAAGTCCATCCGCAGCTTCACCATGCCGGGAACCATCTGGCTCCCGCGCTTCCCGCCGTTCGGAAACGTCCCGTAAGGAAGCACGATCGTGTCGAGAAGCTGACCCTGAC
>JBDTCF010000024.1:0-4101 GCA_039923715.1 Vulcanimicrobiaceae bacterium
TACCATGCAACTCCACGTCGCGTTGCGCGAGCCGGGCACGTACAAGCTCTGGCTCCAGTTCCGCGGAGGCGCGCACCTCTACGTCGCACCGTTTGTGGTACGCGTGCGCTAATCGGCGCGAACGCGCCCGCAGCTGAGATTTCGAAGACAGTTCCAAGTCCGGGGGCGTAGCAGTGAACGGGAGGTGAGCGACCCCGTTGCGCGCGCCGCCGATATCTCGCTGCGCAGGTGCCCTGCGAAGCGAAGCGGCGCATGGTTTCGCACGAACAAGGCGAGCGTAGAGCCTTCTGGGCCTCTATGATGCCACACGTGTGGCAGTCCCGCGTGCTCAATTCGGGTTCTCGCCTTCGACAACGTAACCATAGGTATTCTATTGTTATACAAAGGCCAAGTTTGTTTGCTCGGCTCCGGGGATGCGAATGGGAACGGCGGCGCGCGGCGGCCGGATCGCGACGGGCAACGCGAACCGATGTGCGCGACGTACTGACGGCGCTCGCCCGGCCGACGCGACCTAGGGCGTGTTAGCTGCCCTCAGCGTTGCCCTATACGCCGCGGGACGAGCGCTCGCGGGGGGCGGTTCACCGCGAGCCAGGCATACGAATCTCGTCGGGCTGAGAAAGGGAACCCGCTTGAGCGCGCAACGGCGAACTTCAAGCCGGGGGACCTCCTTTGGGTGTGGGGATCGGGTTAGAGGGCTCGCGAGCGCGCTGACGCAAGGCATCCGTATGACCGTCGAAGGCTCCCAAGCCGAAGAGTTTCACCTCGCGGTAGTTCGCGGCGTGATCGATATCGCGACGTCGCCGCTTTTGCGCGAGGCACTGGATGGGTTCGACGCAGGCCCGCTGGTAGTGTCGTTGGAGGACGTAGCGTACTGCGACAGCACGGGCCTGTCCGCGCTCATCGCCCAGCGGCGAGCGCGGGACGGCCGGATCGTCGTGGTCGTCCCGCCGACCGGCGCGGTACGCCGTCTGTTCCAGGTAGCCGGGCTGGAACGTGCGTTCTTAATCGTCCAAACGCGCGCCGAGGCACCCGATGCGATGCGGGCCGCTCTGCGCGATTAGCTTGGGCGTTCGCGGGGCATACTCCGAGCCAATCTCACTGCTGGAGGTACTTGCATGGGCTTACTCGCGTGGTTAATCGTTGGAATCGTCGCCGGAGCGTTGGCGAAGTACGCCGTCCCCGGTGAAGGCCCGGGCGGCATTATCGGGGATTTGATCGTCGGCGTCGTCGGCGCGTTCCTCGGCGGCTGGATCTTCAATCAGTTCGGGCACGTCGGCGTTACCGGAATCAACCTCGGGAGCATCGTCGTAGCCTTCGTGGGCGCCGTCATCCTTTTGTTCATCTTACGAATGGTGAGCCGGCGTAGCGCCGTCTGACCCCTTCGGCGGCAACGCCGCGCTGATCGTCAACGCCGGTTCGCGCCGAGGAACGAAACTCTTCGGGCAAGCGGTGGATGAATTCGATCGGCGCGGCGTCGTCTTGCGCGAACGTCACGCGGTGCGCGAACCGCGCTCGCTTGTCAGCCTGGCGCAACGCCTCGTCGATTCGGGCGTTCGTACTATCGTAGTCGGCGGCGGAGACGGTACGCTGGCCGGCATCGCGAGCGTTTTCGTCGACAGCGACGCGACGCTCGGCATTTTGCCGCTCGGCACCGGCAACAGCTTCGCGCAGACGCTGGGCATCCCACTCGACCTTCACGGCGCGGTCGACACGATCGTGCGCGGACATGCAGAGAGCGTTGATCTCGGTGTCGTGAACGGACGGTTCTTTGTCAACGCCGCCTCGATCGGTTTATCGGTCGTCGTCGCGCGGCGAACGGCCGGTGCGCTCAAACGCATTTTGGGGCCGGCGGCGTACCTGGTGACCGGTGCAATCGAAGCTTGGCGGCACCGTTCGTTTCAAGCGACGCTCGAACTCGACGGCGTCGAGCGAACGTTGCGCACGCAACAGATCATCATCACCAACGGCCGTTTTTTCGGAACGACGCCGCTGGGCGGCGCCGATCAAGTGGTTTCGGAACGGCTGCTCGTGCTTGGGCTCGAAGGCACGACGCCGTGGGAACTCGCGCGCTTCTGGGCGGCGATGCTGGCCGGACATCCCGAGTGGTTGCGTGAGGTTTACACTCGCTCGGTGCGCGAACTGCGAATCGCCACGCGCCCGCACCGCTCGATCGAACTCGACGGCGAGGTACGGGTACGCACGCCGGCGACCTTCTCGGTTCTGCCGAAAGCGCTGCGGGTGTTCGTTCCCGCTAAGGACGGCGCGTGAACTCCAGCGCTGCCGCGTTGGCGCTGCTGGGCGGCGTCGCGTTCGCGCTGATGGCGCTCCTCGGTCTGTTCGTACGCCGCGGCGCGTGGGCGATCGACCCTTGGGCGGCGCGCGTCCTTTTCGGGCACGGCGTGCCGGCCGCGATCGCCTTCACGCGTTCCGGGTATGCGCGCAGCATCGGCGTGCAACTGGTGATCCTCGCGCTGTTGGCATTCGTGTTTCAGCGCGGGCTGGTAGAAGTCGCCGTCCTCGGGCTCTCGCAGAGCAGCGGACAGATCGCGATCAACCACGTGCTCAAACCGTTCTTTGCGCGCGCGCGACCCGAGGAGTTTCACTATCGACGCGAACGATCGCCCGCCTACCCAAGCGGCCACGCGGCGACCGGCGTCGTCTTCTACGGCGGGATCGCGTTGCTGGCGCCGTACGCCTTCCACGGCCAACCTTTGGCGATCGAAACGGTTCGCATCGCCGCGTGCCTCTGGGGGCTAGGCCTGATTTGGTCGCGCGTAGCGCTCGGAGCGCACTACGCGACCGACGTTCTGGGTGGCCTCCTGTTCGGTCTGGGTTGGGCCGCCGAGGCGTTGGCGCTGTCGCACTTCGGCGGCATAAGCGTGTAACCGGCGGGGTCGCGAATCGTCGGACCTACGGCAGCGTTAACGCTCCCAGAGCGTCGCTATTTCCATTGAAATAGTCGGCGTCGACGGCGCCCGCAACGCCACCGACGGGTTTCTTATCGGTGTACTGCCAGAGCGTCCAGCTCGACCAGGCGGACGGCATGAGGCTCGGTTGTGAGCCGCCGGAGTACTGCGCGAGCCACAGCGGGTGGTCGGAGAATCGGGTAGTCGCTCCGAGCGCGCCCTGCCAAAAATAATATCCCAGATACAAGACGCAGGCCGCACCCGTCACGTTTTCGACGGCCGCGAGGAAGGCCGCGATGTCGGCGACGGCCCGCTCGGCGCCGTGCGGCACGGCGAGTTCGAGGTCGAGCGCCGGCGGGAGATCGCCGCTCGCCGGCTTGGCGACGGAGAGAAAGTGCTTGGCCTGCGCGATGGGGTCTTGGTCGAAGCGGAACATGTGGTAGGCGCCGCGCCGCATTCCGGCACTGACGAGGCCCGTCCAGTTGGGAGCGAATGTGTGAGCCGCCCAATGCGTACCTTCGGTTGCTTTCGCGTAGGCGAACGAATAACCGGAATTGTTGACCGCCTTCCAGTTCACGTTCGGCTGATAATCGCTGACGTCGATTCCGTTGGTCGTCGACGATCCTCCGTTTGCCGCGAGACCTGTGGTCGCACTCGCGCTAGATGACTCGTTGAGCGGGATCATAGGGCGGCTTGCAAGGCGCCGGAGCGCCCCGCCGGAGCAGCTATCGCCAAAGCATCGGTCCACGCACTCGTAACCGCAATTCGCATCGCACGCTCCTCGAAGGTCCGACGCTACGGATGGATCGCAGCGACCGATCGGGACTATCGTGCGGGCGGGGCCAACCCCTCCTTTCTTTCGGTGTGTGGGAACGCCCGCCTGACCAGTTTCTACAAGACCGGCAGTTTGATTTGGCGCGTGAGACCGCGAAGACGCTGGAAATGCGATCGGTTCGAACGAACCGCAGACTCTTCGTCGCCTGGCTCAAGTCGTACAAGCCGAAGCGTCGCATGGCTTACCAGGCCGCCGAGAACCTGCTAAAGCGTTCGGCGGAATACGTTCCTAGCCTTACGGAGCGGTCGGCGCGGCGGCATCCTCCGCGTACGCTGCAACCGCCTCGACGAACGCTTGCCCGAACTCGGCGAGTTTCTTGTCGCCGACCCCGCCGATGCGGCGTAGCGCGCCCAGCGTGCG
>JBDTCF010000025.1:0-10218 GCA_039923715.1 Vulcanimicrobiaceae bacterium
CGCGGTGGAACTGGACGCGCAGTACAACGTCTCGGCAACCGTGCTGCGGGTCGAGGACTACTTCGAACGCTGGAGCGTCGAGAGCGCGCGCGTGCGCGAACAACTCACTGGGCATCTCGACGTTCCGTACGGAACCGGCGACCGAGAGAGTCTCGATATATTTCCTGCGGACCATCCGCGGGCGCCGCTCGTGATCTTCATGCACGGCGGGTTCTGGCGCCGGCTCGGCAAGGAATACTTCAGCTTCGTCGCCGAGCCGTTCGTCGCAAGCGGGGCGACCGTAGCGATCCTCAACTACCCACTCGCGCCGGCCGCGACGCTAGATGCGATCGTGGCCGCGACGCGGAGGGCGATCGCCTGGCTGCACGCGCACGCCGCCGAGTTCAACGGCGATCCGGCGCGCATCGTTGCGACCGGTCACTCCGCCGGCGGCCAGCTCTCCGCGATGCTCGCCACGACCGATTGGGAATCGTACGGGTTACCGCTCGACGCGGTTCGCCGCATCGGCCCGATCAGCGGCGTGTTCGAACTCGGACCGCTCCGCCACACGCACATCAATGCGTGGCTGCACCTCAACGAGAGTTTGATGGCGCGGAACAGCCCGATCCGCTTGCGCCCCGCTGTCTCAACGCAGGTCGTGGCGGCCGTCGGCGGCGCCGAGACCGACGAGTTCCGCCGCCAAAATCGCGCCTTCGCAACGGAGTGGTCTTCGCAAGGATCGCCAACCCTCGTCATCGAGGTGCCCGCTCGAAACCACTTCGACATCCTGCTCGGCCTGCTCGAGCCGAACGACGTCCTACGCACCGCACTCCTCGAATTAGTCGAGCGCTGAACGTTCTCTCCGCAGGTCGGACATCGCTGGAGTTATCGCGAACTCTCGACGGTTCGACCGACGATCGTCGCCGACTCGCGCAAGACGGGATCCGTCAGCCGCATTTCGCGGACGTCGGTAACGGTGATTTCGTCAAGACTCCAAATGCCGACATTCGTCCACAGCGCTTCGTAGTACGACCACCAACTCAGACCCGCCGCCGAACCTGCCGCGAAAACCCTGCTCGCGAGTGCTCGCGTGATCGAATAGTCTCGGGTAATCACACGCGAGGGACGGGTGCCGAGCTTCATTAGCGTTTGAGGATCGTCGAGATCGCAAAACCGCGTGCCGTCCGCGATCTCGTACGTAGCGAGCGCGCGCCGCGCGGCGCGCGCCAGACCTGCGGGCGGTTCGAACAGCGCGGCAGTCCAAGCCGCAAATCTGCCAAACGTCTCGGCGATGGCGCATCGCTCGTCGCGGCTGAGGTAAAGGATCCGGTACTCGGTCGGATTGTCGAACCGCCCTGCTCCTTGTGGTGGAACGTACATGGGGCCCCCGAGATCTATCGATCCGCCCCCCGCAATTTCCCAAAAAACGCGATAGAGAAGCACGTGAAAACCGGCTCCTACTCTACCCGCATCACGCAAACGCTCCTTGCTCGATTGCATCGAGCGCCGCCACCAACTGCCCGGCGCCGCGGACCATCAAAACATCAACCGGACGAGCACCACCCAACAGCGGGTCGCTTCCGACGAGCCACAGCGAGAGTTGCTGAGGCGTTAAGACTTGCAACGCGCGTTGGAGGACGTAGGAAACGTCGATGATCGCCTTGCGCTTCGAGGGACTAATCGTTTCGGCGCCGCGTAGCCACCGCGACACAAGAGACTTGTCTACTCCCAGAATTGCGGCTGCCCGATTGTTTCCAAGGAGCCCGACGATGCGCCGTAGGTCGGGCGCCACTGCGGTCAGCGCCTCCGCTCCGGCAGACCTTGTCTTCAAAACGGTCACCATTGAGGCTACCTCACCTTCCAATTCTACTCAACGTTTATCGTTGAGTCAATAGTTCCCGCCGAGCCTTCACCGCTACCTGACGAGCGGGAGGACGTCGCTTGGCGCCAGGGGGTAGAAGCCGAGAACTAAGGTGGCGAGGACGCAAACGCCGACGCCGATCCAGGGAAGCGCGTTGGCCGGCGTGGCCGCGCGAACGAGCGGCGCGCCGGTCGTGCGCGCGTACATCGTGCGAACGATCTTCATGTAGACGTAGATCGAAATCGCGGTCCCGACTACGAGCAAGCCCGCCAGCCAGGTGTAGCCCGCGCCGACGGCGCTCGCGAGGATGAGTACCTTTCCGGTGAACCCGGCCGTCGGCGGCAGCCCCGCCAGGGCGAGCAAGAAGAAGGTCATGGCGGCGGCGAGCACCGGGCTGCGATGGCCAAGGCCGGCGAAAGCCTGCAACCGGGAGCCCTCTTCGTGTTCGCGCGAGAGGAGCGCGACGACCGCGAACGCGCCGAGATTCATGAACGTGTACGCACCCAGATAGAAGATCGCGTAGCGCAACCCATAGGTCGTGGTTCCCGCCATTGCCGCGACGATATACCCGACTTGCGCGATGCCCGAATACGCGAGCAGGCGCTTCATATCGGTCTGGGCCAGCGCGCCGACGTTTCCGACGATCATCGAGATCGCGGCGAGAAGCCAAATCGGGGCCAGCAACGCATGGCCGGCCGCCGAGGGTAACGCCGCGTACGCAAAGCGCGCGAACACGGCGAGCGTTCCCGCTTTGGTCACCACGCTCATGAACGCGGTCACCGGAAGCGGGGCGCCCTCGTAAACGTCCGGAGCCCATACGTGAAACGGCACGAGGCTCAGTTTGAACGCGATACCGATCAGAAAGAGCCCGGCCCCGATATCCAGTAACGCGCTCGAAGCGACGGGATTCGCCAGCGCCGCAAACGCCACGCTTCCGGTCGCACCGAAAAGCAAGGCCATGCCGTAGAGCATGACGCCCGAGGCGGTCGAAGAGAGGATGAGGTACTTCAGCGCCGACTCGCGCGCCGTCGCGCGCGGCGCGAGGCCGCACAAGCAGTACAGCGAGAGCGACAGCAACTCGAGACCGAGGAAAACCGTCATCAAACTTGCCGCGCCGGCCATCAGCAATGCGCCGCAGGTGCTCCACAGCATGAGCGCCACCGCGCCCCCCGTTTGATCTTCGCGACCAAGGCGGTAGCTCATCAGCAGCGAGAAGATCGCCGCGACCAGCACGATCTCTTCGAAGACGACCGTGAAGCCGCCGACGACGAACCCCCCACCGAACGCACTGAACGGATGGCTCCAGCCGCCGATCGCCAAGACGCCGGCGACTGCGAGCCCGGCCACGCCGACGACGATGGCCGCGCCCCGCCGGATCAAGCGTGGCAAGAACAAGTCTGCGAGCACGACGACGAGCGCTGCCAACCCGACCACAAAGAGCGGCGCGACGGCGACCCAGTCAGGCCGGCCGAACGGAATGACGAGCGGTGCGACCATCATCGACGTACCTCCCCGACACGTTGTATCGGCGGCGACACCTGCGCGAAGGTCGCCAGCGGCTTCGTGCTCCCCATGACGGGGGCGGGATCGATTCCCAACAGCACGATCGCAACGACCAGCGGTGCGAGCGCCAGGCCCTCGACAAAGCCCATATCGGGCCGCTGCGGAACGTCGCGCCGTTCGGGACCCTGCATCGCAACTTGGAACGCGCGCAAGAAGTACGCCGCCGCCAGAACGATCGCGATCAACGCGACGATCGTCGGCCACACCGCCCCGGTCCGCAACAGGCCGGTGATGATGAGCAACTCACCGGCGAAGCCACACAGCCCCGGCAAGCCGAGCGCGGCCAGCGCCGCGATCGTGAACGCCCCGGCCAAGCGCGGATTGCGTGCCCCCAAGCCACCTAAACGCGAGAGAAGCCGGGTCTCCTCACGCGCCTCGAGTTGACCGGCAACGATGAAGAGCGCCGCGGTAAAGAGACCGTGCGCGACGATGTACACCACCGCTCCGCCGAGCGCCACGGGATCGAACGAGAACACCGCGATGACGATCAGACCGAGGTGCGAAAGCGACGAGTAGGCGATCACCAGCTTGATGTCGTCCTCAATCAACGCGACGAGGGCGCCGTAGACGAGACCGATCGCGCCCAACACGATGAAGAGCGGCGCGACGGCGTGCATGCGGTCGCCAAAGACGCCCAACCCGACGACGATGAAACCGTAGAGGCCGGCCTTGGACTGGATGGCGGCAACGGTCGCAGCCATCGGCGAAGGCAGGTCGGCATACGTCTCCGGCATCCAGGTGTGCAAGGGCCAGATCGGCGTCTTTACCGCGAATGCCAGCGCGAAGCCGGCAAATATCCAAGGCGCAGCCGTCGCAGCGAGCACCGGCGGGGTCGTTGAAGCCAGCACGTCGGTCGTTCCAGCTACGATGCCGTACGCCGCCGTCGCGAGCAGCAGGGCGAGACCGCCGGACACGTTGTAGATGAGGTACTTCCACGCGCTTGTCGGCGAGGCCGAGCGGCCGATCATCACGAGGAAAACCGGAATCAACATCAGGTCCCAAAACAACGCGAAGAGCAGCAGGTCCCGCGCGACGAAGAGCCCGGTCATCGTACCTTGCAACAGAAGCATTTGAGCCGCGAACGAACGTTGGCGCGGGACCTGCATTCCAATGAGGGCGCAAGCGGTCGCGAGCGCCGTCAGCAGGACGAGCCAATACGATATTCCGCTCCCGAGCCCGACGTGGAACGTCGCGACAAACGGGCGCTGCAGCCAGCTGCCGGTTTCGTCGGGAGCGTTGCCGGCAGCGAAGGTCAGGGCCAACGTGACGCCCGCAGCGAGGACCGCGGTCCACTTCGCCGCCCCCTCCGCGCGCCGCGGAAAGGCGAACAGCCCGAACCCGACGACGATCGGGATCAGCACCAGAGCCCAGATCATCGCGCCACCCCGAAGACGTAGTAAGCGAGAAAGACGGCGACACCCACCACGATCGTAATCGCGTAACCGCGAACGAAACCGCTCTCCCAACGCCGCGCGACCAGACCCAGCGCGCCGGCCAGCCACGAGAAATCGCGAACCGCACCCTCTAGCACGTGGGGATCGACAAACCTCGCGAACACGATCCCTAGCGCCTGTGCCGGCCGCACGAAGAGCATCTCGATCGCGTCGTCGACGAAGTAACCGCGCGCGAGTACGGCGGGCATCGTTCGCGCCTCGCGGCCCAGTCGTTCGACGGCATTCGCCTTGGCGCCCGATGTTCCGTAGCGCGCGAAAGCGACCGCGAAACCGACGGCGACGACGGCAAACACGAGCAGCGTCGAACCGATCTCCGAGATTCCCGCATCGAGCGTGGCCGCAGGCGCACCCTCGAACAGCGAACCGAAGAAGTTCGACCACGGGCTCGCGTCGCCGCCGATGGACACGTAGCCGGCGATGACGGTCGGGACCATCAGGACTGCGACCGGAAGCTGCATGACCCACTCCGGAACGTTTGCGGGGGGATGCGGCTCGCTCGCCGGATGGGTGTCGGGGGATTGCCCGTCCATACCCAGCTCCGCTGCCGGCACGGCTTGGCGACTGGTCCCTGCGAATGCGACGAAGATCATGCGGAACATGTAGTACGCGGTGATTCCGGCGGTCAGCACGCCGATGAGATAGAGTCCGACGTGTCCCCGTTCGAGCGTTCCGTAGATGACGGCGTCCTTACTGAAGAATCCCGCCAGACCCGGCACGCCGCAGATCGAAAGCGTCCCGACGAGCATCGCCCAGAACGCGAACGGCTGCGTGCGGCGTAACCCGCCCATGCGGCGGATGTCCTGCTCGTCGTGAAGCGCGTGGATCACGAGCCCGGACGCCAAGAACAGTTGCGCTTTAAAGAAGGCATGCGTAAAAAAGTGGAGGACGCCTGCGCTGTACGCGCCGACCCCGACTCCCATGATCATATAGCCGATTTGGCTCATCGTCGAGTAGGCCAGGACGCGTTTGATGTCCCACTGCGCGAGCCCGAGGATCGCACCCGCCAGCGCGGTGACCGCCCCGACCATCCCGACCAGTTCTTGAGCGCCCGGCGAGGCGTTCCAGAGCGGCGCGCAGCGGGCGACGAGGTAGACGCCCGCCGTAACCATCGTCGCGGCGTGAATTAATGCCGAGACCGGCGTCGGACCCTCCATCGCATCGGGTAACCAGGTCTGCAACGGAACCTGCGCAGATTTTGCCGCGCAAGCGATGAAGATTGCGACGCATACCACGAACAGCGTCGAGGGCCCGAGCTGCGCGATGCCCGCGAACACATCCGCGTAGACCGCCGTATGCAGGTTCGCGAATAGGACGAAGATTGCGAACATCAGGCCGACATCGCCGACCACGTTGATGACGAACGCCTTGCGCGCTGCAGCGACCGCCGCGGGCCGATCGAACCAATATCCGATCAGAAAGTAGGATGCTAAGCCGACCAGACCCCATCCGACCAGCAATCCGACGAAGTTGTCCGAGAGCACCAGCGTCAGCATCGCGAACACGAAGAAGTTCATGTAGGCGAAAAAGCGCGCGGCGCCGCGGTCGCCGGCCATATAGCCGATCGAGTAGACGTGGATCAAGCCGCCGACGCCCGTAATGATGAGCGCCCACAGCAGCGAAAGCGGATCGAGCGCGAGCCCGAGTTCGAAGCCCGGCATCCAGGTAACCAGTGCTTGATGAATGCCGCCGCTCGTCGCTCCTCCCCAGAGCGCGAGGGTTAACAGAAACGAAATGGCGATCGTCACCGAGCCGACGCCGCCGCTGATGCGCCGGAGCAAGGGACCGAATGCCCACAGCACGACGGCGCCGAGCAACGGTACGAGCCACAGCGCGTACAACATCATCCGCGCAGTGCCGCCGCTTCGTCGACGTCGACGTTGCGCGCGTTCCGGAAGACGACGACCACGATGGCGAGGCCGATTGCCGCCTCCGCCGCCGCGACGGTAATCACGAGAAACGCGAACACGTGACCGGCGTTGTTTCCCCAGCTCTTCGCGAACGCGATCAGCGCCAAGTTCGCGGCGTTCCACATCAACTCGATCGCCATGAGCACGATCAGCGGATTGCGACGCGTCAGGACGCCCGCGACGCCAATGAAAAACAGGACGGCCGAGAGGAGGACGTAGTCCGTCGTGGTGACGGCTGGAGCGGCAATCAGCGGACGACTCCCTTCTCGCGAGGCGGCGATTCCTTAACGATCGATTCGCGGACGCGCTGACCGCGACGGCGCGGCTTCGCACGCGTCGCTTGCGGTGCCGCGTCGCCGGCCAACACGACCACCCCGATCACGGCCACCATAAGGATGAAGGCGGTGATCTCGAAGGGGAGCAGGTACGTCGTGAAGAGTGCGGCACCGAAGTCACCGACGCTTCCGAAAACGTTCGCCGCTCCGACCGGACCGGCAATCGAGGTGGGCAGTCGCGAACTCGGTACGATCCCCAGCGGCTCCCGTTCGACGCCGACCAGCAGCAAGACGAGCGCGAGAGCGCACAGAACGATCGCCGGCCCGGCGACGCGGGACAACCGATCGGGTCCGACGTTGAACGGTGCGACGCCGCTCGAGAGCAGCGCGATCACGAACAAGAACAGGATCAAGATCGCGCCGCTGTAGACGACGATCTGGATGACGGCCAAAAACTCCGCCGAGAGCGCCAGATACAGCATCGCCAGCACGGCAAAATTCGCCAGCAGGCCAACCACGCTGTAGACCGGTTTCTTCTGCGTGATCGTGAACACCGCGCTCACGATCAGGGCGATCGCCAAGAGCCAAAACGCGATCATCCGGCGGCCAGCCCCTTGCGTTCCGCCTTGAGGATCGTGCCGCGATGGGTGGCGTCGTATCCCGTGGCGACCTCGACGGTGCTCTTGCGTTCGGCCACCGCGCCCAGATCCGAGGGGATGCCGTTCGGCCGCTCGTCCGGGGCGGTTCCGACGCCGGCTTCGGGTGGAACCAACAAGCGGTCCTTCGCGTAGACGAACGCCCCGCGCCGGTAGTCGGCCATCTCGAAGTGCGGCGTCAGGACGATGGCGTCGGTGGGGCATGCCTCTTCGCACATACCGCAAAAAATGCAGCGCAATTCGTCGATCTCATAGCGCGCGGCATACCGCTCGCCGGGCGAGCGACGGTCGGCCGGCGCGTTCTCAGCGCCGATCACGGTGATCGCGTTGGCCGGGCAAGCAATCGCGCACAACTCGCAGCCGATGCACCGTTCCTTGCCATCATCGTAGCGGCGTAATTCGTGCAGGCCGTGAAAGCGCGGGGCGTGCTGTTTCTTGACGCTCGGGTATGGGATCGTCGGCTTCTTCTTAAACGCAAATGAAAGCGTGGTCCGAAACCCGGCAAAGATCGCGAGGATCGCGGCGAGCAAGGTACGCACGGCTATCCGATCGCGGCCACGATGGCCGCCGTCAGCATGAGATTGAGCGTTGCGACTGGGAGCAGCACCTTCCATCCGAACGCCATGAGGCGGTCGTAACGGAAGCGCGGCAACGTGGTGCGCAACCAAATGTACATGAACATGAACAGCGCCGCCTTCAGCGCGAACCAGCCAAGCCCGATCAATCCGACGACCCAGTCCGGCGCGGAACCGACGGCAAAATTGAGACCGAACGGAGCGTTCCAGCCACCCAGGAAGAGCAGCGTCGCGATGCACGACACGGTAATCATGTTCAGGTACTCGGCGATGAAGAATAAACCGAAACGCAAGCCGGAATATTCGGTGTGGAACCCACCAACCAGCTCCGACTCCGCCTCGACGAGGTCGAACGGCGCGCGGTTCGTTTCCGCGACAGCCGTGATGAGAAAAACGACGAAACCGACGATTTGCGGGATGAAGTACCATAGCTTGTGCTGCGCGTGGACGATCCCGGTGAGGGAAGTCGTGCCGGCGAGGATCAGGACGCCAACGACCGACATCGTCATCGCCAGCTCGTACGAGATCATCTGTGCCGTCGAACGCACCGCGCCCAGGAGCGGGTACTTCGAGCCCGAGGACCAGCCGGCCAGCGCGATTCCGTAGACGCCGATCGAGCTGAGCGCGAACACGAACAGGATGCCCGCGTTGACGTCGCCGACGCCCCACAAACCGGTGCCGCCTTCCGAAAAAGGAATGATCGCGAAGACGCCCATCGCGCAAATGAGCGAGATGAAGGGAGCGAACCGATAGATCAGTGGATCGGCGGTCTCGGGAGCGAGGTCTTCTTTGAAGAGCATCTTGGCCGCATCGGCCGCCGGCTGCAGCATGCCCCACGGCCCGACGCGATTGGGTCCGGGACGGAGTTGCATCCAGGCCATGATCTTGCGCTCGAAGAGCATCGCATACGCGAACGTCGTGACCACGACGAACAAGATGACCAGCGACTTGATGAGCGCGTTCAGCCAGAACGGAATCACATGCGCCCCCCGGCCGCAGCCGCTGCCGTTGGTTTGCGAACGTTCGCGATTGCGACGCTCTCGCCGTCTGCAAGCGCGTTCGCCTGTGCGTCCGGGATCCCGTCGAAGACCGCTACAACATCCGCCGGCGCCCCGGCGTCGAGCCGGACGCGCAGGCCGCGGATCGCGCGCTCGCCCGCGGTTACGTCGACGAGGTCGCCGTCCGCGATGCCCAACTTCGCCGCGCAAGCAGCTGCGATCAGCAGCGAAGGCCCGGGGCGTAGCCCCCCGATTAGCTCGTCGAATCGCGCGGTGCCGCCGCCCGCGAAGATGTTCGACGCGATTGCAAGCCGCAGGCTCGCGTCGTCGGCAGGCGTTCCGGGTGCCGCCGCGGGAGTCGTGGGGAGTTGCGCGTGGTCCTTAGCGGGCGGAGTGACCGCCGCGTCGGCCAGTTCGCTCGGCGTCGGAACCGCGACCCCAAGTTCGGCGCCGAGCGCGACCACCATCTCGCCATCCGAGAGCGTCCCAGGCGGCGGCGCCAACCCGGCGGCGACCGCGAGCGGCCTGCCGGTCATGTCGAGCACATGCCCGTCCTTTTCGAATGGTCCGCGCGCCGGCAAGACGAGCGAAGCCTGCAGGGCGGTCTCCGTCATAAAGAGTTCGCTGACGACGACGAATGCCGCGCGTTCGAGCGCCGCGCGCGCGAGCGCGCCGTCGGCGTAGCGCAGAATCGGATTGACGCCGAAGAGCGACAGCACGGCGAGCTTGCCGTCGCGAGCGGCCTCAAACATCGCCCGCGAATCGAGACCACCCTGCCGCGGACGCATCCCCATCGCTTCGGCGCCGCGAGCGTTGGGCTGCTCGCCGGGGATGAATCCGGACAGTTTCCCAGCGTCGCGGAGCGTGGCAAAGCGCGCGTTGGCATCGCGCAGCAGTCCCGCCTCGATGCCGTCGTATACCACGGCAAAGCGCTCGACGTCGAGCGCTTC